>JBJEYC010000346.1:0-1649 GCA_051886435.1 Lachnospiraceae bacterium
ATGCAGAAGTTCGATCCCTACCTGAACGTGGATCCCGGCACCATGAACCCGATCCAGCACGGCGAGGTGTTTGTCACCGATGACGGCACGGAGACGGATCTGGATCTGGGCCACTATGAGCGCTTCATCGATGAGAGCTTAAACCATAACTCCAACGTCACCTCCGGCAAGGTCTATTGGACCGTCATCAGCAAGGAGCGCCACGGCGACTACAACGGCGGCACCGTGCAGGTGATTCCCCATGTGACCAACGAGATCAAGTCCCGGTTCTATCGTCCGACGGATCCCGACGAGAACTCTGTCGCGATCATCGAGGTGGGCGGCACCGTCGGTGACATCGAGTCCCAGGCCTTCTACGAGGCCATCCGTCAGTTCATGATCGAGGTGGGCCCGAAGAACGCCTGCATGATCCACGTGACGCTGATCCCCTACCTCTACGGATCCCGCGAGCTCAAGACCAAGCCCACCCAGGCATCGGTCAAGGAGCTGCAGCAGATGGGCATCCGGGCGGACATCATCGTCTGCCGCTCCGAGCTGGAGGTGCCGCAGTACTTAAAGGATAAGATCGCGCTCTTCTGCAACGTGCCGTCCAACCATGTCCTTCAGAACCTGAACGCGGATTCGATCTACAAGGTCCCGCTGATGATGGAGAAGGAGCACCTGGCCCAGGCAGTCTGCGAGTGCCTGGATATCCCCTGCCCCGAGCCGGATCTCTCCGACTGGGAGAAGATGGTCGAAAATCTCGACGCCTCCAAGCAGACCGTTGAGATCGCCCTGGTGGGCAAGTACACCCAGCTCCATGACGCCTATCTCTCCGTCGTCGAGGCATTGAACCACGGCGGCATTGCCAACCGGGTCCGGGTCAAGATCCGCTGGGTCGACTCCGAGGAGATCGAGGCAAAGGGCTGCGACGCCCTTCTGACCGGTATCGATGGCATGATCATCCCCGGCGGCTTCGGAAACCGCGGCACCGAGGGCATGATTCAGGCGGCGGACTACGCGCGGGTCAACAAGATCCCGTTCCTTGGCATCTGCCTTGGCATGCAGATGGCGGTTGTCGCCTTCGCAAGATCGGTTCTGGGATATCATGACGCCAACTCCACCGAGTTCGCGCCGGATACGATCCACCCGGTTATCGACCTGATGGCGGAGCAGCGGGATGTCGAGAACCTGGGCGGCACGATGCGGCTCGGTGCTTACCCCTGCACCCTCAAGAAGGACACCCTGGCCTACAAGCTCTACGGCAAGGAGAACATCTCCGAGCGGCACCGCCACAGATGGGAGTTCAACAACGACTTCCGCGACACCATGCGGGAGCACGGCATGGAGCTCTCCGGCACCTCTCCGGACGGCCGGATCGTCGAGATGGTGGAGGTGAAAGATCACCCCTTCTACATCGGCACCCAGGCACACCCGGAGTTCAAGTCCCGGCCCAACAACGCCCATCCTCTGTTCAGGGGACTGGTGGAAGCCGCCAAGAAGTACGCGGAAGAGAAGGGCCATTCCGGAGAGTGAGAGTAGATAAAAATGGAAGATTTTGAAGAGGTAAAGAATTACGCGCAGGAGGAGAACGTCAAGTTTTTAAAGCTTGTCTACTTCGATGCGTTCGGAAACCAGAAGTGCGTCTCGATCATGCCCGAGGAGCTGGA
>JBJEYC010000347.1:0-7697 GCA_051886435.1 Lachnospiraceae bacterium
GGCACATCGAGTGCTCCGTGATGAGCAAGCGCTATCTGGGTGACACCATCGACATTCATGCCGGCGGCGAGGATCTGATCTTCCCGCACCACGAGAACGAGATCGCTCAGTCTGAGTCCGCCAACGGAAAGCCCTTTGTCCACTACTGGATGCACAACGCTTTCCTGAACATTGATAACCACAAGATGTCCAAGTCCCTGGGCAACTTCAAGACAGTCCGCGAGATCGATGCTGCATACGATCCACAGGTGCTTCGGCTTCTGATGCTTTCTGCCCACTACCGGAGCCCGCTGAACTTCTCAGCGGCACTGATGGATTCCGCAAAGGCATCTTATGAGCGAATCACCTCCTGCATGAACAACCTGAACTTCGTTCTGCAGGGTGCCAAGGAAGAGCCCCTCTCCGAGAAGGAGCAGGAGAGCCTGCAGGCAGCGGATGCCTTCCGTGTCTCCTTCGAGAAGCACATGGATGACGACTTCAACACCGCTGACGCGCTCTCCGACATCTTTGACCTGGTCCGCTTTATCAACACCAACGCGGACGCAGCCCACTCGAAGGCATACCTTGAGGCGCTGAAGAAGGAGCTTACGACCCTGACCGACGTGCTTGGGTTGATCGCAGACCGGAGCGCTTCCGTGCAGGATGAGGATGCCGCCTGGATCGAGGCAAAAATCAAGGAGCGCGCAGACTGCAAGAAGGCAAAGGATTACGCCCGGGCAGATGCCATCCGCAAAGAGTGCCAGGAGCGCGGCTTTACGCTGATGGATACCAAAGAGGGAACCAAGTGGGAGAAGAATTGAGTTCCCGGGATCAAACCACGAAGAGCCCCGAACAGCGGGACTTTAAGGAGGCGGTGCTGTCCGCCTTCGGAGAGCGCGAGAAGGACCTGCGGTCCTACTCGCCGCTCTCCTTTGCGTTCCTGGGGGATGCGGTCTACAGCCTGATCGCCAGGACTGTCGTGTTCTCCGAGGGTAATCGGCAGGCTGCCAAGATGCATCAAAAAACCTCATCGCTGTACGTGAGCGCGAAGGCGCAGGCAAAGATCGGGGATGCAATGCTTTCGTACCTCTCGGAAGAAGAGGCGGACATCTACCGCCGGGGTCTGCATGCCAGCCCCGAACACCACGCCAAAAATGCCACCATGGAGGAATACATGAAGGCCACGGCCCTGGAGACACTCTGCGGGTACCTCTACATGAAGGAGGAACTCCCGAGATTCCTGGAACTGATGCAGCTTGGCCTTCGGGATTTGGAGAAAGGAACGATTTCATCGTGATCAAGCGAAAGCGCTCGGTGCGCGAATACGCCCGGATGAAACAGGAGAGCAATAACCCAGAGAAGAAGGCCGCCAAAACGACACGGCGGCCGGATAAGCCGGAGCGGGATGGCGTTCGCCCTGCTAATCGCGCGCCCAAAAATATTCCGGCATCGGACGATCAGGATACCGGTATCGGGGCAAATGAGTCCCGCATTGAGGGCAGAAATGCCGTAACAGAGGCCTTCCGGGCAGGAAAGACCATTGACCGGCTCTATCTCCTGGAGGGAAGTGAAGAAGGACCGCTCCTGACAATCCGCCGCATGGCGATCCAGTCCGGCACCCCGATTCGGTTCCTCCCGAGGGAGCGGCTCGACCAGATGTCCGAGACGGGTAAGCACCAGGGTGTGATCGCGGTCCTCGCAGCCTACCATTACGCCGAGATGGATGACCTCTTTGCAAGGGCAGCGGAGCGGGGAGAGGATCCCTTCTTCATTCTTCTGGACAACATCGAGGATCCACACAACCTGGGCGCCATCCTGCGGACGGCCAACGTCTGCGGTGCCCACGGCTTAATCATCCCCAAGGACCGGGCGGTAGGCCTGACCGCCACGGTGGCAAAGGCCTCTGCCGGCGCCATCAACTACACCCCGGTAGTGCGGGTCACAAACCTGGCACGGACCATTGAGGAACTCCGGGAGAAGGGTCTCTGGTTTGTCTGCGCAGACATGGACGGTACTCCGATGACAAAGCTCAACCTGACCGGGCCTATCGGCCTGGTGGTGGGTTCTGAGGGAGAGGGCGTCTCAAGACTGGTACGGGAGAAGTGCGACCTGGTTGCCGGCATCCCCCAGAAGGGGGAAATCAACTCCCTGAACGCCTCGGTCGCCATGGCTGTCCTCGCCTACGAGATTGTCCGCCAGCGGGGAAGTGTGTGAATACATGACCAAACGGGATTGGAAATCCTTGAGTGACGAAGAACTGATACGGGCCAGCCGCAGCGGAAACCACGCTGCGACTGACTTTTTGATGGAGAAATACAAGGGTCTGGTGATCCAGAAGGCAAAACCTCTGTACCTTCCGGGAGCTGACCGGGAGGACATTCTGCAGGAGGGCATGCTGGGCCTGTTCAAAGCGGTCCGGGATTACGATCCGGAGGGAGAGGCAAGCTTTTACACTTTCGCGAGCCTGTGTGTGACAAGGCAGATCTACAGCGCGGTGCAGGCCGCGGCCAGGAAGAAGCACTTCCCATTGAACAGCGCGATCTCCCTCTCCACCAGGAGCGAGAACGGAAGCGGCGAGGAGGGACAGCCCTCCCCAAGCATCGAGGACACCCTGGCGGGCGGCGATGCCTCCCCGGAGGAGCAGATCGTGGGGCGGGAGAATACCAGGCTTCTGGCAGAGGAGATCGAAAAGAGGCTGAGTCCTCTGGAGAAAAAGGTGCTCTCGCTCCAGCTCACCGGTCTCTCCTACACCGAGATCGCCAAAATTCTGGACAAGCCTCCCAAGTCCATCGACAATGCCCAGCAGAGAATCCGCACCAAAATCCGCAAGATCCTGCAGGAGATCGACTGAGAAAGATACAAAAAAGACAGTCAACACATATGTTTTCCCATCGCCATCGGTCACAGACCGGTGGCTTTTTTACTGTCCAAAATGAAAAGAAAGAGAGAAATGAGGGAGAGAAGGAGATAGGGTAGGAGAAGAAAGTCAGAAAAATTAAAGTCGATAAAAAATCGTATTTTGCAGCAAGGCTCCCAGTTGGTTTTTACACGGCACCTGGTTACGAATGAAAATGGGCATAGTGATCTGAGATATTCAGGTAAGAATTGGTACTTGCCGGAATGGACAAAACACCGTATTATCCTTCTTTACGGCATGACATTCTTTTCTGTATATATAAGCCTGATTCTGTCGTTTCTGTTTATTTATTCAGAGGTCATAATCTTACTCAAATGGTATACTAGATTTATCCAATTATTTTTTGTTTTTAGGGGAGCGGACTTCCGTTATGATTCCGGATCACAGGATTCGGACCGGAAAAGGTATCAGGCTTGATTGCATGACGGGGAAATCGGAGAACTGTTCACTCGCCCGTTTGCAATCAGGTAAAGGAGTGGCAGGAGCAAAAAGCGTACTGCCACTTGTGACCATGCCTGAACTTCTGCAACAGATTGTCGAAAAGAAATGTGACCGCATGCATGGAAAACATGCATCGATCAGGCGAGTACCTGCAGATCTGCAGGCAGTATCTGCACACCTGTACGCTCTGATCCAAAAGTGATTTGATTTCAAATGAATTGAGCCAAAGTCTCGCAGACATTGGCAACCGTATTCGAGGGAATCTATGAACGGGAAGCTGTTGAAACGGTTGAATTACTACGGTTTTGAACCAGCCCAATACCATTCGTGCAGAGAACAAATAGCGGCAGAGAACTGGAAATCCGCGCGGATCCTCAATTATATCCTGATGGCCATGATGACCGTCTATGCGCTCCTGTCTTTACTCGGTGCGATCAACCGTGCCTACGCTCCCTATTATGGCATTTCTCTGATCTACACGGTTCTCGTAGAGATCTTATTTCTGATGCCGGAGCACAGAAATCCGAAAAATGTCCGGAAGGCTGACATCGATATTGGTTCCGCATGCGCCGGGATGATGTTCTTTGGCATTGTGGCATCCATTGTGGATCCATCTCAGGTAGCGACTTCCTTTCTTGTCATGCAGCCGCTTGCCACCCTGTTTCTCAACTATTCGTTTGGATATCTGATCCTGTTTGAGTTCGTCTATATGCTGATCTTTGATATCAGCTCTTACCTGGTCAAAGCGCCCACCATTGTTTCCGAAGATGTGCTCAACGCGTTTTCCTTCTTCCTCGTATCTGGCTTTATCGCCTATTTCTTTCACAAAGAAAAGATTCGAAACGATCTCATCAGCAATCACTACCACTTTCTGGCACATATTGACAGCCTGACGAGAATACTGAATCACCAGTATTTCTTTGCGGAGGCCGATCGGGTTCTTGGCAGCAGAAATAAGGGGGATCTGGTGTTTGCCGTAATCGACATCGATCACTTCAAGGAGATCAACGACCACTTCGGTCACCAGACGGGAGATTACTGCATCCGTGCCGTCACCACGAATATGCTGTGGTCCCTGCTGCATACCGCACCGGAGTCCTGTGCAGATCTCATCCAGGTATTATTTCCGGAGGGAGTACAGGCACATATTGAAAACCCGGGCATTTCCTACAAGGACTTCTACGATTTCGGCTACGACAAATTTGAGACGGCCAAGGCCGCTCTGGGACGGATCGGCGGGGATGAGTTTGCGATGCTCGTCGGAGGCCCGGATCCAATGGACAGGGTACAGCAGATCGAGAAATCGATTCACGCCATTGCACTTCCGGATGGGAGCAGCATGACATGTTCGATGGGCTGCGTGCGAATCACAGATAACAAGAGCGCAATGTCTGTCTATAAATGTGCAGACGACGCTCTGTATGAGGCGAAAAAGGGCGGAAGAAACCGTATCTGTACAGCAAATGCCTAGATATACAAGGGCGGGAAACTGACAGCGTCGCGTTAAGGGTCAATGTCAAAGAACAGATACCATCGACACAGTGGTCAGATATCCGCCATGCGGGATGTACTGGAATTTCCAGAGCGCTGCAGAAGACAGGAGGCGCAGATAATAATATGAAAACCTATGAGTTTTCAGCTGAGACAAGGGCTTTTATTGAGAATATCCCCATTCCGATCGCGGTGTATCAGTATGTCGAGGATCAGATCAAGCCGCTCCTGGTTTCCAAGGCATATCTTGATCTTTTCGGATACACCAGCTGCCAGGAAGCGATTTACAGTCTTGGCACCGATCTGTACCGAAATGTTCATCCCGATGACATTGCCCGGATGGAGAAGTATTCCTACCGCTTTGCCACAGGGGAGAGTGCGTACGATATTGTCTTTCGAAACAAGCGGGAGGACCAGAGTGAATATCACCTGATTCACGCAACAGGACAGTACATTACGGTCGCTGGCGCCAGCATGGCCTTCATCACGTACACGGATGAGACCGCCGATTCCGGCAGCGATCAGCTTGTCAAGGCAGTGCTGACCACGCTGTCCGGCAAATACTCATCCTCAGGAAGTACGGAGTTTTCCAGGCACTACGATAACCTGACCGGTTTACAGAACATGACCCACTTTCTCAGCTCTGCCATGGTGGGCATCGAGAAGATCTGGGAGAAGGGGCAGACGCCCGTCGTTATGTATTTCGATCTGTGCGGGCTGAAGGAGTATAACAGCAGATATGGCCTCAAGGTCGGGGACAAACAGATCTGCGGTCTGGCAGAGCTGATCGAAACCTATTTTAATCGGGACAAGGCCTCCCGCTTTGAGAGCGATCACTTCGTTGCCTATGCCCAAAAGGATCAGGTTGAAGCGAAACTGAACGCGCTGTTTTCGCAGATGCGCGAGCTTGGCGATGGAAACAATCTCGCTGTAAAAGCAGGTATTTTCGAGTTCAAAAACGACGGCACCAGGCTGACTGACGCCTGCGACCGGGCAAGACTGGCATGTGAATCCATTCCGAAGACGACAGTGTCCAAATATGCCTGGTTTACCAACAGCATTATGGAAGACACCGCCCTGAAATTCCATATCATGCGGAATTTCGAAAAGGCCCTGGAAAATGGATGGATTCACGTCTACTATCAGCCCGTGATCCGTGCCATGACGAAAACTGTGTGCAACTGTGAGGCGCTGGTGAGGTGGGTGGATCCCGAATACGGCATGATTTCCCCTGGGAAGTTTGTTCCCATCCTGGAGGAAACGGGTCAGATCTACCATCTGGACCTCTACATGTTCGAGCAGGTATGCCGCAACTATGTCCAGATGAAGAAAGACGGGGTCAACCTGATTCCGGCTTCGGTGAACCTGTCCCGCAAGGACTTTTTGCATGACGATCTCCCGGATTCCATCGACAGGATCTCGCAGAAATACGGCGTGCCGAGAGAGTTCACCAACCTGGAGATTACGGAGAGCGCCTTTGTCAAAAATATGGACAAGGTGGATTCCTTCATCCAACGGTTCCATGAGATGGGTTACAAGGTGTGGATGGATGATTTCGGTTCCGGCTATTCGTCTCTGGGTGTCCTGAAGAAGTACTCTTTTGATGAGCTGAAACTCGACATGACGTTCCTCCAGAACTTTGACAAGAAGTCCAGGCAGGTCATCACAGCGATTGTACGGATGGCGAAGAAGCTGAATATTTCCACGCTGGCAGAGGGTGTGGAAACCAAAGAGCAGTTTCTGTTCTTACGGGAAATCGGATGCGAAAAGATCCAGGGCTATTATTTCGCGCGGCCCATGCCAATCGAAGAAATGCGCCCCTATTTTAAGAACAAAGGACTGACTGTGGAGACGGCAATGTGGAGATCCTATCTCACGAAGCTCAGCCGCATCGACTATCTCACAGATAAACCTCTCTGCGTTGTGGAAGACGATGGCATAAGATTCAGGATTCTCTTTGTCAACGACGCATACAGGGAGATCCTGTGCAGGGACCATGTGTATGACCTGCAGGACTGGGAACGCAAGATGAACGCCCCCGGAGATCCAATTCACCTCTTCCACAGACAGTATGCGGATCAGCAGCTGCGGAAGCTGAAGGGTCCACAGACTGCAGCCTATCCTTCCGGGGATCACTACATGCAGCTCACAGGATCCGTGGAGGCGATACAGGACAACCACTATCTCTATACCGTCCACATCCAGTTTGTGGAGCTCAACGTTGAGAATTTCCAGCAGGTTACAATGGAGGCAATGAGCGATCTGTACTATATGTGCAACGACATTGCCATCTATGACCTTGCGCACGACACCGTGCAGGCCGTGAAATCCTCCATGTCGGATCAGCCCATGGGAATGGGCGATGAGCTGAAGAATATGTCTTCGGTGATCAATATCTGGAAGCTGAATTACTGCTATCTTCCGGATCAGGACCGGTTTTCGGAATTTATTGATGTCTCCACCATGAAGGCCCGTCTGGAGCAGGATCAGGACCATGCTCTCATGGGTCTGTTCCGAAGCATGACGGCATCTGGACAATACCGGTGGTTTCTGCATATCATCATTCCCATGCAGAGATCCGATTTCAACAAGGCGCTGCATGTCACCATCACCGCCGGATTGCGGGAAGCAGACTTCAGGAAGATCGCGTCTTCGCTCACTGATATCGTATCTGACCAGACCAGTGCCGAAATGACCGAATCAGTACTCTGGAAAAACCTTGCAATGAATGCAAAACGCATGTATTTCTGGAAGGACGCCAACAGGAGATTCGTTGGAGCAAGTGAGAGCTTCCTCAAATATTACAGCATGAAATCGGAGCGGGAGATCATCGGCAAAACGGATGAGGACATGATGTGGCACATCGATC
>JBJEYC010000348.1:0-1647 GCA_051886435.1 Lachnospiraceae bacterium
GCGCCGGGATAGGCGAGGCGGCGGCCTGAGGGAAGGCGGATGAAGAGGATCCCTTTTTTCATGTAGAAGGTAAGGGCTCCCACTCTTGTGATGCGCAGCTCTCCTATGGCTTCTCTCACGGCCCGGTCCACCTGCCACCAGTAGGAAACGATGTGGGCATTGGCACGGCGCCATTTTTCAACGAGGATGGGCAGTTCATCCGGCTTGAGACCCATGTCCAGGGCGCCCATGGCTTTCAATGCCCCTTCTCCCCCGCCGTAGCCCAGGGCCAGTTCGGCAATTTTCCCTTTCTGACGGAGATCGCTGTTGATGCCGCCTTTCACCACCGGCTTGCTGAACATTTTGGACGCAGACTGCGCATAGATATCAAGATTTCCTGCAAAGACTTCCATACGCCATTTTTCCCGAGCCATATAGGCCAGTACCCTGGCTTCGATGGATGAGAAATCGGAGACGATGAAGGTATGGCCTTTCCTTGCCACGAAGGCGGTGCGGATGAGCTGGGAGAGGGTGTCCGGCACGGAGCCATAGAGGAAATCCATTTTCTCATAGTCTCCTTCCATCACAAGGTCTCGGGCCAGGAAGAGATCCTCCAGGCTGTTCCGGGGAAGGTTCTGGAGCTGGATGTGGCGTCCCGCCCAGCGGCCGCTTCTGGCGGCGCCGTAGAAGCGGAACATGCCTCTCGCCCTGCCGTCTCCGCACACCGTTTCTTCCATGGCGCTGTACTTGGCCAGGGACGATTTCTGCACCTGTCCGTAGAGCAGGAGGGCCTCCCTTACCGTGCCGGCGGATGAGGCAAGAAGCCGGGCCGTTTCCTTTTTTGTAAGGGAATCGGCCTTTTTTCCGTTGGCAGAAAGCCATGCTTTCATCTGGCAGGGAGACTTGGGATTCAGAAGCCCTGTGAGGTGCTTCAGCCGTCCCAGAAGATCCAGGCCCGCCTTCTCTCCCATGGCAAGGGCGGCCTTCACAAAGGGACGGTCCACGCCGATGCCCCGGTCATTGATCCGCTGGTCCAGATGGTACTCCTCCCACAGGGACGGCGGCACCTGGAAGGAAGCAAAGGCTCTGCGCGCTTCCATTTCCACTTCCACATCTCTCTGATTGTAGGCCTTGAAGAGCTCCCATTCTTTGGGATAATCGGAAGGATTTCTTCTTCCTTCCGGTCCCGGCAGGGAGAAGAGCCGGATGAGGCGGCTCCCCTCGTCCATCTTCCTTTCCGGAAGCCCCAGCGCCTCTCCCAGATCCTTCAGGGAAAGAGGAAATCCGAAGGCCGAAGCCAGCACCTGGGAGCACTTCCAGCCCAGCGGATCCAGGTATTTTCCCTCTTTTCCGTAGGAAACAAAGTGCGGCCCATGCTTTTCCCGCAGGTGCCGGGACAGGCAGATCCTCTCAAATGCGGCGTTAAAGGCCCACTTCGTCACCAGGGGATCCGTGAGGGCGGATAAAATCTCCTCCGGTATGCGCTCTCCCTTCGCCAGATCCACCACCTTCACCTCCCCGTCGTCAACGGCATAGGCAAAGAGAAGAATGCGGAAATCCGGATGTTCCGTGTACCTGTACACGCCGCAGCGGGCAAGGTCTATGGGGCTGTAGGTTTCGAGGTCGATGGTGAGTTGTTTCATTGGAGCTCCTTTGCGTTGGGGTCAT
>JBJEYC010000349.1:0-35931 GCA_051886435.1 Lachnospiraceae bacterium
AGGCCACCAGGATCTTGTTCTTCGAGGTCGCCATGATGACGTTCCACATGATGAGCAGCTGAATCATCGTGGGTGTGCCGCGGATCACATCGATGTAGACATAGGCGATGTAAGAGCCGATCGTCCGCTTTCCCGATTTGCTGCGCTGCAGGTTGAACAGGCACGCCAGGGTGCCGAGGACAACGCCAAGGAGTGCCGCGAAGGCGGTGACCTCCAGGGTGTTGCCCAGGCCCTTCAGGTAGAGAAGCCACCTGTCATTTCGGATAAAGGCCTTATAAAACTGTGTGCTGATGCTGTCCATCGTACCTCCCGCCGCCTGGTTTGAACGACTGCCGTTTCTTCCTGTATCTTACACCACAAAGTCGGACAGAGAAATCCTTGACTTCTCTGTCCGGCCGTTTGTTTGAATTCTGTGCGCTGGCTTATTCTGCAGAGTAGTTGGAGATGTACTGCTCTACCAAGCTGTCATAGGTGCCGTCTGCCTTCATATCAGAAAGGGCGCCGTTGATCGCATCGAGCATGACCTCGTCATCCTTGGGCATTGCGATGCCGTACTGCTCCACATCGAAGTTGAACTGGGAGCCGTCGAGGACCTTGAGCTGTCCGCTGTAGCTCTCGGCAAAGGCCTCAGCCGGGACCTGATCCAGGATGACCGCGTCGTTCTTGCCGTTGACAAGATCTGCAACCGCCTGGTTGAAGCTCTTGACGGAGACGGTAGCCGCATCGTTGATGCCGCGGGCAACGGTCTCACCAGTGGTGCCGGCCTGCACGCCGATGGCGCTGCAGTTCTTCAGATCATCCTCGGTGGCAATGGTGCTGTCCGCCTTGACCAGAACGGACTGGGTTGCATCGTAGTAGGGATCCGAGAAATTGACGGACTCCTTGCGCTCATCCGTGATCGTCATGCCGGTTGCGGCAACATCGATCTTGCTGCCAAGGGCCGGGATGATGCCGTCGAAATCCATGTCCTCGATCTCCACGGAAACACCGATGCGCTTGCCGATCTCATTCATCATGGCAACATCGAAGCCGGTGGCGTTGCCCTCGTTGGATGTGATGTCATCGAAGGTGTCGGTGCCATCGCCCACGTACTCGAAAGGCGGGAAGGTCGCGTTCAGGCCGACCGTCATGACGCCGTCGGACAGATACTTGGACTGGGACAGATCCACGGAAGCGCTCTCGGAAGCTGCCTCGGTGGTTGCTGCCGCCTCTGTGGTGGCCGCAGCTGCCTCAGTGGTTGCTGCCGCTGCCTCTGTCGTTGCTGCTGCCTCGGTGGAGGCGCTGGTGGAACTGCTGCTGCTTCCGCAGGCGGCAAGACCTGCGCCCAGAAGGCCTGCCATCACAACCGTTAACACTCTCTTTTTCATAAGTATGATCCTCCTTCGCCGCATAGGTTCGGCCAGGCTGAGCCTGTGGTCAGGTGCCCGGCAAAGCCCCGGTTTTCTTTCTCAATATGATATTTCTTTGCCACCGCAAGATCAAGAAAAATAGTGACGAATTGTGATAGTTTATGCATGCGGATCCTGTGCAGGATTGCATACAATCCACGATCTGCCACATTTTTGAGGGGTCTGACTGAGCTTCCCCGATTTTTTATGCATAAAAATCTGCATAAATGCATATCCGTCAGGACAGATCCGGCTTCTCCTTCGGATTCTGGTACTGCCCCTTCCCGTCCGTCTTTCCGCCAAAGGAGATGGCGTTCTTCGGACAGCGGTTGACGCAGCCAAGGCAGAGACTGCAGCGCTCCTTCGTCCAGACAGGTTTCCCATCCTGCAGATGAATCACCCCGTCGGGACACTGCCGCTCACACAGGCCGCACCCGATGCAGTCCGGGGAGACGGCAAACTTCTTCGTCTTCCGGACATGGTCGTAGACAAGCTGGGCGATCGGCCAGCACAGGGCCCAGGCGCCCCGGTCGTAGTTGTAGTCCCCGACGGTGCGGTCCGAAACCTTCTGCGCGATCTCCTCCAGATCCTTTTCGTACTGCGCAAGGACCTTCTCATTCTTTGCCGCATCCGCCACCGAAAACATGGGCAGGTAGGTGTCCACGGTCCTTGCCGCAAAGACCGCGGAGAGGGTCAGGCCGAAGTTCTCCCGAAGGTCTGTCATGATCATCGAGGAGGCGCCGCCCGTCACCGTGCCATAGGTGAGGACGCAGTAGACATACCGGTCCGTCCCCTTTCCCGTAAGCTTCACGGTCTGCAGAAACCGGTGCACCACATCGGGGATTCCCCAGAAGTACACCGGGGTGATGATGCCGATGTCCTCCCCGGGTCCCGCCGTAAAGGAGAGATTTCCCTCCCGCATGGCCGCGGCAATCGGAATCAGCTTGTCGCCGTTTCGGTCCGCGATGACCTTTGCTGCGTGCTTGGTATTACCGGTTGCGGAAAAGTAAAAGATCATGTCAGCCTCCCTGCCTGTTTGATGATGTACGAATTATAGCGTACTGCCCTGCCGGGCGGCGACTGATTTTTTCAATTTTGATCTTGACAAATTAAATTGTGCGCAATATATTTATGCTGTCCAAAGGGAAATAAGAAATTTCCAAATGAAAACGCACAGATTCCGGACAACAGTCCGGTCAAGGAGGCAGCTATGGCAGGCTTTTATGATTACAGTGTGACAAATCCCAAGGGAGAAGAGGTTCCCATGTCGAATTTCCGCGGCAAGGTCGTCCTGGTGGTGAACACCGCCACCGGCTGTGGCTTCACACCGCAGTACAAGGATCTGGAGGAGATGTACCACGAGTTCCACGACCGGGGACTGGAGATCCTCGACATCCCCTGCAACCAGTTTGCAGGACAGACCCCTGGAACCGATGACGAGATCCACGAGTTCTGCACCCTCAAGTACCACACCGAGTTCCCGCAGATGAAGAAGTCCGACGTGAACGGCGAGAACGAGCTTCCACTCTACACCTTCTTAAAGAGCCAGAAGACCTTCGAGGGCTTCGGATCCGGCCCCAAGGCTCTGCTCATGAACACGATGCTCAAGAAGATCGACCCCGACTACAAGAACAACGCCAACATCAAGTGGAACTTCACCAAGTTCCTGGTGGACCGGCAGGGGAACGTGGTGGCGCGCTATGAGCCCACCACAAACATGCGCGATGTGAAGAACGAGGTGGAAGCACTCCTGTAAGCCCCGCTCCCCTGAATTGACAACGATTTTGAAATGACAAAGATAAACGGGCCGCTGACTTTTCCAGTCAGCGGCCCGCTTTTTCTGCCTTGTTTTCTTCTGTTCAGTCCTTCAGGTCCCTAAGAAGGCGCATGGTCTCCACGTCCTCCGGGGTCACCCGGATGTTGGAGACGTATTCCTTCCCGGCAACGTCGGTCACCTTCACCTCAATCACCGCACCCGGCTCCAGGGCGCTTCCCGCCACCTGCCGAAAGAACGGCTCCGCCTTCGGGTGCTGCTGCTGAAAAATCTTCAGCCGCTCCATCAGTTTCATCATCTGCATCGGATTTCTGGGCATGTTCTACCTCTTTTCGTATGATTTGTTTTTCCTGTGCCGCTTCCCCACGGAAAGGATTGTCCTCCCATCCGCCCCCGGGGTCCAGACACAGATTTCCCGGGGCTGTCCTGCAAAGGCTTCCCGTCAGGGGAGCGGTACCTCCTGCTGCAGCGTAAAGCTGTAGAGGATCTTCCCGGTGACCGGAATCCCCAGCATTCCCTCGAGGGCCCGCGCGTAGAGATCCAGCTGGGTCGCGTAGAGGTCGGCAAGTTCCTTTCCCGTGCGCACCCGATCCGTCTTGTAGTCGACCACCACCACGTGGGGCTTTCCGTCTTCGCCCTTTTCCAGGAAAAAGGCATCGATGATTCCCTGGATCAGGATCGTCTCGCTGTGGGGGAACGAGGGATTCACCTCGTCCGCGGGAAGCCCGTAGACAAAGGGCTGCTCCCTGCGAAGGTGGCCGGTCGCCGCTGCTTTTGCCATCCGCCCCGCAATATCCGATTTAAGAAATGGAAGAAAGGTCTCCGGAAGAAGGACCGACCGGTATTCCGCCGGGATCTCCCCGGAGGCTGTCATTTCCTCCACAAAAGAGGAAAACTCCTCCTTTGTGACCTTTCCCGGCTCATTCCACCTGCGGTAGGGAATGAGCTCGCAGGCGCGGTGGATCGCCGTGCCTCTTGCCGCGCCGACAAGGGGCGTGGCGCTCTTTTTATCCTGCTTTGCAGAGGGCGTTTCTTCTCCAAGAGAGATGAACCTTGGCACCGGGATGTCCGCCTTGTCGTGTTCGGGGTAAAGCTCCTTTGCACCCTCCCCCTCCCAGCCGGAGGTCAGTCCCTTCTCCTCCATCGCGGCATGCTTTAAGTCGGATACCGAGGTCTTGGTGTAGAGATCCCGAAGGTCCTCGTGGGGGTAGCGGAAGGCGAAGTTCGAAGACAGCGCCTTGGCAAGGTCCGGATCCGGAAGGTCTTTTTCCGGAACGCCCTGCACCGATTCCAAAAGCGACTTTCTCGCCCCGGCGTTTAGCTGATCCTCCTGCTCCATCAGGGTAAGATCCGCGGCATCGGCCACGAGCACCCGGATCGTGTCATCCGGAAGATTCTCCAGCGTTTCCGGAATCTCCCCGCCCTTTTCCTCGCAGCGGGCAAGGAGGGCAAGAAGAATAAGGTCAAGAAAGCTGGAGGTTCCCGCGATCACCTGCACAGGCAGAGGAGATTCTGCGCCTGCCTTCGGGACAAAGGCCGCGATCCCTGCGCGAAGGCGCTCCAGGAGTTTGTCCATGTCCTTGACCTGGGCTGTCAGAATCAGCTTCTCCTTTGCTCTTGTCATCGCGACATACAAAACCCGCAGCTCCTCGCCAAGGCTGTCCCGGCGGATCTTGGCCGCCACCGCATTTTTGCGGAGGGTCGGCGCAGCGCTTCTGGTATCCAGGTTCACGTAGTCAGCGCCAAGTCCCAGGTCACTGTCCGTGATAAGACGTCCCCCGGTATCTTTTGAGAAGGCATAGCGGGAGGAGAGCCCCGCCACAAAGCAGACCGGGAACTCCAGGCCCTTGGACTTGTGGATTGTCATGATCCGCACGACGTCCGCGTTCTCATCCAGGATTCCCGCCTCGCCCTGATCCACCGAGTAGCGCTGCATCTGGTCCAGGTAGCGGACAAAGGCAAAGACGCCCCGGTAGGCGGTCTGCTCAAAGCTCTGGGCGAGCACGATGAGCTCCTCCACGTTGGCCCTCCGCTGGGCACCGGCGGGGAGCGCCGCGACATAGGTCTCATACCCGGTCTCGTGGATCAGTACGGTCAACAGCTCATGGATCGGCAGAATCTTGGCCTGCTCCCGCCAGGCGGCAAGGCGCGCGGAAAAATCAGAAAGCCGTGCCCGAAGGCCCGCGTCTTCCGGATCCGTGCCGCGAAGAAACGCCGCGGCGCTGTCAAGAAGAAGAGGCGCCTTATTTTCGGTCTCCTCTTCTCCCGCTGCCTCATCTTCGCGCTTTTGGATCGCATCGCCCTGCGCCCGGATCCTTGCGATCTCCTCCTCGGAGAAGCCGCCGAAGTACCCCCGAAGGGCCCCATAGAGCGGGATGTCCTGTCGGGGATTCTGGATGATCCGAAGGATCTGCAGCACTTCCCGCACCTCCTCGGCGGCAAAGTACCCGGTGCGGTTCTCCGCGTACAGCGGGATGTTCTCCCGCTCAAAGATCTGGCGGAAGGCGGGCAGGGCTGTGGCGGAACGAAGGAGGATCACGATGTCCCGGTAGCGGCAGGGGCGAAGGTCCCCGGTCTCCTTGTCCGTCACAAGCTGCGTGGAGACAAGGTCCCGGATCCTCTCCACGATCCCCAAAGCTTCCTTCTTTGCCCCGGAGAGGGCCGCGATCTCATCCTGGTCATCGTCATCTCCCTGGGATGCGGGAAGAGCGCTGTCATCTGCCGTCTCCTCCTCTTTTGTCTTCAGAAGAAGGAGCTCTGCGGTATAGGGGACCAGGTTTCCTGCTTTCTTATACGCAGCGCCTGGCTTTAAGGCCGCGTCATCGTCATAGGCAACGCCCCCGATCTCCCGGCGCATGATCTTTCGAAAGACCAGATTGACCGCATCCAGGACCTCGGTCCGGGAGCGGAAATTCTGATCGAGGTCGATGCGCTCGGTTTTTTCATCCCCCGGCAGATAGGTGTCGAGCTTTGCCCCGAAGATCTCCGGGCGGGCGTTCCGGAAGCGGTAGATGCTCTGCTTCACATCGCCCACCATGAACCTGGCGTACCGCCCCTGTTTCTCCCCGGAGACCGCGGAAAGCAGAAGCTCCTGCACCTCGTTGGAGTCCTGGTACTCGTCGATCAGGATCTCATCGAAGTAGCTCCGGTAGGCGGCCGCCTCCGGCCGCTCGGTGTAGGTGCCATCGTCATTCCGCACAAGCAGAATCTCCAGCGCGAGCTGCTCGAGGTCCGCGAAGCTGATGACATTTTTCTCCCGCTTTCTGTCCTGAAGCGCCTGGTGAAAACGCAGAGTGAGGTCAATGAGCGCGTTCATCACAGGGGCCATCTCCTGCATCCGCTGCACGGTGACAAAAAGGCTCTCCGGGAAACACTCTGCCGCCGCGGACTGCACGCTCTTTTTGGCAAGATCCCTAAGGGCCTTTGCCTGATCCTGCAGCGCGGGATCCACAGTGTCCTTTTTGGAGACCCTGCCGAGCCGCCCGAAGTCAATGTTGGCAGCCGCATAGAGGGCCTCATACTTCTCCTTCCCGGAAAGGTTCTTTGCCTTCAAAAGGGGAACCGCAAGCGCGGTTCTCTCCTCCTTCACCGTCTTTTCATAGGCAAGAGGTCCTTCCGGCGCGCGGCAGATCGCAAGACACCCGTCGTAGAGGGAGAGGGCCTCCGTGAGCCGCTCCTCCCCGTCAGACAAAAGCGCCTGCATCCAGTCCTTTTTGATAAGGTCATCCTCGTCAGAAGCCGCATAGTCTTCCTTTCGCTCTTTCAGCCACGCGTCCCCAAAGGGATGGGAGAGCGAGGTGTGAAGGAGCGAGAGGAGAAGGTCCGGAATCTCCGCGTCGTCCAGACCCTGGCAGTAGGTGCGGTGCACCAGGGCAAGCTCCGGATCCTTTGCCTCGTAGAGCTCGTCCAGAAACGTGCTGCAGACGTCCGACTCCAGCAATGCGTTTTCCGTCTCGTCCATCTGCCGAAAGCCCGGGTCCAGGTCGATCGTCGCAAAGCTGTTGCGCAGAAGATAGGAGCAGAAGCTGTCGATGGTCGTGATCTGGGCGTGGTGCAGGAGTGTCTCCTGCTTCTGCAGGTGCCGGTTCTCCGGGTCCTTCGCAAGGCGGTCCGTGACCGCCTTTGCGATGCGCTCCCGCATCTCGCCGGCGGCGGCCCGGGTGAAGGTCACGACCAGGAGCCGGTCAATGTCGCAGGGATGGTCCCCTTCGGTGATCATCCGGATGATGCGCTCCACCAGCACCGCGGTCTTGCCGCTCCCCGCCGCGGCGGAGACGAGCACGTTGTGGCCGCGGGCGTTCAATACCTTTTTCTGGTTGTCGGTAAATTCAAATCCCATGTCAGTCTTCCCTGTACCGGTAGCCCGGTATTCTCAGATCAAAGCCGCAGACATCCGCGTAGGGGCAGTAGGTGCAGGCGGTTTTCCTGCTCCCAAGGTCCACCGGATTGGCGTCGATCTTTCCGTCGAGGATCTCCTGCGCCATCTCACAGATCAGATGGTTCACCTCTCCCATCAGCTCCTCAAAGCTTTCCTTTGTGAAGGTCTTCGTGGCCGCGGTAAGGCCGCCGTTCTTTAAGTGCCCCATGGGAACCACCCGGGAAGTAGAATCCCCGGTGTGGTCAAGAAGCGTGAGCACGTTCTCATCCGCATTCAGCATGCCCTTTGGCCGGAGGGCTTTGACCAGTTCATCGTCTGCCTGTGTTCTTGCAAGGTTCAAAGAGGCCGCGTCCTCCCCCGCGGGAAAGACCGCCTTGCTTCCTGTCAGGATCGGGTCCTGGAAGCGGTAGTACAAAAGCGCTCCCGGGAGCACCTCCTCCCCGGGGCTGCTCCGGCGCAGGTAGTCCAGCACCGCCTCCATGTACAGAACGAGCTGCAGCTGCAGACCCTTTTTGATTTTCTCCGGGTCCAGCGAGAGGTCCCCGGACTTGTAGTCCACGATCTTGACGTAGCAGGTGCCGCCCTCTCTCGCAAGATCCACCCGGTCAATGCGCCCGTGGAGGATGAGCTCTCCGCCGCCCTCCAGGGCAAAGCGGAACGTCCCGTCCCCGCCGAAGGGAACCTCAAACCAGGTGGGCACAAAGTCCCCGCACTGCACCTGGAACTGGAGTGTGTGCACCGTGCGGTGCAGAATCCGCCGCATTCTGGCAAGGGCCGCCTCGCTCCGCACGCTGTCGTAGAACAGGTGGTCCCCATACCGTCCGGCGCAGGCGTTGAGTGCCTCGTCGGCCGCTTCGTCTCCCTGCTCTTTCGAGAACGCGTCCCAGGCAAGGCCCTGATCCTTCAGCAGGCCGGAAAAGGCCGCAATGGAGTCGTGGAGAACGTTTCCCGTGTCATTGGACTCGAGCCGGTACTCCTTTCGCTCCGAAAGGTGCAGGCCGTACTTCAAAAACTGCCGCAGGGAACACTTTGCCGCAGTCTCGAGCCGTGTGACAGAACCCGAGACCGTGCGAAGGTACAGCAAAAGCGCGGTCTGTTTCGACAGTGGCTTTGGCCGGTAGGTCTGAAAGGCAGCCCTGGTCAGTGCCTTCGTTCCGGCTTCGTCCCGGTTCCAGAGGGTCCCGTAGACCGTAAGGAGGGCGTTCTTTTTTTCCGCGTCCTCGCGATACGCCCCCTCTGCAAAGGCGCGCAGGGACCCCGCAAGGCACCGGATCCCATCCTGCGCGGAGAGGAGCTGCCGCTCCGGCGGGTCCTCCTCCGGGATGCGGACTGTAAGTTTTGGATAGAGGTTCTGCACCACCGGCACCAGGTAGGAGGGGCGAAGGGCTGAGCCGTCCTGGGCCGTTCTTGCATAGGACAAAAACAGGGCTGTGGTGGGTTTTGTCACGTTCAGGTAGAGGTAGAGGCGCTGGATGTACATCTGCTCTCTTGGCGTCGGGGCAAGCTCCACGCCCGCTTCCCGCAGAAATTCCCGGTCCAGGTCGGAGATCAGGCCGCCCTTGTCCGTTCCCCGCGGGATACTGCCGTCGTTGGCGCCGACAAGGTATAACACTTTGACCTCGCAGAGGCGCGAGCGCTCGATGTCGCCCACAAGGACCCGGTCCGCCTTCTGGGGAAGAACCCCTAAACGGATCTCGGTAAAACCGGTCTCCACAAGGGAGAGATAGTCCTTCGCGCTGATCTTCTCATCCCCAAGGAGCGCGTAGATCTGGTCAAGGAGCGCAATCACCGACCGATAGATCTGGCCGTACTCCAGCTCCCGCACTGCGTCTCCCCCTTCGGCAAAGCGGGCCGCAAACGCTTCCGTCTTCTCCCCCGCCCGGATCCCGGTCAGGTACTGGTACAGGGCAAGGGTCCGCTCCGCCGCGGTCCCGCCGTTTGGCGCAAGAAGCGGCGCGATCTCGCTGAGGAAGCGCTGCCGGAGCGGCTCCAGCGCGGCGTCGTCAAAGGGGGTCTCCCACTTTTTCTTTCCGCGAATGCCCCGCTCGATGCAGTAGTTCTCCAGCGCATCGGTCTCCTCCAGGGTAAGATCCGAGAGCCCGGCGCGTAGATACCGGAACACCGTCTCATAGGTAAGTCCCGTCGCGGCAAGATCCAAAGCGCTTCGGATCGCCTCGGTCAGGGGATTGAGGAGCACTGCCCGGTTCTGATCGAGATAGATCGGGACCTGCTGCCTCTTTGCCTCCTCCGCAAAAAGATCCGCGTAGGTGGAAAGGTCTCCTGCCACGACCCCAAAGTCCCGGTAGGCAAGGCCCTTTTCCCGAACCAGGCGCCCGATGGACAAAAACACCTGCCGCACCTCCTCCTCGCGGGAGGAAGCCTCAAAGAGGAAAATCCGCTCCGGCGTCTTCGGACAGGGCCGCACCGGATGGCGGAAGAGGTTCTTCTCGAGGTGCGAGAGCTCCGGGATTCCCTCCGAGCGGTGGCTCTCTCCCATCAGGGAGATGTCCTCTCCCCTGGAAACGCCGAGGCGCTCTCCCAGGCGGATGATGTCCCGCATCGTCTTTCGGGAGAGGTAAAAAAGGTCCTGCTCCTCGAGCTTCGTGTCCGCTGTGAGCGTCGAAAAGGCAGGGCCCCCGTCCTCCCCTGCCGTCAGGGAGAAGACCGTCTTTTTTGCGCACTGCATGATGGCGCCCAGCACCCGATACTGCACCGGGGTAAAGCCGGTGAAGCCGTCAAAGACGACAACGCTGTTTCGGACAAGCTGGGACTTCGGGATCGCCTGCGCGAGCAGATCGTAGGTCTCCTCCCCTGTCACAAAGCGGTCCTTTCCATAATCGAGAAAGGCGCGGTACAAAAGGGCAAGATCTGAGAGCCTTGCCGCAAGCGCGCCCTGGCCCCTTCCCCTCGCAAAGGAAGAGAGCTTTTCCACTTCCTCCGGGGAGAGGTCGTACTGCATAAACTCACTGATCTGGCTCTTGACCTCCGAGATCATGCCAAGGCCGTCGATCTTTCCCCCGATGACGGAGAGGTCCTTCCTGCAGGATCCCGCAAGCTTTCTCAAAATGAGAGACTTGCCGACGTCATCCAGCGCTGCCCGTGCGTCCTCCCCGGTCTCCTCAAAGATTCGGTGCGAGAGGCGGCCAAAGGAGAGAACGTCCACGTTCATGATGCCGCGGCTTTTGGCCCGCCCCGCAAGATCTTTCTGGGTCTGCATCGTATACTGCTCCGGGACGACGTACAGGTAGTTGGAGAGCGCACGCTCCCCATCCCCCGTCATCGAAGCAAATGCGGAGAGCTCCTTTGCCGCGCTCTGCAGCACCCAATCCTGCAGCGTGCGGCTCTTTCCGGACCCGGAGGGCCCGTAGCAAAACCGATATTCCATGTAGATTCCCCCGTATGATGATGATTACAAAAGCGGTGTCAGCGGCATGTCCGCCACCGACTGATAGATGAGATCTGGCACCTCAGGGCTCTTCTTGGCGTCCTCCATGGTGCCCTCCCCGGAGAGCACAAAGATCGACGTAAAGCCCGCGTGGACCCCTGCTGCCACATCCGTGTAGAGCCGGTCCCCCACCATCGCGATCTCCTTTCGCGCCGGGGTACGCCCGGTGTCGTGTTCGATCCTGGAGAGCAGGTAGTCCGTGATGGTCGTCTCCGGCTTTCCGATCACCTTGTCCGGACGGCGCCCTGTCGCAGTCTCCACCAGGGCGATGAAGGAGCCGGCATCCGGGATGCTCCCGGTCTTTGTGGGACAGACCAGGTCCGGATGGGTCGCAAGATAGGGAAGCCCCGCCCGCACCGCGTCGCAGAAGCGGCAGAGCTTCTCGTAGGTGAGCTCCGTATCAAAGGCAAGGACGGCCACCTCCGGGTCTTTGTCATCGAGCGGGATCCCCGCCGCGGCAAACTCCTCAGCAAGGAGATGGTTTCCCAGAAGGCACACCCGCTTTCCCGGGAAATGCCGCTGTAAATACCAGATCGCCGCCTGCCCGGAGGTCACGATCTGACAGGGCTCTGCCGGGTATCCCATCTTCCGGAGCTTTTCGACATAGGCCGTCTCGTTCTTGGAGGAGTTGTTGGTGAGAAAGTACACGCGCCGGCCGCTCCTTTCTGCCCTGTCCAGAAAGTCCCTGGCTCCGGGAAGCCAGGTCGTATCGAGGTAGATCGTCCCGTCCATGTCCAGGGCAAAGGTCCGGACCTTCTCCAATAAACCCCGCTCGTCGGCATTGATCTTCGGGAGTCTTTTATTGTCCATCCGAGTCTCCTTTCGCTGCGCTCTTTGGTATTTTACCGCCTGGCAGGGAGCTGTACCAGAGCAAAGGGAGAACCCCGAAAAAACAAAAGCCCCACGCTCTCTGCTGAGCGTGGGGAAACAAACTGATAAACTTCGTTTTTCTGGGGGATCAGACCTTTTTCTTCTCGGCCTCATCGGCGAGGTTCTCGCCCTGGTGGATCTGCAGATCCACACCCGTGTCATTGGGCTCGTCGTCCTCAAAGACGTAGTCCTTGCCCGGCAGCACGGCGTTCAGGATGATGCCCACAAGGGAGCCGGTGGCAAGTCCGGAGAAGCCGATCGTGACGCTCCCCACCGGGATGTTGATGGCGCCGTCTGTGGAGTAGTTGATGCCGATGGAAAGAACCATGATCAGTGCGGCAATCAGGACATTGCGGGACTTGGAGAAGTCCACGTGGGTCTCCACAAGGTTGCGGATACCGACGGCGGAGATCATGCCGTAGAGAACCAGGGAGATGCCGCCGATGGTGGCAGAAGGCATCACTTCGATGATCGCGGCGAACTTGGGGCAGAAGGAGAGGATGATGGCGATGACAGCGGCCAGGCGGATGACAGCGGGGTCATAGACCTTGGTCAGGGTCAGGACACCGGTGTTCTCACCGTAGGTGGTGTTGGCCGGTGCGCCGAAGAGGGAAGCCAGGGTGGTTGCCAGGCCGTCGCCGGTCAGGGTGCGGTGCAGTCCGGGATCCTTGATGAAGTTCTTGCCGACAGTGGAGGAGATGGCGGAGATGTCTCCGATGTGCTCCATCATGGTGGCGAAGGCGATCGGGACGATCGTGATGACCGAGGTGATCAGCAGGCCGTGATCCACGTTCCCGTCGGTGAAGATGGAGAACACGGTCCGGTTGTAGGACATCGGCAGGCCGATCCAGGCAGCTTCCTTCACCTGCGTGAAGTCGATGAGACCGCACAGCGCAGCCACCGCGTAGGAGGCGATGACGCCGAGGAGAATCGGGATGATCTTGACCATGCCCTTGCCGAAGATGTTGCAGAGGATGACCACCACGATGGCGATCAGGGCGATGCCCCAGTTGGTCTCGCAGTTCGTGATGGCGGACTGGGACAGGTTCAGGCCGATGCAGATGATGATGGGGCCCGTCACGATGGGCGGGAAGAACTTCATGACCCGGTTCGCGCCGAAGGCCTTGAAGAGGCCGGCCAGGATCAGGTACACAAGACCCGCGCAGGCAACGCCGAAGCAGGCGTAGCGCAGAAGGTCAGGCTCGCCGTTGGGGGCGATGGCAGCATACCCTGCCAGGAACGCGAAGGAGGAGCCGAGGAAGGCCGGCACCTTGCGCTTTGAGATCAGGTGGAAGAGCAGCGTCCCCAGGCCTGCCCAGAGGAGCGTGGTGGACACCGACAGTCCGGTCAGAAGCGGCACCAGCACCGTTGCGCCGAACATGGCGAACACGTGCTGAAAGCCCAGGATCAGCACCCGGCCCTTCCCCAGCTCGCTGGCATCATAAATGGGATGATCTCCGATCACCGCTTGTTTCATGAATAATCTCCTCTCTCATGGAAAAATGACTGCGGGTCCGGCGCGGGAGCCATTCCCGTGCCCTGTCCCAGAATTCCAACAAAAAGCCAAGAAGCATCGTTGCTTCCTGGCTCTTGTCACAATGTTATTAGAAGATCAGGACTTTTGCGAGTCGTCGAAAAAGGTCTCCTTCTCTTCTGCCCCGTCGTCTTCCGGTGCGTCGTCCTTTGCCGCGTCCTCTTTGGTCTCATCGGCAAAGGCGGTGTCGTGGGAAACCGCTTCCTCCTCACCGGCGACCTGTTTTTCCTCCGGGGAGGTCTCCTCCGCGGCGGGTGCCTCTTCTTTTTCTTCCTCCGGTGCAGGGGCGGCTTCCTCAGCCTTCTCCTCTTCCTTCGGCGCCTTGGACAGATCCTCGTAGCACTGTTTCTCGTCGCGGATGATGTCCTTTACCTTGCCGGCGGAATCAACCACTACGTCACGCACCTTCGCGGCGGTGTCCGCTGCGGTGGTGACGATCTTCTCTCCGTTGGGACCGATGGCCTCTTTGACCTTGGAGACCGTGTCCTCAGTGGTCTGGCGGATCGTGGTGTAGGCACGGCTTGCCGCGTCCTTTACCTTGTCCGCGGTCTCGTCTCTGGCCTCCTCGTCATTGGTGATGTCCTCACCGTTTGACGTCTTCCCGGCCTTGCGGCTGTCCTTGTCCAGATAGTAGTACACACCGGCTGCAACAGCGCCGGCAACGGCAAATCCTGCTAAAAGTTTTCCAAATCCCATCGTCGTTACCTCCCATGGCCGCACCTTCTGCGCGGCAGCGCGGGGCCCTGGCCCTCCGCCATTTTTTATAATGGTACGACAAGACTACCGAAAAGGAAAGAGTGGTTTCCCGAAATTTTGTCCATGATGCCCCGGGCAGAGGCATTTTTTTGACATCTTCCACTCCGAAGCGGGGATTGTCACGCTTTGCACACTATGCTATCATAGGACCTGACCGAAATGGTCAACGCTATGTTTTTCAAAAGCATCTGCGAGGTGTGCCAAATGAACGAGAAGTTTTTTGACCTGAAGAAGGAAAAACAGGACCGGATGATCAACGCAGGCCTGCAGCTCTTTGCGGTGAACGGATACCGCAACACGAGCACCGACGAGATCGTGGCCGGCGCACAGATCAGCAAGGGACTGCTCTTCCACTACTTTAACAGCAAGGCGGGGTACTACAGCTTCCTGTATGACTACATCACCCGCTACGCCCTGCTGGAGCTGAACACCCGGATCAAACCCGGAAAGCACGACTTCTTCGAGCTCGAGCGCGACTTTCTGCGGGCAGAGACCGCGCTGATGGATCAGTACCCGAGCTACCTTCTGTTCCTCGACAGCGTGCGGCTCGAGCAGGACAAGGAGGCCCTCTCCTCGCTCCACCAGCCTGAGCAGACCGTGTTCGCCTTTTACGCCGCGCGGGAAGCGGAGTCCGACTACTCCGCCTACCTGCGGATGGACTCCCGGGATACCTTCTGCTCCGTCCTTGGCTACGTCAAGGCCGGCATCATGCGGGAAGTGATCCGGGACAAGGCCCGGGGCTCCGCCGAGTACCAGCGCCGCATGGGCGCCGTGCTGGATTCCTTCCAGCGGCTCGCGGCAAGCCTGTAAGTTTTATCGATCAAAACAGAAAAGGGACTGTGAGGATTGCTTTCATTTCCTCACAGTCCCTTTTTGTGCTCTTATGCCTGGCTTTCTGCCTGTTCCGTCTCCTCCGGCAGGAAGTGCTCTCTTGCGATGTCCGCGAGAAGCCTTGCGGTGCCTCTTACGCCAAAGAGGCTGCTGTCCACCAAAAGGTGGTTGTGCTCCAAATCATTTGGCAGGTACTTTGCATACCGGAGCCAGTAGTACTCCCTGGCTTTGTCCACCGACTCAATGGCGCGGCGTGCCTCCTGGGGCTCCATGTCCAGGGTATTGACGCAGTTGCGGTAGCGCTCCTCTTTCGGGGCGTAGATGAAGATGTTCAGGCAGTTCCGCTCCCGCAGGATGTACTCCGCAAGGCGTCCCACGAAGATCGCGGACCCCTTGTTGGCATAGCCTAAGATGACGTCCCGCTCCGCCTCAAAGAGGCGGTTCTGCTCCGAGATGGCGCCCATACCAAGGGGATGGGCCATGTAGCCGAAGCGGGAATGCCCCGCCTCGTCCACCTCGCTTGCCCGGGAGAGGGGGATATCGGTCTCCTGGGCAGCTGCCTCGATGATGTCCCGGTCGTAGTACTCAATTCCCAGAAGCTCCGAGAGGACCTTTGCGATCGGACGGCCGAGGCTTCCGAACTGCCGGTTGATGTTGATGTAGTAGGGTTTCATGCGCTTCTCCTTGCACTCTCCTTGCTCTTTTCTCCCAGGATCTCCCGCATTGCGGAAAGAAACAGCACGTTCTGCGCCGCTGTTCCAACACTCACCCGGTTGTGCGAATCCGGTGCGCCGATCATGATGCCCCGCTCGGCAAGGGCTGCCTTGATCTTTGCAGGTTCTGTTCCGGGAGCGCGGAAGTAAAGGAAGTTTGCCTCGGAGGGCACCACCTCACATCCGAGGGCGAGAAGCCCCTCGGCAAGGGTGGTCAGCCCCTCCCGGTTCTTTTTCGCCATCTGGGCCACATAGTCCTGATCCTGCAGGGCTGCCAGGGCGGCGATCTGGGCGGTGCGTCCGACGTTCCATGCCTGGCAGGCTTTCATGAGCTGGTCAATGATCTCAGGTGCTGCAATGGCGTATCCCACCCGGAGTCCCGCGAGCCCATAGATCTTGGAGAAGGTGCGCAGCACGATGAGCGGGCGGTCATATCCCTCCTGGATCAGGGAGATCATGCTCTCATACCCGGGGTCCGTCACATAGTCGGCATAGGCCTCATCGATAACGGGGATGACGGTGGGCGGAAGGGAACGGATGAAGTCCTTCAGCTCCTCCCCTTCCCGGATTGTTCCGGTGGGGTTGTTGGGATTGACGATAATGACCAGCTTGGTTTTTTCGTTGACCGCCTTGCGCATGGCGGGAAGATCAAAGCGGTAATCCTTCGTCAGGGGAACCGGCACCCGGACGCCGCCATTGTCGCTGATCATATCCGGGAAGGCCTCATAAGAGGGCGTTCCGTAAACCACCTCTTCGCCCTCGTTCAGGAAGATCTCCCCGATCATGTCGATCGAGGCGCTCGAGCCCGCGCCGATCAGGACGTGATCCTCGTTCAGGCCGTGGAAAGCGCCGATCGCCCTGCGCAGATCCACCCCGAAGAAGTCCTGGTACTGGCTGGAATCCGCTGTGGCATCCAGAATCGCCTGTTTTACCTTTTCCGACATCCCGTAGGGGTTCTCATTGTAGTTCATGCGGATGACACCCTTTGGGGTCGAGGTCTTCTGCCGCGCGCCACGGCGGCTGACCGGCTTGTTGCGGATGCAGTTCTTGAGCAGATTTTCCATTTCCATTTCCAATACCTCCTTCTATGTTTCACTCAGTCAATGACGCTGACCGGGTACCCGTTGAGATAACTCTGAAACTGGTCGATGGCCATGTCGATCGCCCGAAACCGGGACTCTCTCGTGAGCCAGGCGATGTGGCTTGTAACCGTGCAGTTGGGAAGGCCAAGAAGAGGACTTCCTTTTTTTGGCGGCTCGTCTGTCAGAACATCCACAGCGGCTGCGCGGAGCTTTCCGCTTTTGAGTGCCTCTGCGAGCGCCTCCTCATCGATGAGGGCGCCCCGCGCGGTGTTGATCAGGATCGCGCCGTCTTTCATCTTCGCGATGGTGTCCCGGTTGATGAGCTTCTCCGTCTCCTTCGTGTGGGGGACGTGGAGGGAGACGACATCGCTCGCGGCAAGGAGCTCCTCCAGGGAGTCCATCTGACGGATTCCGATCACCTCCTCGCCCTTCTTCTTGTGCCGGGAGTAGGAAAGGACCCGCATGCCGAATCCCGCTGCGATCTTTGCCACGTGGAGGCCGATGGCCCCAAGACCCACGATGCCGATCGTCTTCCCGAAGAGTTCAATCTGGGGGACGATGGCCTTGCAGTAGTCCGCCTCCGGCTCCTTTGACCAGTCCCGATCCTGCACGTAGCGGTTCTGCACCCCCACGTGATGGCAGGCATCCATCAGAAGCGCGAAGGCGTACTCCGCGATCGTCGCGGCGCCGTAGACGGTGTTGGTGATGACCAGTCCCCGGCTTCTTGCGTACTCCTTGTCAAAGGGCTCGTATCCGTGCCCCAGCATGCCGATGTACTGAAGGTTCGGGTGGTCTGCCAGGAAGTTTCGGTTGACCACATCCGGTCCCACCCAGATCCCGAACACCGCGTTCGCGTCTCCGATCCAGTCGGAGAGCACCGAGACCGGCGGGTAATCCTTCTCGCGGATCAGGTTCAGCTCGGTGACGCCGGGGATGTCCCGCAGGCGGTTCCACCTCTGGGTCAGCTCATCCGCACGCAGATCCGGCTGCGCGATCTTTTCCTGTATCACCGTAAGTTTCATAAGCTTCCCTCCTTTTGACTGACCGGCCATGGCGTACGAACATCCAGATGGCAAGCACGTTAAGCATCATCTGCGTCAGATCCGCGTTGAGCCAGATCCCGTCGGTTCCGAAGAAATGGACGAGGACCTGCAGCATCACCGGCGTCAGGACGATGGGATCCAGATAGATCAGGATCAGGGAGTAGCGGTTTTTGCCCACCGCGTAGAAGAACGAGTTGGACACCCGGACCATGCCGGTAAACAGAAGCTGCGGTGCGGTCAGCTGCACCGCCCGGATGCAGAGGGCCGAGAGCGCGGGATCCGTGACGCCAAACAGGGCGGGATAATACCCTGCGGTGCAGGCGGTCAACAGATATAGCCCTGCGCTCACCGCGTAGGCGAGGGCGATGGAGAGGTTCCGGATGTGGAACTCCGCTGCCGCGTCCTTTGCTCCGTGGGCGAAGCTTGCCAGGGGCTGCATCCCCTCCGCAACGCCGATCAGAAGCATCCTGTAGGAGCCGACGGTGGAGGTGATCAGCGCGTAGGCGGTGACCACCGCCTCGCTTCCGGTCCGGAGGCACACGAGATTGTGCCAGAGGATCAGGAAGGATGGGGTCAGGGAGATCCCAAAGGGTGAGATCCCCTCCCGGATGATCTTCCCCCAGAGCTGTGGCTGAATCCGGAACTGCTGCATCCGGATCGGATCCTCCCGGTTCCGCAAAAGAACCAGAAGGCACGCCACGGTCGTGAAACACTGGGCCGTGAGGGAGGCAAGTGCCGCGCCCTCGACCCCCATGCCAAGCCCGTACAGAAAGACCACATCCAGGCTGATGTGAAGGCCAAGTCCGCTGACCATGATGGTCATTGCCCGGACCGCCCGGTTGTTATTCCTAAGAATCGGGGCAAGTCCGCAGGAGAGAGTCTGGGCGATGCCGCCCATCATCATGATCCTCGCGTAGCGAAGGGCGAGGGCCAGGAGCTCCTCCTGGCAGCCCATCAGAAGAAGGAGCGGCCGCAGCAGCGGCTGGGAGAACACGGTAACCAGAATTCCCGCTGCAAGAAGCGCCAGGATGGTGTTGGCCCGGATGGTATCCGAGCTCTCCCTTCGCCCCGCGCCCTGTTCCATCGACATCAGGACCGAGCCGCCGCAGCCGATTCCCGTCCCGATCGCGGTCACAACCGCCAGGATGGGCCAGGCCACGTTGATGGCGGACAGGGCGTCGGCACCGATCCGGTTGCTGACAAAGATGCCATCCACCAGGGAATAGGCGCTCTCCAGAAACATGGTGATCATGGACGAGAGAACGTACCTGGCAAACCTCCGGTTCAGTGCTTTCCACCCCATATCCTTGCCCTCACTTGCTGTCTGTATTCGTTACTCCATGCTGTTTGCGGGCTCTGCGGCAACCGCCTGCTGCATCAGATCATCCCGGTCCGAATCGGACATGGTCTCCAGGACGCCGTTGATCTTGTCCACCAGCTCCGTGTTGCCCTTCTTGACGGCAATGCCCAGGTTCACATCCTCGTCGTCATCCTGGAAGCCCTTGCCCTCATCGAAGTCCACCATCACCAGGTTCGGATTGGTCTTTAAGAGCGATTCCGCGGAGGGTACGTCGCAGGTGAAGCCGTCGATGATGCCGGAATTGACTGCTGAGATCATGGAAGCGAAGGTCTCAAGCGCCGCGCCCTTGGTGGCAGTGTCAGGGAGCTGATCCAGGGCAGCGTACCAGGTGGTGTTCTGAGCGGAAGTAAAGTTCCCGCCCGCAAGATCATCCAGAGACTTGGCATCCGCATAGGCGCTGTCCTTGGACACCACCAGGGCGGTGTTTGCCTGGTAATACCAGTCGGTGAAGTCCACCGACTGCTTGCGCTCGCTGGTGATACTCATACCGGCGATGGCGCAGTCAACCTGCCCGCTGGAGACGGACATCACGAGACCGCTCCAGTCAACCTGGGTGATGGCAAGATCCATGTTCAGATCCTGCGCGATCTTCTTTGCGATCAAAACGTCGTAGCCGTTGATGTATGATCCGTTTGTCGTCATAACCGCGCCATTGGAATCATCGGTCTGCAGCCAGTCAAAGGGTGCGTAGTCTGCCGACATGCCGACGGTGAGCTTCCCACCGCTCTCGGTTCCCGCCTCCGTGGAGGAAGTGGAAGCCGCCACGGCCGCTGCCTGCGCGCTGCTGCTTCCCGAAGATCCACAGCCTGCCAGGGCCATAGTGAGTAATACCGCGATACCTGCTGCACCAAACTGTTTTCTCATTTTGACTCCTCCTGTCGATTGCACTTTTTATGCTTCTTTGCTCAGCCGTTCCGGAACCGGGAAAGGAATTCCTGAGTTCTTCGGTTCTGCGGATGGGAGAAGATCTGCTCCGGAGTGCCCTCCTCCGCGATGTAGCCATCGTCCATAAAGATCGTCCTTGTCGAGACGTCCCGGGCAAAAGCCATCTCATGGGTGACCACGATCATGGTCAGACCGTCCCGCACCAGCTGCTTCATGACATCCAGCACCTCGCCCACCATCTCGGGGTCCAGGGCGGAGGTGGGCTCATCAAAGAGCAGGACTTCCGGCTCCATGACCAGGGCTCTTGCGATGGCGACCCGCTGCTTCATGCCGCCGGAGAGCTGTCTTGGCTTTGCATTGACGTAAGGGTCCATGCCCACCTTCTTCAGGTATTTCATCGAGATCTCTTTCGCGTATTCCTTGTCCCGGTGCCGCACGTACCGGACGCCGGACATGCAGTTCTCCAGGACGGTCATGTTGTCAAAGAGGTTGAAGGACTGGAACACCATGCCCACGTGGGAGCGGAAGGCGTTGGCGGAGCGAAGGTCCGCCTGCACCGGCTCGCCGTGATAGAGGACGGTGCCGGAAGTGGGTGTCTCCAGCCGGTTGATGCACCGAAGCAGGGTGGACTTGCCAGATCCGGAGGAGCCGATGATTGTGACGGCATCACCGGGATTTAAATCGAAGCTGATGTTCTTCAGGACCAGATGGTCGCCGAAGCGCTTTTTCAGGTTTTGTACACGGATGACGGGAACAGATTCTGACATGGTCTCTTCCTCCTTCAGGTTGCTGCCTCAGCCGTTACCTTGGACGGCTGTACCACGGTATAGGACTCTCTCCCGGCCAGTCCCAGCTCGATCATGCGGAACAGGAAGTTGAACAGGAGCGTCAGGCTCAGATAGATCATAGCGGTAATCGTGTACGCCTCGAACATCCGGAAATAGGTGCCGGCGGCCACGTTGGTGATGTAGAAGAGCTCGGTGACGGAGATGACGTTCAGCACCGAGGTGTCCTTGATGTTGCTCACAAAGGTGTTGCCGATCTGGGGGAAGATCACCCGGAACATCTGGGGCAGGATCACGTGGATCATCATCGGGAAGTAGTTCATGCCCAGCGCCAGGGCACCTTCGGTCTGTCCCCGGTCAATGGACTGGATGCCGCCCCGGACCGTCTCTGACATGTAGGCGCCGGTGTTGAGGGTGATGATCAGGATCGCTGCCTGGAAGGCGGGGATCGTCAGTCCAAAGGCCTCGGAGAAGCCGTAGAACACGACCATCGCCTGCACGATCATCGGCGTCCCGCGGAAGATCGTGACATAGACCTTGACGATGCCCTTGAGGATCTTGAAAAGACCCCGTCGGATGCGGCTGGTCTCCTGCCGGACGTCGACCGCCTGGACGACACCGACGGCAAAGCCGAGGAGACATCCAAGGAGCGTCCCCAGAAGAGAGGTCTCCAGCGTCGTGATCAGACCACTCAGATACAGGCTGTGGTACTGCCGGATCAGAAAGACAATCCACTCAAAAAAGTTGCTCGGCATTTGGCTCATGGCTTCCTCCTCTCAAAACGGAACAGGGCAGGGGAACCATTTCTCTGGCTCCCTTGCCCTGTCCTTTGTTTCTGATGTGTCCCAGTATACGCCTCTGTTTTCTGATTTCCATGTGCCAAACCACAAGGATGACTGTGTTCGAGCACAGTCAGAGGGTATTTTTCGGCATGTTTTGGCTTTACATAACGTCCTCTCCGGCGTATGCTTTCACTAAACCAAAGGATTCCGGCTGTCAGGAATCCAGAAATAGTTGTGTCGGAGCACAGGGTGGTGCCGCAGAAAGCGGCTGCACCCTGTGTTTTGTTTTTCGGGGAGGTGACCAAAATGAGTGTGACGCTTCGCAAGCTGATTGGAAAAGTGGCGCACCTGGACGTGGTGCTGATCGCGGGAAAGAACGGTTTGGACAGGCCGGTGACCTGGATTCACATGGTCGAGAACTTCGACGCCTCCACCTTTCTCGAAGGGGACGATCTGGTCATCACCACCGGCATCAGCCTCCACGCAAAGTCTGACCTTCTCCCGCTCGTGCAGGCGATGGAGCAGCACGGCGCCGCAGGCGTCATCCTGAACACCGGGCCGTATCTCGACCAGGCGCCGCAGGAGGTGCTGGACTTCTGCAACGCGAAAGATCTTCCCTTTTTCACCGTGCCCTGGGAGATCCGGATCTCGGACATTCTTCGAATCATCTGCTATGAGCTCACGAAAGACGACCAGCGCGCTTTCCAGCAGTCCGCCGCGTTCAAGAACGCGATCTTCTTCCCGGAGCAGACCCAGCTCTACCTGGTGCCCCTCTCCGAGTACGGCTACGCGACGGAGAGCCCCTTCACCGTCGCGGTGGCAAAGATCCGGGGTCCCGAGCGGCCGGAGGTGATCGCCGAAAACCTCGACCGGGTGATCCTGCGGCTCACCTACTCCCTGAATCACAAGTTTCAGGGGTTTTCGATCTTCTCCTATAACGACGAACTGCTCGCGGTGCTTGCGGACTACGATCCGGATGCCCTGCGGAGCTTCATCTCCCTCTTCTCCTCCATGCTGCCAAAACTCCTCGACCCGGGGGAGAGTTTTGTCCTCGGCGTCGGCAAGACCACACGCAGCGCCCGCTGTCTCTACAAGAGCTACCGGCAGGCGGTCTGCGTCTGCCGCCTGCAGGAGACCGCAGGCAGCCGGGTGAAGTCGGTCTACTACGCGGACATGGGACTCTACAAGCTCCTGATGAACATTGAGGATCAGGACGTGCTCCAGGACTACTACGACCACACGATCGCGCCCCTTGCTGACTACGATGCCAAACACGGCACCAACCTAGTTCCAGTGCTCGACTCCTATCTCACCCACAACTGCAGCCTGCGGGACACGGCCGAGGAGCTCTTCATCCACCGCAACACCGTCACCTACCGGCTGAACAAGATCCATGAGCTCACCCACCTGGATCTGACAAGCGAACGGGCAAGGCTCGAGCTCTCCATGGGACTGCTCCTCAAAAAGATGCTCTGAACCCAAAAAAGAAAGGAGACCTGCTGGCGCAGATCTCCTTTTTTGATATCTCTTTGTATTTTTAAATTACTGCTTTGCCGGGAGCTTGAAGGAGCTCTTTAAGGTGACGATGCGGTTGAACACCGGAGCGCCCTCCTTCGAGTCCTTGAAGTCGGCGCAGAAATAGCCGTTGCGCACGAACTGGAACCGGTCAAAGGCCTTGGCCTTTGCAAGGGCGGGCTCGCACAGCGCGGTCACATCGGTCTCGCTGTGGGGGTTGAGGTTCAGGGAGCCGTCCTCATTGTAGACACCCTTCTCCTCATCAATGATGTTCTCATAGAGACGAGCCTTGAGCGGGACCGCGTCCGCGGCATTGACCCAGTGGATCGTGCCCTTGACCTTGCGCCCGGTAAAGCCGGAGCCGGACTTGGTCTCCGGATCATAAGTGCAGTGGATCACCGTGACCTTGCCGGTCTCGTCCTTCTCAAAGGACGTGCATTTCACGAAGTAAGCATACATCAGGCGGACCTCATTTCCGGGGAACAGCCGGTAGTACTTCTTCGGCGGATTCTCCATGAAGTCATCCCGCTCCACGTAGAGCTCCCGGGAGAAGGTGACCTTGCGGGAACCGAGGGCTTCGTTCTCGAGGTTGTTGGGCGCCTCGAGCTCCTCGGTCTTTCCCTCCGGGTAGTTGTCGATGACGAGCTTGACGGGGTCGAGCACCGCCATCATCCGGGGTGCCGTGGGCTTTAAGTCCTCACGGATGCAGTACTCCAGAGCGGCGTACTCGTTGACCGACTGGCTCTTGGACACGCCGGCCATGTTGACAAAGGCCTTGATGGACGAGGGCGTGAAACCTCTTCTGCGCAGGCCGGAGATCGAGACCAGTCTCGGATCATCCCAGCCGTCCACGATGTGCTGCTCCACGAGCTTCTTGATATAGCGCTTGCCGGTAACCACGTTGTTGAGATAGAGCTTTGCGAACTCGATCTGGCGCGGCGGCACCGCAAACTCTGCCTCGCGGACGACCCAGTCGTAGAGCGGTCTGTGATCCTCAAACTCCAAGGTGCAGAGGCTGTGGGTGATGCCCTCAATGCCGTCCTCGATGGGGTGGGCAAAGTCGTACATCGGGTAGATGCACCACTTGTCCCCGGTGTGCTCGTGGGACAGATGTGCCACACGGTAGAGGATCGGATCGCGCATGTTGATGTTGGAGGAGGTCATGTCGATTCTGGCCCGCAGGGTCTTCTCGCCATCTTTGAACTCGCCGTTCTTCATCCGCTCGAACAGGTCCAGGTTCTCCTCGATGCTGCGCTTTCTGCCGGGATCCTCCTTGCCGGGCTCCGTCAGGGTGCCGCGGTACTCCCGGATCTCGTCAGCGGTCAGATCGGAGACATAGGCATCGCCCTTCTTGATGATCTTCACGGCGATCTCGTACATCTGCTCAAAGTAATCGGAAGCGTAGTAGATCTTGCCGCCAAAGTCCGCGCCCAGCCACTTCACGTTCTCGATGATGGCATCGACGAATTCGGACTTCTCCTTGGAGGGGTTCGTGTCATCAAAGCGCAGGTTGAACTGGCCGCCGTACTCCTTTGCGATCCCGTAGTTCAGCAGGATGCTCTTGGCGTGGCCGATGTGCAGATATCCGTTGGGCTCCGGAGGGAACCTCGTGTGCACATGGTCGTACACGCCCTCCTGAAGGTCCTTGTCGATGGCCTCCTCGATAAAGTTCTTGGTCTCTCCGTTCAGGCACTCCTCCACTGTGGGGATTCTTACACTGCTCATGCTCTCTCGTCCTGTCTCTTTCTTTCGATTTTGTGAATGGTGGAAAACGCGGAGCACCGATCCGGGTGCTCCGCGCCTGGCTGCTGCGTGATGATGTGATCAGCTCTCGGAGGCCGAGTAGTTCGGCGCCTCCTTGGTGATCTGAATGTCGTGCGGATGGTTCTCGCGCAGAGATGCGGAAGTGATCTTGATGAATCTTCCGTTCTCCTGGAGCTCCTTGATGTTGTGGGAACCGGTCAGGCCCATGCCGGAGCGGATGCCGCCGAGCAGCTGGAACACGGTGTCCTCAACGCTTCCCTTGTAGGCAACACGTCCCTCGACGCCCTCGGGAACCAGCTTCTTTGCGTTCTCCTGGAAATACCGATCCTTGGAGCCGTTCTCCATCGCGGCGATGGAGCCCATGCCACGGTAGACCTTGTACTTTCTTCCCTGGAAGAGTTCGACCTCTCCCGGGCTCTCCTCGCAGCCTGCGAACATGGAACCCATCATGCAGACGTTGCCGCCTGCTGCCAGAGCCTTGGTCATATCTCCGGAGTACTTGATACCGCCATCGGCGATGATCGGGATGCCATACTTCTTTGCCACTTCGAAGGAATTCATGATGGCCGTGATCTGCGGCACGCCGCAGCCCGTGACCACACGGGTCGTGCAGATGGAGCCGGGTCCGATACCGACCTTGACCGCATCCGCGCCTGCCTCGATCAGAGCCTTTGTGCCCTCACCGGTAGCGACATTGCCGGCGATCACGTCCAGATCCGGGAAGTGCTCCTTGATCATGGACAGGCAGTTGAGGACGTTCTGGCTGTGGCCGTGGGAGGAATCCAGCACAACCACATCAACCTTGGCATCCACGAGCTCCTTCACGCGGTCCAGGCAGTTGGCGGTGATGCCGACAGCTGCGCCGCAGAGGAGTCTGCCCTGGGAGTCCTTTGCTGCCAGGGGATACTTGATGGTCTTCTCGATATCCTTGATCGTGATCAGGCCGACCAGATTGTAGTCGTCATCGACGATCGGGAGCTTCTCCTTCTTGGACTTTGCGAGGATTTTCTTGGCCTCCTCCAGGGTGGTGCCCGCCTTGGCGGTCACCAGGTTCTCGGAGGTCATGACCTCGGAGATCTTGCGGGTGTAGTCGGTCTCAAACTTGAGATCCCGGTTGGTGATGATACCGACGAGCTTCTTGCCCACGGTGATCGGGACACCGGAGATCCGGAACTTGCGCATCAGATCCTCTGCATCCGCCAGGGTGTGATCCGGGGAGAGGAAGAAGGGATCGGTGATGACGCCGTTCTCTGAGCGCTTGACCCGGTCGACCTGCTCTGCCTGCTCCTGGATGGACATGTTCTTGTGGATGATGCCGATTCCACCCTGCCGCGCCATGGCGATGGCCATGCGCTCCTCGGTCACGGTATCCATGCCTGCGCTCATCATGGGGATGTTGAGCCGGATCTTCTTTGTCAGGTTCGTCGATACATCCACCTGATTCGGCACAACGTTCGAATAGGCAGGTACCAGCAGGACATCGTCAAATGTAATGCTGTCTCCGATAATGGTTGCCATTCCTTTCTCCTTCCAAAACCTAAGCTGCGTGTATCATACCAAGCCACCGGGGCACACAGGGTGCCCCGATGGCTTTGTTGTCATCACCAGGCGGCAGAAATCTGCCTCCCGTCAGTCGAAGAATACCTTTCTCGGCGCGAACTGCCGGACACTGTCCAAAAGTTTCTTCGCCTCATCTCCCTGCAGTGTCAGGGCAATCCGGGTGCTGCCCTCCAGGTACAGGTAGTAGCGGCCCGCGGGGTGATCCTGGCCCTTCTCGTGGTCGCTGTAGTCCAGGTCGTGTTCGATGGTGCGGTTTTTGTAGTCATCCAGATGGTAGGAGTTCGCCGGGGCGAGGATCTCCATCTTGTCCAGATCGTAGGTGCCCAGGTGTTTTCTCTTTTCCTTGTTGGCGATCCGCGCCACCCGAAGCTCACGGTCCACCAGGGAGTACTCATAGTCGATCTGAACCCGCCCGGAAACATACCAGGCAGCCAGGCCAAAGCCCAGAAGGAAGGCGAGAAATACCAGACTTGATGCGCTCATGAACAGGGAAATCACCGCCAGGATAATAAAAAGAACCCGCAGGAACTTCATCGCTCCGCTGGGCCGGTTGCTTACCACTACTTCAATGACACCTTCATCCATCAAGGTATATTCCCTCCTAAAAAGCTTGACGATAGTTTATTACACGCGCGCGGATTTGGCAAGGCGCCGCCCTCTGTTCAGGTTTTGGCGGTACCCACCAGAGCGCCAAAAACAACAAAACGGGTTGCGCCGTTTCCATAACAGGTGGAGAGCGTCACGACCTTCGGCCGCTGCGAAAAGTCCACGCCGGAAGCGTCCACATCGTAGATTGACATCCCCCGCACCCGGTCGATAAAGGCATCGTATCCCGCATCGCTCTCATAATCGGTCGCGGTGTCATAGAGGGGATCGTCGTCCTTCACCTGCGCATAGCCGAAGATCCGGTACTTGCGGACTTCCCCGTCCGTGTAGAGATAGAAGTAGGGGTCCTTGTCGCAAAGCCCCTCCTCCTGGTAAAAGCGGCGCAGGCATCCGAACATCGATCCGGAGCGCATGTTGTGGCCGAGGATAAAACTGTTGCCGTCCGAAAGATCTTCACTGGTGTAGCAGTCAAGAAAGATCGAGCCGTCCACACTGTGGTTCCCCGAAAAGTCCGTCGTCAGGTATTCGGTGTTGTCGCTGCTGTGGACCACCGGGTACGCGCAGTCCAAAACCGGAATGTAGAGAAAGAAGACATAGTCCGAATTGATCTTCTTCAGGGCGGCATGGTCGATGGAGAGCGCAGGATAGGTGATCTCCTCCTGTGCAGAAGAAGCGGTGTCCGCCTCCTCGTCCTCCTCTTCCGTGTCCGCCAGGGTCTGTTCCTCCCCGGCATCCTCTGCGGGGAAGGTCACGGTGTCCGCAACAAGCGTCTCGTAATCCGCATCCGCCTGCTTTCTCTCCCAGATTCCCCGCACCAGAAGCACTGCGTTGACCGCAATGACGATGGCGGCGGCAATCGGGATCAGATAGGTCCAGGAGAACCGTTTCTTTTCTTTTTCTGGTTTGTCTTTCATGATGAATTTTCCTGTCTATTCCATCCCCTCATGCACCGCATAGAGGGCGCGCGCAAGGTCCAGCGCTTCCTCTTCCTTCCCGTCGCAGGCAGTCATCAGGCAGATCAGGCAGGGATGATTCCCGTCCATCACAAGGCCTGCAGAGTTGTACACCCGAAGGCTTCCGTCCGAAATCCAGCCCGCCTTGCTGTAGACCGTGACGGCACCGGCAAAGATGTCGTTCACGGCAGAGCAGGCGCTGTCCGAGAAGGTCTCCCGCGCAAACTCGTTTGCCTCTGCGTCTTCCAGCAGGAAGGGTGTGATGTGGTACCAGAGCCGCAAAAGCTCCAGAGATGTCATATTTGTGTAGCGGACTGCGGCGATCCCCGTCCGGACCCCTGCCTCACTGCAGAAAGTCTGATAGCTGCCGTTTCCAAACACGTTCCAAAGGCGCACGTAGGCGTCGTTGTCGGAGTTGTGCCCCGCCAGGAACATGTCGTTGGTCGGCCGGTATCCGCTCTCCAACAGACTGACGATATAGGGCGCCTTCGTGCAGCTTGCGCTGTAGAAGCGCTGTATCGTGTTCTCGGTCATCAGCCGCCCGGTGTCCAGGTTCAGCACGCAGTAGGAGTACTGTATTCCCTGGGCTTTGAGAGAAGCCGTGGCACTGTCAAGAGCACTCCTTGCCGCATCCGGCAGTACCCCGAGTGGAACGCCGAGAATCTGCTCGTCCCTTGTCTGGCTTGCTGCCGCAAGGACCTGATCACAGGCCGCATAGGAGATCCCATTGGGAAGCGCGGTCTTTGGTTCCGCCGCCTGTCCCCGAATGGGTCCTGCCAAAACAAGTGCCAGAGCCGTCAGCGCCCCACCAATCCATGCTGCTGCCTTTGTTTTCATTTTCCCTCGTCAAAAAGATAGGTCAGAAATGCGGCGGCCAGATCCTTGTGCTCGGTGTTGACCACAACACCCGCAATCGCCGTGGTCTTACCATAATAATTGTTGTTCTCGATATAAGGCGCATTCGTCACCACAACGCCCACCGGAATCGGATCCTCCATGGTATCCGGATCCGGCATGGTGTAGTTTCCGACGTACTCGGCTTCCGCCGCCTGCTGCATGGCCTCTTCGGTCTCCTCCGGCGTCGTCATCGAATCCTCTGTGTCCGACTCCGTCGCTGCCTCGGTGGCGGTGTCATCCTCTTCCTCGAGGGCTTCGATCTCCTTTCCGTCCACGTACCAGAGAAGTCCCGCGTCCTCCCACTCCTTGAGCTGGTCCTCGGAACATACCTCCCGAAGGTCCAGAAAGGAGCTGTTTAAGGCGTAGTAGCTGAAGTTGGAGGGATTGGCAACCAGCACGTCGATCTGCTTGGCTGCCATCTGGGCCGCCAGCTTCATGATCGTCGCGTAGTCGTACTGGCTGGACATCCGGTCCTGGGAGAGGGACTGGGAGTTGTCGATCATCCAGTCGTACTTGTCCGTGTCGATGCCCGCATAGTCCGCAAAGGTCTGTCCGGCGGCATTGACCGCTGTCGTCGTGTCCACCGTGGAATCGGCGTTGATCAGGACCGCGTCAAAGGCAGTCTCCTTCGCCGTGACCTGCGTCACGATCAGCCCGATCACCAGCGCCGCTCCAATGGCGATCAGAAAGGTGGGAAGCCGGTAATAATCCCAGAAGTAGGCCAGATGGGCCTTCACCCCTTTTCCCTTGAGCTTGGCCCGCTCCCGGCGGACCTCATCGCGCATTGCCATCGCATTCCCCTTTCCCGTACCAAAACATTTTTTCCCATTATAGTCGATTGCCGGGAAAATGGCGCCCCCGGGACATCGGGCCTGCGTCGATTTCATGAAAAATTCATATAAAAAAACCGCCCCGCCCCCGAGGGGGTGAAGCGGCAGTGCATCAGAATTCAGATCTGGGTGACCACAAAGATGTCGTAGATGGCCTGGATGGCCTTCTCGAAGTCCTTGTTCTCGACGCCGATGATGATGTTGAGCTCGGAGGAACCCTGATCGATCATGCGCACGTTCACATGGGCATGGGCGAGGGCGGCAAAGATGCGGCCCGCGGTACCGCGCTGACTCTTCATGCCGCGGCCCACCACGGCGATCAGCGAAAGGTCCGCCTCGATCTCAATGGAGTCGGGCTCTGCCAGGCGGTGGATTGCGGAGACAACCCGCTGCTCCTTGTCCATGAACTCGCTCTCGTGGACCACCACGGTCATGGTGTCGATACCGGAGGGCATATGCTCGATGGAGATGCCGTTCTCCTCAAAGGCCTGCAGGACCTTGCGGCAGAAGCCCACCTCCGAGTTCATCATGTCCTTGGAGATCAGCACCGCACAGAAATCCTTCTTGCCGGCGATGCCGGTGATGGTGTACCCGGTCTTCTGGCAGGTGCTCTCCACGATCCAGGTGCCCTCATCCTCGGGCTTGTTGGTGTTGCGGATGTTGATCGGAATGCCCTCCTTGCGCACCGGGAAGATCGCGTCCTCATGCAGGACCGAGGCACCCATGTAGGAGAGCTCACGCAGCTCCTTGTAGGTGATGACCTTGACCGGCACCGGGTTCGGCACCACTCTGGGGTCCGCCGCAAGACATCCGGAAACATCGGTCCAGTTCTCGTAGACATCGGCGTGCACCGCGCCCGCCACGATGGAGCCCGTGATGTCAGAGCCGCCGCGGGAGAAGGTCTTGACCCTGCCGTCCGCGCCCTGACCGTAGAAGCCGGGGATCACGGCCTTCGGATGCTCCGAGAGCATGATGGACATGCAGTACTTCGTCTTCTCCTCGTCCAGCGTGCCCTCCTCATTGAAGAAGATCACGTCAAAGGGATCCACGAAGTCAAAGCCGAGGTAGGCAGCCATCAGATGGCCGTTCAGGTTCTCGCCGCGGGAAGCGATGTAGTCCTCCCGGGGATCGGTCTTTAAGCTCTTCTCGATCTTGTCGAACTCCTCGTCCAGGGAGACAGAGAGCTGCAGGCCGTCAATGATCTCGCGGTAGCGGCTCTTGATCTCTGTGAAGGGATCGGAGAAGTCCTTTCCATCCTTCGCCAGATGGTAGCAGCGGTACAGAAGGTCCGTGACCTTCGTGTCGCCCGAAAAGCGCTTTCCCGGTGCGGAGGGGATCACGAAACACCGCGCCTCGTCGGCGCGGATGATGTCACCGACCTTCTGAAACTGTGCTGCATCGGCCAGGGAGGACCCGCCGAACTTGACTACCTTCACCATGATTACTCTGTTCCTCCTGCATCTTCACCGGTTCCTGTAATCCGCATCTCTTCATATTTTAGATTTTAGATTGCGCATCGCCGGCCTATAAAATGCGGAAAGCGGGGCTTCCGCTTTCCGCACCCAATTCCTATCAAATCAAATCTTCTCAGCCCATGAGGCGGATCGCCTTCTGATAGCCCGGGATCTGTTCCTTCTTCGCGTCAAACTCCGCATCCGTCAGGACCGGCGTCACAAAGGCGAACTCGTCAGCTGCGTCGGCAAGGAATACCGGGGTCACACTGCCAAAGAGCGACTCTGCCGTCTCCTTTGCCTCGCGCCCTGCGCGGACGAAGAACTGCTCCTTCTTCGCGCCGGGATCGGCGAGCTTTGCGTCCTGATTGGTGAGGCCAATATTGATCGTGGTGCCAAGGTTCTTCGCGCACTCCACCACATCGGAGACCACGGCGGAGGCTGTCGGAAGCTTACCGGCGCCGGAGCCGTAGAACATCAGATCCCCGACCATGTTTCCGCGGACCAGGATGCCGTTGAAGACATCGCTCACCGCATACAGCGGATGATCCTTGGCAACGAGATACGGTGCGGTCCGCACATAGACCTCATCGGTCTCCATGCTGTGCTCGCACACGCCCAGGAGCTTCACCGCTCTTCCGATGGCTCTTGCATAGGAGAGATCCTTGCGGTCGAGCTTGGAGATGCCCTCGCAGGGCACCTGGCTGAATTTGACGTTGCCGCCGGTCACAAGAGAAGCGAGGATCGCGATCTTGCGGCAGGGATCATACCCCTCAATATCTGCCTCGGGGTTGCGCTCCGCGAAGCCGTTGTCCTGGGCCTGCTTTAAAGCAGTTGCAAAATCCAGGTTGTCCCGCTCCATCTTCGTCAGGATGTAGTTGGTGGTGCCGTTTAAGATGCCCTGGATGTCCGTGATGAACTCCTGGGAAAAGGAGGTGCGCAGGGGCCGCAGGATCGGGATGCCGCCGCCCACGGAAGCCTCAAAGAGATAGCTGACATTGTGCTGTTTTGCGGTCACAAAGAGCTCGCCGCCGAGGGCGTCCACCAGTTCCTTGTTGGAAGTGACCACGCTCTTTCCCGCCTCCAGGCAGGCCTTGGAGAAAGCAAATGCCGGATTCTTGCCTCCCATCGTCTCGCAGACGATCTTCACTTCCGGATCGTTGACGATCACGCTGATGTCGTGAACCACCCGGTCCGCGTAAGGAGAGTCCGGGAAATCCCGAAGATCCAGGATGTACTTCACGTGGATGCCCTCGGGGACGTCCCTAAGGATCTGCTTCTGGTTTTTGTCGATCACCTCGGCGACGCCGCTTCCCACTGTGCCGAATCCCAATATTGCTGTCTCAATCATCACATTCCCTGCCTTCCTGTCACTCTGATTTTATGGACACCCTCCGTGGCCTCAAGCCGGGAGAGGATCTCCTGATAGTGATCCGTGTCCTCCAGGATCTGAATACTGATGGACACGGTTGCGACGCCGTTCATCGGAATCGACTGGTGGATCGTCAGGATGTTGGCGTGCACCTGCGCAATCACCTTCAGGATGTCCGATAGGACTCCCGTCCGGTCATCCACCTCCAGCGTCAGGGTCAGGGTGGTTCCTGCTGCCCCGGCGTGGAACTCCTCGATGTCGTCTTTGAACTTGTAGAACGAACTCCGGGAGATGCCCACCGCCTCTGTCGCCTCGGCAACGGTCTTGGCCCTGCCGCTCGCGAGGAGCCGGTTCGCCTCGACGACGCGAAGCAGTACCGGCGGCACCGCCTCTTTTCGGATTACATAGTACTCTGCTGCCATGAATTCCCTTCCCGTCTCTCCCCGGCGGACATTTGTGCGCTCACAGCGGATATGCTAACATACCCATTTTCCTTTGGCAAGGAAAAGGCCGGTCAAAAACAGACCAAAAATCGGCACACCGCCTCCCTTTGTTTGGGCATTCTGTTGTCTCCTTTACTTCACAGCTTTAATATGTTAAAATTTCACAGTATCGTTGAGACCTGCTGGGCAAAGCCCTCTTTGAGGTTTCTTCGAACCTGAATCAGGTTATTGCGGGAGGTTAGCTTTTATGAATAAAAAAATCCAGACAGAGGCCGTCGACCATCTCTTTGATGGAATTCTGGCCCTGCAGAACCGGGAGGAGTGCTACGCGTTTTTTGAGGACCTTTGCACGGTCAATGAGATCCTCTCCCTCTCCCAGCGCTTTGAAGTGGCAACCATGCTGCGCAGTGGGGAGACCTATCTGCACATCGCAGAGAAGACCGGCGCCTCTACGGCGACGATCTCGCGGGTCAACCGCTCACTGAACTACGGAAACGACGGCTACGACATGGTACTGGGCCGCATCGAATCCGGAGATACCGGGGAGAAGGAAAGCAGATGAACAGCGCGCGTTCCATCCAAAGGGACCCCCGGGAAAAACGGTTTCCCTATTATCAGGTATTTCTCGGCGGAGCACTGCTGTATTTTCTCGCGGTGCTCCCCTTTTTGATTTATCACGGCGGCATCTTTTTCTATTACGGCGACTACAACGTCCAGCAGGTTCCCTTCTACATCCTGGCCCACCGGGCGGTGCGCTCCGGGAACTTCTTCTGGAGCTTCAAGGTGGACCTGGGCTCGCCGATGGCGGGCTCCTTTGCGTTCTATCTCTTCGGCAGCCCCTTCTTCTGGCTCTCCTGCCTGTTTCCGGAGAAGTGGGTTCCCTACATCATGCCGGGACTGATGATGCTCAAGTACGGGACCTGTGTGACCGGCACCTACGCCTATCTGCGCCACCACGTGCGCACCGAGCGGGGGGCTCTCCTGGGGGCCTTTTTGTATGCCTTCTCCGGGATCTTCTCGGTCAACATCGTGTTCCAGCACTTTCACGACGCCATGTGCTTCTTTCCGCTCTATCTCCTCTCCCTGGAGCGGTTTGTGCTGGGAGAGCGCAGGAAGACCCGCCCGGACTTTGTGCGGGACCGGCTCTTTTTTGTGGGAATGACGGCCCTCGTCGGCTGCATCAACTACTTCTTTTTCTATGAGCAGGTCATCTTCCTCATCCTCTGGTACTTCTTCTGCCTGGTACCGGAGTCCGGGCTGACCGCAAAACAGATCGGGAAGGAGGTGCTGCACCTTCTGCTGTTCGGCGTGTTAGGACTCCTCCTTGTCTCCTTCTACCTGATCCAGGTGGTGGATGTCCTCTCCGGGAGCTCCCGGATCGCGGACATGCTCTCCGGCTGGGATCTTCTGCGGTACGCGGAGCCCACCACGTATCTTGCGATCTTAAAGAGCCTCTTCTTCGTGCCGGATATCATCGGCCGGGGAACCCTCTTTACCAGCGACGCGGTGAAAAACAGCTCCCTCTCCGCCTACCTTCCGATGTTTGCCTTAAGCGGTGTCATCGCCTACTTCATGGACCACAAAAAGACGAAGCAGACAAGACTCCTCACGGTTCTTGGCATCTTTGCCATGGTGCCGGTTTTGAACGCGGTCTTTGCGATGTTCAACTCCGAGTACTACGCCAGATGGTTCTTCCTGCCGGTGCTGATGATGGTCATGATGACCGTGCGGGAACTGGAGGATGCAAAGATCCCCTCCCTGCGGCGCGGCTTCTTCGTGTGCCTTATCGCCGATGCGGTGCTGATCCTGTGCACCCTGCTTCCCACAAAGGGCGAGGACGGCACGATCCAGTGGTTTTCGATGGTACAGTACCCGAACCTGTTCATCGCGGAGGCGGTGGCGACCGTGGGTACCCTCGCTGTCCTCGGTGTTTTTCTCTTTGCGCCCGCGGGCTTTGCAAGAGTTCCCGTCGCCGGGGAAGAACCCGAACGGACCGTCCTTGCGCCCAGGGCCTTTCATCCGGGAAAGCACGGCCTGATTACCTGGCAGATGTTCATTGCCGTCATCCTCTCCTGCCTTGCCTGCACGATGTCGGTTCTCTGGAGCGGCAATTCCCTGATCGCCCGCACCGGCGGCGTCAAGTGGAAGCAGCAGCTTTTGGACGGTGTTCCCAACCTGCCGGACACCGATGAGGTGGCGGACCAGTTCTACCGCATCGAGGTGGATGGCACATCCACCAACTACGAGATGGTCTGGGGATACCCCACGATCCACTGCTTCCAGAGCACCGTGGAGTCCTCCATCGTAGACTTCTACGAGGGGATCGGGCGCTCCCGCACGGTGGACTCCAAGATGAACTTCACCCATCCCGGCGCCAGAGCTCTGCTCTCCGCCCGGTATTATCTCGAGAACGTCCTGATCCACCAGGACGAGACCTACGCAGACCAGGGCGGCATCCTCGGGTACGTGCAGAAATACGAGACCGACAACGGCTACATGGTCTACGAGAACAGCTGCTACATCCCGATGGGCTTTACCTTTGACAGCTACGTGACAGAGAGCGACTATTCGAGCGTCGTGAACGACCGGCGTCTCTCCGACCGGCTCCTTGTGAAAGACCTCATCCTCTCCGATGAGGTGGCGGAAAAGTACGGGGGACTTCTTACCCGGGATACGGACTACCAGTCCGCGGACACCTCGGACGAGGCCTTCTACCAGAACTGTGCGGACCGAAAAGCCACGGCCTGCTCCACCTTCTCCTATGACAACGACGGGTTCTCGGCAACGGCAGACCTCGAGAAGGAGAACCTTCTCTTTTTCTCCGTCCCCTACGATGCGGGCTGGACCGCCACCGTGGATGGAAATCCGGTGGAGATCGTGAAGGCGGACTTTGGCCTCATGGCAATCGATGTGC
>JBJEYC010000350.1:0-1640 GCA_051886435.1 Lachnospiraceae bacterium
CGTCAAGATCCGCACCGGCGAGGAGGACTTTGCAGCCCTTCAGGACGTCGAGTAATTCCTATGGTGTTCCCAGGCAATCCCTCTGCCTGAAAACATAAAACCCTTCCTTTTCCGAAAGCAGTCCACTGCGCGTGGGCTGCTTTTTCGCGTGGCAGAAGGGCGAACCATGCCACGAAAAAACCCGCAGGAGAATAAACGCAAAGAAAGTTCTGAAATCCCTGACTTTCAGGCCAAAACCGGCATATGAAATCCTGCGGTTTTGACCCCGAAAATCACGAAAACACCTCGTTGACAGAAACGACACGAAATGTTATATCAAATTTTCGGAAAGATAAAAAACAGGGGCGCTGTGAGAGAAGCGCCGGGGAGCTGGTTAAGATGGAGAACCGCAGTGAACTGCACCGATACTATGATGCCCTGACGCTGGGCATCTGCCTCGTCACCCGAAACAAGGAGCAGATTCTGTTTGCCAATCGGAGCATGCTCCATCTCTACAACTGCAGCTCCGAAGAAGAGTTTTGTGACCTGACGGGAGGCAGCTTCTCCGGCATGACGACCACGCAGGGGCTCACCCTTGCCAGAACCTGCGGGGAGCGCACCGACTACTTCACGCTCCACTACAGTTTCCGAACGAGAGACCTACACTTTCGGGAGGCGGATGCCATCATCACCCTCGTGGAGGCAGAGGGCGTTCCCTGCTACTGCATGCAGGTCGTGACCACCCAGATGGAGCGGCCGGGCGATGACTCGGACCGCATCACAGGCTTCCCCGGCGCAAGGGATTTCTTCCAGGGCGCACTTGTGATGGCAAGGGGCAATGCCAAGAACGGATCCTTTGCGAGATGGTGCCCTGCCTGCTTTAACATCGCCAACTTCCGGGGCTTTAACCGGGAGAATGGCATGGACGAGGGGGACCGGATCCTCTCGGCCGCCGCAAAGACCATGCGGGAGATCTTTCCGGATGGGTACTTCGGCCATCCCAATGCGGACACGTTCTACGCCCTGCTTCCCCGGGATGACATCCGCGAGAAAACCGATGCGGTGTGCCGGAGCGTCAACCGGATGCTGGGAGAGGGCGGCTACGCCATGAAGGCGGGCCTTGTTATCTTTGACAAGCCGGTTTCCACGGAGGTACTTCGCCACTCCTTCGACATGGCAAAGATTGCCTGCGACAGCGTCAAGAACGACAGGGTGCAGAACTATGCGGTCTTTCGGGAGGAGATGCAGGAGCAGCTGGAACTGCGCCAGTACGTGCTGGGCCACTTCGAGGAGGCCATGCGGCAGGGATATCTGAAGGTCTACTACCAGCCCATTGTCCGCACCGCCACAGGAAAGGTCTGCGCTCTGGAAGCGCTCTCCCGCTGGGAGGACCCGGAGAAGGGCATTCTCTCGCCCGCGGTCTTTGTGCCGACCCTGGAAAAGGCGCGCCTCATCGGCCAGCTCGACACCTACATGATTGACAAGGTGGCCAGATTTCAGTCGGAGCGGCAGGAAAGCGGGGAGGAGCTCTTTCCGATCTCCCTGAACCTCTCGCGCCTTGACTTTGATCTGATCTCGCCCCTTGCGCGGCTGGAGGAGGCCTGCACAAAGTACCGGATCCCGGCGGGGTGCATCTGCGCGGAGATCACCGAGACCATGGT
>JBJEYC010000351.1:0-1464 GCA_051886435.1 Lachnospiraceae bacterium
GCTGCTTTCTCTTCGGCGCGGCAAAACCCATCATCCAGATCTGCCACCAGGGCTTTGGCCAGTCGGCAAAGGACGGCGCCGTACTGACGCTCAAGCTCTCCGCGGGGAGCGCGTTTTTGCTGGCACTTGCCCTGTTTTTCATCTTACTTCTGGCCGTGACGGGATACCAGGGAATACTGCTGTGTGCGGCGCTCCTTGGCGGGGTGGGGCAGACCATCGCCTTTGTCATCCTGGAGCGATCCCTGCCGTATCCCATCGAGGCCATGGGCCTTGCCCTGTTCTTCTTCCTTCTGTTTTTTGACCTCTCGGCACTGATTCTGGGAAGAAGAGAGCTCCTTGCGGGGACAGACCTGTCCTTCTTCCAGGACATGGCCCTTATTCTCCTTGCCTCCGTGGTGGCCCTGATCCCGGTGGAGCTTTTGAATGACTTTATGACCTACGAGATCATCCCGGTGGGCGGCGTGATCCTGCTTGCCATCGTCTACCTCGTGCTGTACCTGCTGTTCTCGATCCTGTTCCAGGCGGCAGATCTTCTGAATGTCACCCTGATTCCCGGCGGAAAGTACGTGATCCTCTTCGCAAAGCTTTTGGGGGTGTACCGGGAATGAGAACGATGAAGACCCAACTTGCCATCGTGGGAGCGGGGCCGGCGGGCCTTTGTGCTGCCATCGCCGCAAAGGAGGCGGATCCCGACTGCGGGGTCCTCTTACTGGATCGGATGCAACGGGCAGGGAACAAGATCTACGCCACGGGGAACGGCCGCTGCAACCTGACCAATCTCCATCAGGCGCCGGAAGATTATTTCTCCGACTCGGCAGAGGATCCCTTTTCCTACCTTGGCGGCATCGGCGACAGAGAGGTCTGCGCGTTTGTGGAGGACCTTGGGGTCCGCCTCTATGACCGGGACGGCTACGTCTACCCAAAGACCAACCAGGCTTCCTCCATCGCTCTGCCCCTCGTGCATCGGGCGGAGGATCTTGGGGCAAAGATCCTGACAGGCAGCCGGGTCACCGGCATCCAGCGGGATGGGAGAACGTTTCTTCTTCGCGCAAAGGAGGAACAGAAGGGGGGAGAATCCCTGGAGATTCACGCCACCTGTCTTCTTCTTTCCTGCGGCGGGCTCGTGAGCAGGTCCTTTGGAGATGAAGGGGACGGGGCAAAACTTGCTGCCTCCCTCGGCCACAGGATCATCCCCCTTTTCCCTGCCCTGACCTATCTTGCCACCTCTGCTCCCGGCATGAAGGTCCTTGCGGGCGTTCGGGCAAACGGCGCCTGCGCCCTGTACGCGGACGGGAAACTGATCCGAAAGAGTGAAGGGGAGATCCAGTTCACGGAAGGGGCTCTCTCCGGGATCCCCTTCTTTCAGCTCTCCCACGCTGCAGGGCGGGCCCTTGCGGCAGGCAAAAAGGTGGAGGCGTCGGTCTGCTTTTTGCCAGGAGAGAAGCTCTCCCCGGAGGCGCTTCT
>JBJEYC010000351.1:1564-7655 GCA_051886435.1 Lachnospiraceae bacterium
AACCCTTGCCTCAAAACGCATCCCAGGCCTCTTTTTTGCCGGAGAGATTTTGGACCTTGACGGCATCTGCGGCGGCTACAACCTGACCTTTGCCTTCTCCTCGGGACTTCGGGCGGGCAGGGCCGCGGCGCAATTTTTAAGAAAGTGACACGATAACCATGCTCCAGATCAGCCAGCTCAAGCTCCCCTGCGGCAGCGGGACAAAGCCCCTTGCCGGGATGATTGCCCGGGCGCTGCGCGCAAAGCCGGGAGACTTTACCTATACCATCAGCCGCCACGCGGTGGACGCGCGCAAAAAGCCGCTCCTGTACGACACCTACCGGGTGGACGTTACGCTCGCTGCGGGAGAGGCGGCAGAGGAGAAACTGGCAAAGCGCCTCAAAAACCGCGACATCGTCTACAAAAAGGAGGCCGTCTGGGCCCTTCCGGAAAAGTGCCCGGACGCAAAGGTCCTTTCCCACCGCCCGGTGGTGGTGGGTGCAGGCCCCGCAGGCCTCTTTGCAGCTCTCGTCCTAGCCAGAGCGGGCCTTTGCCCGATCCTTGTCGAGCGGGGAAAGCGAGTAGAAGAGCGGACGAAGGATGTGGAGCACTTCTGGAAAGACGGGAAACTCTCCCCCGACTCCAACATCCAGTTCGGAGAGGGCGGTGCCGGCACCTACTCGGATGGAAAACTCACCACCAACGCAAAGGACCGGGCAGGCCGCACCGAATTTATCCTGAACACCTTCATCCAGGCCGGTGCAGACCCCTCCATTGGCTATGAGGCGCTCCCTCACATCGGAACGGATGTGCTGCGCACCTGCGTGAAAAACATCCGGGAGGAGATCCTCTCCCTTGGTGGGACCGTGCTCTTTGAGACAAGAGTCATCGGACTCTCGGAAAAAGACGGTGCCCTCACGGGCGCTGCGATCTATGATGAGAACAGGGACGAGAACCTCATTCTTCCCTGTGAGGCCTTGATCCTCGCCCCCGGCCACAGCGCCCGGGACCTGGTGCGAAGCCTCTACCGGGCGGGCATCCCGATGGAGCAGAAGAACTTTGCCGTGGGCCTTCGGGTGTCCCACCCGCAGGCGATGATCAACCAGAACCAGTACGGCATCTCGGATCCCGAGGAACTCTCACGGCTCCGCCTTGCACCGGTCAGCTACAAGCTGACCGCAAAGGGACCCTCCGGCCGCGGCGTCTACAGCTTCTGCATGTGCCCCGGCGGGTACATCGTCAACGCCTCCAGTGAGGAGGAACGCCTCTGCGTCAACGGAATGAGTGACTTTGCAAGAGATGCCGCCCGGGCAAACAGCGCGATCGTCGTGACTGTAGGTCCCGATGAGTTCGGGGGAAGCGACGTCCTGGACGGGCTCACCTTCCAGGAAAGGCTCGAGGAGCGAGCCTTTGCTCTGGGAAAAGGTGCCGTCCCCATCGAGTGGTATCCGGACTATGCGGCGGGTGTCGAGACAGGAAAAGCGCCGGATGACCTGGGTAAAGAAGAGGACAGCGAGGCTCTCTGCATCCGCGGAAAAAGCCGTATCGCAGACCTATCCAGCCTTCTTCCAAAGCCTCTTGCCAAAGATCTCATCGCCGGCATGGCACACTTTGACAGGGTAATCCCGGGCTTTGCCGGGAAGGAGTGCTTTGTGGCCGGCATCGAGTCGCGGACATCCTCTCCGGTCCGCCTTCCAAGGACCGAAACCGGGGAGAGCACCGGCCTTTCCGGCCTCTACCCTACAGGAGAGGGCGCCGGGTTTGCAGGCGGCATCATGTCCGCCGCTCTGGACGGGATGCGGCAGGCAGAAGAGATCGTAACGCGTTTTCTCCCCAATCCCGCCTGGGAAGCAGATAAAATAGAAATCATAGAGAATATTGAAAAAAATGGAAATGACAGTGGAACACAACAGTGACAATGAGACCTACCGGCAGCACCTGCCGGAGAAAAAGCGTATCGTCGTCAAGGTGGGATCTTCCTCCCTCCTGCACAGTCAGACCCAGCGGCTCGATTACCACAGGATTGACCGGCTCGCGGGGGAACTCTCGGACCTCAAAAACGCCGGAAAGGACGTGATCCTCGTCTCCTCCGGCGCCGCGGCGGCAGGGCGGGAGGCTCTTGGCCTCTCTGCCGACGTCTATCGGGCCGAGATCGGCATGAACATCAAGCAGGCCTGCGCTGCCGTCGGCCAGGCAAGACTGATCCAGATTTACCAGAAATTCTTTTCCGAGTACAATCAGACCTGTGCGCAGGTGCTGATGACAAAGAACACAGTGGCCAATCAAAGCTCCCGGGAAAACCTCCAGAATACGATGGAAGAACTCCTTCGCCTCGGTGTCATCCCCATCGTCAACGAGAACGACTCCGTCGCCGTCAACGAGTTCATCGTGGGCGACAATGACAACCTCTCGGCGATGGTGGCCTCGGTGACCCACGCGGACCTTCTGATCCTCCTCTCCGACGTGGAGGGGCTGTTCACAGATGATCCCAGGAAGAACCCCCACGCGAGCTTCATCGAGTGCGTGCCGCACCTGGATGACACCTTCCTTCGGATGGGAAAGAAATCCACCGGCTCCTTTGCGGGGACCGGCGGCATGGACACGAAGCTCCACGCGGCGAGGATCGCCACGGCCTCCGGCTGCGACATGGTGATCTGCACCACCGCCCGGGGCATGGGCATCATCCGGGATGTGGCCACGGGCAAAAACGTGGGCACGCTGTTTGTGGCGTGCCGGGATGCGAACTTTCGGCTGGATGACTACATCCGCCAGCTCTGATTGAGGTTTTGTAAAATGAGACAGGACAGAAAGTTACAGGAGAGCCCCTCCCCGGCCCCTCTCACCGCCGAAGAAAAGGCGGTGGCAGAGGAGAAGAAGGCATTTCGGGAGCGGATGAAGGCCCTGCGGGACGCCATCCCGCAGGAGACAAGGGCGGAGGAGGACAAGACCCTCACCGACATGATCCTGCAGACGCCCTTCTACGCGCAGGCCAAGTGGATCCTGACCTACGTGAGCTTCGGGAGCGAGGTGGACACTCACGCCCTGATCCAGCGCGCGCTCAAGGACGGAAAGCGGGTCTTTGTGCCATGCGTGCGGGACAAGTCCATGGACTTCTATGAGATCGAGTCCAAGCGGGACCTTACCCCGGGCACCATGGGAATCCCCGAGCCCGACCCGAACCCGGCAAAGAAGTTCCCCTACGAGCTTCACCTCTCCCTGGACCGGGCGGAGGAGTGCGCGGTCTTTGTGCCGGGCCTTGCCTTTGACAAGAGCTGCCATCGAATCGGCTACGGCGGGGGCTATTATGACCGGTTTCTCGCCTCCTTCCGCAAAAAGATGGCCGTGGGCCTGTGCTACACCGAGCAGGTGCAGGAGAACATCCCCTGTCTTCCCACCGACATGACAACCGACATCGTGGTCACCCCGACGGGTGCCTTTTTCTAAGGGAGTAAACCTTCTATGGCAGATCAAAACGGGGCGGCAGAAGCCGCCGTAAAGCAGGTGGACGAGGACCTTGCCCGCAGCAAGTGGGAAAAGCTCTGCTCCCTCCTGCAGGAGGCGGGGAGTCTCGCCATCGCCTTCTCGGGGGGCGTGGACTCCACGCTCCTTCTCTATGCAGCGCACAAGGTGCTCGGGGACAAATGCCTTGCCCTGACCGCCGCTTCCGCCACGTTCCCCGGACGGGAGGCAAAGGAGGCGGAGGAGTTCTGCAAGGCAAATGGCATCCGGCAGCTCGTCTTTTCCTCCAATGAGCTGGACGTGCCCGGCTACCGGGACAACCCGGTAAACCGGTGCTACCTCTGCAAGAAGAGCCTTTTCACCCAGATGGAGGAGATCGCCAAAAAGGAGGGCCTTGCCCACGTGGCAGAGGGTTCCAACATGGATGATCTCGGGGATTTCCGCCCGGGTCTTGTGGCGATCAAGGAGCTCCACGTCCTCTCACCCCTTCGGGAGGCGGGCCTTCACAAGGACGAGATCCGCTTCCTCTCGAAGCACTTCGGCCTTCCCACCTGGCGCAAGCAGTCCTATGCCTGCCTGGGCTCCCGCTTTGTCTACGGGGAGCGGATCACTGAGAAAAAGCTCTCCATGGTGGAGCGGGGCGAGGAACTTCTCCTCTCCCTGGGCTTTACACAGCTTCGGGTGCGCATCCACGGGGATCTCGCGAGGATCGAGGTCCTGCCGGAGCAGTTCCCGGCACTTCTCGCCCACAGGGAGGAGATCGTGCGGTCCCTTAAGTCCTACGGCTTTACCTACGTGACGATGGACCTTGCCGGCTACCGCACGGGGAGCATGAATGAGACACTCTCGAAGGAAGAGGTGTCCGAGGCCCTGAAGGAGCACAAATCATGACCACCGAGGAGATCCTGGAGCAGGTAAAAGCCGGCGCACTCGGCATCGACGAGGCCGCGGGGATGTTAAAACAGCAGCCCTTTGAGGACCTTGGCTTTGCAAAGCCCGACTACCAGAGAAGCCTTCGCACCGGCTTTCCCGAGGTGGTCTACTGCGAGGGGAAGGAGGACGCCTTCCTGACCGCCATCGTGCAGAAGCTCTACGAGAAAAACGGGAGGGTCCTGGGAACCCGCTGCTCTGCCCACCAGGCGGACCTTGTAAAGGCCGCCTTTCCTGAAACGGACTACGACCCGGTCTCCCGGACCCTGATCCTTGGAACAGCGCCGGAAACCGTGGGAAATGTCGCCGTCTGCTGCGCCGGTACCGCGGATCTTTACTGCGCCGAGGAGGCGGCACGGACCGCCGCCTTTCTTGGGGCAAAGGTGACCCGGATCTATGACGTCGGGGTCGCCGGCCTCCACCGGCTTCTCTCGAAGATGGAGGAGATCACCTCCGCCAACTGCGTGGTCGCGGTCGCCGGGATGGAAGGCGCCCTGGCCAGCGTTGTTGCCGGCCTTGTGGAAAACCCCGTCATTGCGGTCCCCACCCACGTGGGGTATGGGGCAAGCTTCCACGGCCTCTCGGCGCTTCTTACCATGATCAACAGCTGTGCCAACGGCATCAGCGTCGTCAACATCGACAACGGCTTCGGCGCCGGGTACCTGGCAGCCCAGATCAACCGGCTTGCGGTGCGCGGATCTTCCAAATCGACTTAAAACCGGCCCCGCACAATGGTATCATGGGCTGGGAAAGGAAACAGGGTTTGACCAAGACTATCTATCTTCTCCGTCACGGGGAGACCGAATGGAACAAAAGAAAGCTCTTTCAGGGCCAGACTGACATCCCCCTGGACGAAGCGGGGATCGAACAGGCAAGGGCCTGCAGGATGATGGCAGAGTCCCTGCACCTTGCCTTCGACGGGGTCTATGCAAGTCCTTTAAAGCGGGCACTGGAGACCACAGAAATCGTGAGCGGCCTGCCGAAAGAGAAGATCTGCACGGACAAGAGGCTCATGGAGATGGACTTTGGGCCCATCGACGGCACCCCCTTTGACAAAGAAAGTCCCGAATGCGGGCTCCTCTTTCAGGACCCGGACCGGTACGTGCCGGCAGCGGGGGCGGAGAGCTTTCCCGCACTGCGGGCGCGCCTTGCGTCCTTTTTTGATGACCTGGCAGATGCCCCCGGGGAGAGGATCCTCGTCGGTTCCCACGGCTGCGCCATCCGGTGCATGCTGGTGAACTTCGGGTATTTGAAGCTCGCAGACATCTGGCAGCAGCACATCCCCAACTGCACCCTGATTGAGGTCCATCTTGCACCGGACCACACCTGGCAGGTGGGAACATTTCATGAGATCAGTCAGTTTGCATCCAAACACGTTTGACGTCTTACAAGGAGGTCGAAATGGAAGCGAAGGAAACCAAACAGAAGGAAACAAAGACCACCGCACCCAAGGAGCGCTATGTCGCCTACGTCTCCTGCTACACCACCGCATCTGACGAAAAGTACGGCATCCGCATCTACGACGTGGACATGGAAGAAGGGCGCTTTATCGAGAAGGACCAGGTGGAGATCACCAACTCCTCCTACGTCACCATCTCCCACAACCGCAAGTTCCTGTACTCCATCACGGACATGGGCGTGGAGTCCTACGTGATCGGTCCCGACGGGGACCTGACGTTTTTGAACAAGCACGGCATCAACGGCATGCGCGGCTCCTACCTCT
>JBJEYC010000352.1:0-1632 GCA_051886435.1 Lachnospiraceae bacterium
TTTGGCAGGTTTTCAGGTCACCCGTTGTCAAAGTCCGTCCCGGGAATGGGGTAGCGGTTTGGACTGCTGGCAGCGGCGCCGTCTGAAAGGGCAGTCACATACAGCGTGTCCGTCCCATCTTTAAGTGTGAGAAAGACGACATCGCGGCCCGAAAAAGCCTTCGTGAGATCAAACGTATGCGACCGCCAGGAAAGGTAGTAGTGGCCATCTGTCACCTCGGTGGAGACCCGGTCAGACAGATCTTCCTGCATCTCCGATGAAGTGAGCGGGCGCTCTGTGCCATCTTCTTCGATGGCAACACCCCCGCCGCGCTCGAGGACCTTCCCCGAAGGATCTGTGATCGCATAGGTGCCGTCATCAGAACGAAGCGTCAGCACCGCGTCTGTCAGCTCGCCCTGCTGCAGGATCTGGATTTTTCGCTGGATGCCGCCGATGTCGGAAGCGTATACGCCCGCACCGCCAAGCGACAGGGTAAGAATCCAGCATGCGGCAGCGATTCCCGCGTGAACGCGAAGGGCCCTGCGCATTCTGACAGGGACCTTTCCACTCTTTTGCAACGAGATCCGAAAAGAGGGATCCGGGTGCAGGGCCGATACGGCCCGCTGATAGCGCTCCATTTCTTTCATAGAAGGTACCTCCTTTTGGATGGCTTTTGCGCCGCCTGACTCTCCGCAAGGAGCGGGCGCAGGGCGTTTCTTCCCCGCAGCAGGCGGTTTTTCACCGCGCTCTGAGAGATGTGCAGAAGTTTTGCGATCTCCGCCACCTGGTATCCCTCGTAGTAATACAGGTGCAGGACAATCCGGTAGTTGAGAGGAAGGGAGAGGACGGCTTTCAGTACCGTCCGGTCCTCGGGCTCCTCGAAGGCAGCGCCGGAGAGCGCTTCGTCCAGTGAGATTTTGTTTCGGCGCCAGAAGGCGGTGACCAGGTTTTTCGAGAGGTTGATGACGGTGCGGAACAGCCAGGCCCTGGCGTGGTCTTTTCCTGCAAAGTCCCGGCGCGATTGGAGATACCGAACAAACGCGGTCTGCACCACGTCCTCCGCGTCCTGCGGGTTTTTGCAGATGGCAAAGGCCATCCGGTACAGGTCGTCCTGACAGTCCCGGGCGAGTTCTTCCGGGTTTGGTTTCATGACAAGCTCCTTTCTGAGACCCTTTTGCCTGATATACCGATGAGCGGGGCAGAAGGTCTCGCGGCGCAGAAAAATAAATGGGAAGAGATCCTCGGAACAACTGCGCCGGGGGCCCGGAAACCCTGTTTTGTGTGGACTTTCCCCGCTTCTCATTATAAAATGACCTTCGGCGGCAGGGACAAGGCCGCACGGAGGAAGCATGCAGCACCAGTTGATTCTCGTTTCAGCGGGGGAGTCCGAGTGGCTCTCCTTAAACCTCTTCACGGGTTGGAGTGACGTACTCCTCTCCGAGCGGGGGCGGGAGAGTGCCGAAAGAGCCGGGCACCTTCTCAAGAAGGAGGGCATCCTCCTGGACCGGGCCTACACCTCGTATCTGCGCCGGGGCATCCGCACCGCGAGCCTCATCCTGCAGCAGATGCACCAGGAGTACATCCCGGTGATCAAGGCCTGGCAGCTCAACGAGCGCCACTACGGCGCCCTGCAGGAGCTCTCCAAGATCGACA
>JBJEYC010000353.1:0-1630 GCA_051886435.1 Lachnospiraceae bacterium
TGCGGTTCGGGTTGTCGGTCAGGGTCTCGACGATGATGGCAACGCCTGCCGGGCCATAGCCCTCATAGGTGTTGTGCTGATAGGTCACGCCGGAGATATCGCCGGCAGCCTTCTTGATGCCACGCTCGATGGTGTCGTTGGGCATGTTTGAAGCCTTTGCCTTGGCGATGACCTGGGCGAGCTTGAAGTTGTTGTTCGGATCCGGACCGCCCTCCTTCACGGCGACGGCAATCTCACGGCCGATGATCGTGAAGATCTTTCCCTTTGCTGCGTCGTTTGCTTCCTTTTTGTGCTTGATGTTTGCAAACTTGGAATGTCCTGACATAATTTCCTCTTTTCCTGACTGGATTGAATCTTGGGTATCAAATCAATGTTTAACTTGCGGTTGTGGTTGTCTTTTCAGCCGGATATACCTTGGCGCCGGCTGCCGCCTTTTGGATCCTGGTCATCATGACCTTGCTCACCTGTCGGTCCTTCACGGAGAGAATCCGGAACCGGAAGCCCTGGTACTCCACCGAGAACTTGTCCCCCGGCTGGGGAACCCGGTCCATCATCGACATCATGAAGCCGTTGACGGTCTCAAAGCGCTCATCCTCGAAGTGAAGGCCAAACACCTTGGTCAGCTCCGAGAGCTCGGTCCTGCCGTCCACGATGAATTCGTTCTTGTTCCCGGTGGCCGTGATGTGGTGCTCATCGATGTCGTACTCGTCCATGATGTTGCCGACGATCTCCTCGAGGATATCCTCCATGGAGGCAATGCCGGACGTCTGGCCGTACTCATCGATGACAATGACCATCTGCTGCTTTTCCTTCTGCATCTGCCGGAACAGGTCGTCGATGTCCTTGGTCTCGGGCACGTAGATCGGAGTCCGGAGAATCCGGGAGATTGAACCGATCCGCTTTGCGCCGTCCTCCGGGTGCTGGTTTAAGTACTTCACCGCATCCCGCAGGTTCAGGATGCCGCGGATGTTGTCGATGTTGTCCTGGTAGACCGGAAACCGGGAGTTGTGCTGGGAGAGCATGTAGTCGATGGCTTCCCGCAGGGAGAAGGTGGCATCCACCGCGCGGATGTCGTTGCGGTGGGTCATGATGTCGCCTGCCTCCTTGTCGGAGAAGTCAAAGATGTTGGAGATCATCTCTGCCTCGGTCTTCTCGATGACGCCCTGCTGCTGTCCGTCGCTGACCATGGAGCGGAGCTCCTTCTCGGTCACATCCTCCCGCATGGAGAAGTCCCGCACGCCAAACAGCCGCAGGATTCCCTTGGAGAGGACCCCGGAGAGCCAGGCGATCGGGGTCAGCACCGCCCGAAACAGGCGGTAGAACGGATAGCACCGGAGAATCCATGCCTCCGGGTTCTTCCTCGCGAGGGCCCCGGGAATCCGGATGCCGAAGGTGAGGACAATGAGAAGCAGAAGAAGCCAGCTGGCAATGCCGCCCAGTACAAGCGCTGCCTGCGGTGCGGGGAGCACTGCCGCAAAAGCAGCGGCAAGGTGCTTTGTCCAGTAGACGCCAAAGACCGCGCCAAAGAGAAGGTTTAACACGCAGGAGACCGCGTTCACGTAGACCATCAGGCCACGGGCGCCCTCCTCGTCGATTTTGGCAAGGCGCTTTTCCTCTTTCTCCCGCTGGG
>JBJEYC010000354.1:0-1629 GCA_051886435.1 Lachnospiraceae bacterium
GAGCTCTCCGAGGTGCGGGAGAACGTGTTCCACTATGAGGGCGGCATCCGGGAGTACGTGAAGTATCTCAACAAGAACAAGACGCCGCTCTATCCCGAGGTGCTGTACTTCGACGGCACCAAGAACAATGTCTACGTCGAAGTGGCAATGCAGCACAATGACGCCTACAACGTCAATGAGTACAGCTTCGTCAACAACATCAACACCCCCGAGGGCGGCATGCACCTGACGGGCTTCCACAACGCCCTGACCAAGACCTTCAACGACTATGCCAGAAAGAACGGCATCTTAAAGGACAGCGACCAGAACCTCTCTGGTGACGACATCCGAGAGGGTCTGACGGCCATCATCTCCGTCAAGGTGGAGGACCCCCAGTTTGAGGGCCAGACCAAGCAGAAGCTTGGCAACATCGAGGCGCGGGGCGCCGTGGACTCGGTGGTCTCGGAGAAGCTGACCTACTACCTGGAGCAGAACCCGAACATCGCAAAGGCGATCTGTGAGAAGGCCCAGCTCGCCGCAAGGGCCAGGGAGGCCGCGAGAAAGGCAAGGGATCTCACAAGGCGCAAGACTGCCCTGGAGACCATGTCTCTTCCCGGAAAACTCGCGGACTGCTCCGACAAGGATCCCAAGAACTGCGAGATCTTCCTGGTCGAGGGAGACTCCGCAGGCGGCTCGGCAAAGAGCGCGAGAAACCGCTTTACCCAGGCAATTCTGCCGCTGCGCGGCAAGATCCTGAACGTGGAGAAGGCAAGAGAGGACCGCATCTACGCCAACGAGGAGATCAAGGCGATGATCACGGCCTTTGGCTGCGGCATTCATGATGAATTCGACATCACCAAGCTCCGCTATGACAAGATCATCGTCATGACGGATGCCGATGTGGATGGCGCGCATATCGATACTCTGATGCTGACCTTTTTGTACCGGTTTATGCCGGAGCTGATCCGGCAGGGCCATGTGTATCTGGCAATGCCCCCGCTCTACAAGCTCGAGCGCAACCGGAAGGTCTGGTATGCCTACAGCGATGAGGAGCTGGCCAACATTCTGAACGAGGTTGGCCGGGACAACAACAACCGCATCCAGCGCTACAAGGGACTGGGCGAGATGGATCCGGAGCAGCTCTGGGAGACCACCATGGATCCGGAGCGCCGCGTCCTCAAGCGGGTCAACATCGACACGGAGACCGAGTCGGAGGTGGATCTGACATTTACCACTCTGATGGGCGACCAGGTGGAGCCCCGTCGGGAGTTCATCGAGCAGAACGCCAGATTTGTGCAGAACCTGGATGTGTAAGGAGAAATGAACCGGCATGGACGACAACGTATTTGACAGCAGCAGAATTCAGGAAGTGGATCTGGACCAGACCATGCGCAATTCGTACATTGATTACGCGATGAGCGTCATCGTGTCCCGTGCGCTGCCGGATGTCAGAGACGGCCTGAAGCCTGTACAGAGGCGTATCCTCTGGGCCATGAGCGAGCTGGGCAATACCCCGGACAAGCCCCACAGAAAATGTGCCCGTATCGTTGGCGATACGATGGGTAAATACCATCCCCACGGAGACAGCTCGATCTACGGCGCCCTGGTCTATATGGCACAGCCCTGGTCCATGCGCTACTGCCTGGTGGA
>JBJEYC010000355.1:0-1627 GCA_051886435.1 Lachnospiraceae bacterium
TCTCCTTTCATTTCCGTTCTGGAATGTAATGCTCTTACTGAGGCTGATCATACTTCATAAATACTGGAAGAACAATTCAGATTCCGACGGGATCAATGCCATATAGGAATGAATTCGTTGCAGGCGGGGGCACTTTGTGCTACGCTCCGGAAAGGAAAAGGAGGATTCACCTGATGACCATCGACTTTCTTCTCGAATTCGTCTCCCTTGCCAAGACGAAGAGCTTCTGGGAGACCGCAGAGCAGCTCCATCTGGGACAGCCCACTCTCTCCAAGCACATCCGGGCCATGGAGGAGGAGCTGGGAGTGCCCCTCTTTGTCCGCACCAGCAGGAGTGTTGCCCTCTCCGACTACGGGGAGCGGTTCCTGCCCTATGCCTCTGACGTCGTCCGGCGCTACTTTGATGGGACAAGGCTTTTGCGGGAGACCCGTGAGGTGAAAAACGGAAAAGTCGTCTTCGGGGCAATTCCGATCCTTCCCCAGTACGGCATCACCAGGATCATCGCGGCGTTCTCGGCCCGGTACCCGGAGGCTTCCCTTCGGGTCTACGACGCGGGCTCGGAAAAGCTCAAGGAGGACCTGCGGGCAAGGCGCTGCGAGATCGCCTTTTTCCGGGAGATCGAAAAGGCCGGGGAAGCGCCCGCCGGGGATCTGGATCTGGAGAAGCTCCCCTTTACTACCGACAGGCTGGAGGTGCTTTTGCCGATTGGACACCCCATGGCGGGCAGGGAGACGCTCTCTGTTTCGGACCTTCGGGGGGAGAACTTTCTCCTTCTCAAGGAGGAGCCGGAGATGTGGCAGCTCACCATTGATCTCTGCCGGGAGGCTGGTTTTGATCCCAGAATCGTCCTGGACTGCGCGCGCTTTGACACGATCCTGGACATGGTCACGATGGGCATGGGAATCGCGGTGGTGTCGGAGCGCTTCACAAAGCTCCCGCCGAAGGCTCCGGTGGACCGAAAGCCCCCCTTTGCCATCGTGCCCCTGCGCTCGGGCGTGGAGACGAGTCTTTTCTTTGCCTGGCGCAGGCAGGATCCCCTCTCCCCGGCCGCCGCGCACTTTCTCTCCTGCGTGCAGGAGTTTATGCAGGGACCCATCTGACGCGCAGCCGGTGCGGCCTTTTGTGAGCGGGAAGAAAGACGCGGCACCGTGCTGTGGGAAGCGCTGGTACAAGGATGCAGGCATGTGGAATGCCTTTCCTGCGCTGTGCGTCCGCTCCTTCGGGAATTTTTCAAGAGATCAAAGAACAACGGACCTGCCCCGGGAGACTTCCCCGGGACAGGTCCGTTTTTGTGCATGGTTATGAGTTTTTGGAGCCCTGCCGCTTTCCTGTTACAGCTGGGAGTAGCCGTAGCCGTTTGCGATGGCTGTGATCGGGACACCATCCTTGCAGAGGGCGCAGTCATCTGCCTTCCAGGCCTGGTAGTCCGGCAGGTCAGTCTTTGTGAACAGGGCGTTGACGGGCAGCCCGTAGATTCTGGTGGCTGCCGAGAAGATGGCGCTGATGCCGGATACCGTGCCGCCATAGTAGCGGACCGACTCGATGGCTCTTGCCACCGTGCGGCCGGTCGTTGTGGAGGCGACGAGGATCATCACGTTCTTGTTCTTGACCATCATCATCGTGTTCT
>JBJEYC010000356.1:0-1678 GCA_051886435.1 Lachnospiraceae bacterium
CAGTCAACCCGGATCTTTCCGCCGTGGGCCTCCACGATGTGCTTTGCGATGGGAAGTCCCAGGCCGTACCTGCCCTCCTTGCGGTTTCTCGCCTTGTCCACCCGGTAGAACTTCTCAAAGATCCGCTCCCGCTCTTCTTCAGGAATCGGATCTCCCTCGTTGGCAACGGAAAAGACCGCCTGCTTTCCCTCCCTTTTGAGCGCAGCGCGGATCGTGCCGTTTTCCCGGCAGTGGTGCACCGCGTTGTCTGCGAGGATGCCCGCCACCCTGGCGATCTGGTCCGGATCCCCCAAAAGAAAGATCCCGGGCGCGAGATCGGTCTCAAGCCTGGCGCCGTGCTCATAAGCGAGGGCCTCAAAGGGCAGTACCGCACCCTCGATGCAGGCAGAGAGGTCAAACTCCTCCCGCACCGTAGGCGTCCCCCCGCTCTCGAGCCGGGAGAGGTCGAGAAGCTCTGTGACAAGTCCCGCCATCCTCTCGGTCTCGCTCCTTGCGTAGTCAAAGTACTTTCCCCCTGCCCCATCCTGCTCCATCATGTCGAGGCTCGTCCGAATGACCGCGAGCGGAGTCTTGAGCTCGTGGCCTGCCGCAAGAAGGAAGTCGGTCTGTCGCTGCATCGCCTGACGGAGCGGTCTTGTCAGCCATCCGGAGAGGAAATACGAGAAGGCGAGCACTGCCGGGAACAGGATGAGACCGATGGCAAGCATCCGGACGAGGTACCGCTCCTCCTTCTGCCACTCCCCGGTCAGGTCCTCCGCGGACAGATAGAGCGTGGAGCCGGAGACACCGAAGGTGTAGATCCAATTCTCATAGGTCCCGCTCCGCTTCTTTTGCCCGTAGAGGGCAGCTGCGAGGTCCTCCGCCTGGGACTTGGAGAGGCCGGAACCGGTATCCTGCAGAAGGGTAAAGCTTCCCTCACTCTCCTCCGCGAACAGAAGTACCACATCCTGTTCCTTTTCGTCCCCGGATGCATCGTCCAAAGGTGCCTCTCTGCCGGAATCCGGGTTCGCCCCGTCCAGGAATTCTCCTCCTGTCCGGATCCGGTTCTCCAGGCGCTGCAAAAGGACGGTGCGCTCCGTCTGCACGTAGTAGGCCGCATTGGCACCAAGCAGGATCAGGATCACAGCGGCAAAGGCAATCGCAAGGATGGCTGTGATCTTCCGCCGGAACTGCCGGATCTCTCCCTGTTCCGGGGCGGAGCCGCTTCGCGCCTTCTGCCCTTTCATGTTGCCTCCTTCAGGACATAGCCAGCCCCACGGACCGTGACGATCTGGGTTCCAGTTCCGAGAAACCGGAATTTTCTCCGAAGGAATGAGATGTAGACCTCCTCGTGGTTGTACTCCGCCCCGGAGGCCTCGCCCCAAACCGCCTCCGTGATCTGCTCCTTGGAGAGGATCTGCCCGGCGTTGCGGAAGAAGTACTCCGCAAGGTCATACTCCCTGCCGGAGAGAGCGACCTTCTTTTTGCCGCAGACAAGTTCCCGCTGCCTGGTAGACAGGGTCAGATCCCCCACCGTCAGCATCCCCGTATCCTGTTCCCGTTCCGGTGCCGGGCCTTTGCCCGCAAGCACCCGCACCCTTGCCTCCAGCTCCTGCATGGCAAAGGGCTTGGTCAGGTAGTCCTGGGCGCCGCAGGAAAAGCCCTGCAGCTTGTCGGCAAGGCCGCTCCGCGCAGTCAG
>JBJEYC010000356.1:1778-7593 GCA_051886435.1 Lachnospiraceae bacterium
GGGCGCCGCAGGAAAAGCCCTGCAGCTTGTCGGCAAGGCCGCTCCGCGCAGTCAGGAAGAGAACCGGGACCATGTTGTGATCCTCCCGAAGATGCGCAAGGAGGGTAAACCCGTCCATCCCCGGCAGCATGACATCGAGAATCACCGCGTCGTATGCCCCGCTCTGCGCCCTGGCAAGACCGGTGATCCCGTCCGGCGCAAGATCTGCTTCAAATCCCCGCCTGGCAAACCAGTCCCGGATCATCTGTGAGAGCTTCTCATCATCCTCCACCACAAGGAGCCTGGTGTTGGCCTCTTCCATCGCCGCACCTCCTTTTTATTCTTCTCCATCATAGCAGAAACACCTGCCCGGCAGTAGCCAGGCAGGTGTCTCCTCTTTTGAACAATATTTTGAAACGGTTCAGTTTTCCGCTTCGCTCTGCGTCTGCGCCTCCGTAGAAGACGACGTACTGGTGTCCGAATCCTCAGAAGCCGAGGCATTGAACAGCGGCTCCAGCACATCACTGTGTTCCTGAAGTGCCTGCAGCACGTACTTGTCCCAGTGGCGGGCATCCGTTTCGGTATCGCCGAAGACGTAGTCCTCCTGTCCGTAATCCATGACGTCAAATCCGGGCATTGCCTTGGAAGCCCCCGCTGCGCGGTAAGCTGCCGCATCGGCAAGGCTGACCGAGACGTTCTCCAGATCCGTCGAATCGACCCAGCTGGAGATGTCCGTGCCGGTTGCCTCGGTGGCCGTTCCATTGGTGGTCTGCTTCTCGGCGGCAGGCTTTGTCACCTCCACCGCGCCGTCCACGTACTTGCCGTACATCTCATCGACATACAGAGACAGGGAGTTGCCCAGCGTCTCAGACGGAACATGGCCGCCGTCCCACTGCCACTCGATGGTGCAGTCCGTACCGGCATTGAGCCAGGCGATCTCGAGGTTCAGGGAGCCGAACATCGACATATCGCCCTCCGCGGCGCCCATGACGATTCTCGTCCAGGTCGGTGCGCTCACGTCATCCGAACCGATGTAGTTGAGCGGGTTCATAAGATCCACCAGGTTGTTGCCGTAGGTGTCGCCCGCCTCGATCTCGGCGATGTCGGAGGCATAAGAATCCACCATCTCCTCATAGGAGGAGTAGTTCTCGGAGTCCACGGTGCTGCCGGCGGACTGAGAGGTACCCGCATCCGGGGTGCCCACCACCATGTCCTTGGTGCCGGTCTTTGTTCCATCCGTGGTGTCTGCCGCGTCGGTTGTATCTGTCGCATTTCCATCCGGTGCTCCAGCGCCGTCAGGGGCTGTGCCGTCAGGCGCTCCTGCACCGTCAGGGGCAGCGCCGCCCGGCATGCCGCCTCCGGGGCCGCCCATGCTGGTGGATTCGCTCTTGGCGTACCGGCCCTCCAGGAAGGCTTTCTGCTTGTCCTCCAGGGTCATGTTTGCGACTTCCTCATCAGAGAGGGCATTGCCGTCCTCATCAAACCAGGTCCAGTCGGTGGCGTAATCCAGGTTGTCGAGGTACCACTGCAGGTTCTCGGTGAACTCGTCCAGGTACAGGGTGAGATAGGTGCCGCCGTAGCCGTTCGTGTCGGGGTACTTGTCCTCATCGTACTCGATGGTGAGGTCCACCGTGTCATCCGTGTCGCCGTCCTCATTCAGGTCAAAGCCCACTGCCGATTCCTCCACCGTAAGGTTCTGATTGTTGATGTAGTCCATATACTCCTGGGACAGGTAGGAGGCCAGAGTCTTCTGGAATTCGGTGTTGAAGTCGTAGTCTTCATCCAACGTGTACTCAAAGGCCAGATCCATGTCTGCCTCAGCAAGCGGTGTGATCGCACTGTAGGCAATGCAGCCCCAGGCGCCGTCGGAGAGATCATAATCCACGCCATCGATCGTGACCGTAGTGCTGTAGCCGCCGTCTGTCGTCTTGTAGACGCCGACCGCCCCCTCCTCGATCTCATAGTCGTAGTAGTCCTCGCTGTCGCCGGTTGCGGCAAACATCGTGGCATGGGCTCCGCCGCCCGAGCCACCGGTGGTGACAAGGTAGTTTACGTTGCCGGGGAGGTTCCCGAGCAGAATGTTGTAGCGGATAAAGCGGGCGCAGGACTTCTGGTCAGAGAGGCAGTCCGGCGCATCTCCGGTGTAGACCGTGTTGCCGTCTGCATCGGTGTAGGTGTCCTGCTTGCCACGGTTTCCGCAGGAGACGTTGATGTAGCCGTCCTTTGCGTACTCGGTGGAAGCGGTCTGATTCTGCTGGGAGCCGTAGCCCGCAGCACCTGTATTCAGGATGATCGGTGCGGTGGCCGCCGTATAGACCTGGCCATTTTCGCTGGTCACCTGTGCATTATAATCGATGACAAGGGATCCCTTGACAGCATCGGTTCCATCCTCTGCGGTCACATCCGCCGTGCCGTCCCCATCCGTATCGATACCGGTGACATAGGCCCCCGGCACGGCAACAGAGCACCCCTGCTGATCCGGCAGCTGCTGGTTCGTGCAGTAAGGGGTGATGGAGAGCACCCAGGCATCGGCATCGCTGTCGTAGGTCCACTCCTGGTCCTCGTTGTTGGCAAGGTTCAGTGCGTTCTCGATCTCCTCTTTGGTCTCCTCATCCGCAACCTCTGCGGTCTCGGAGGACTCTGTGTCTGCCGACTCCGTGCTCTGTGCCTGTTCTGTGCTGACGGTATCCGTGCTCTCTGAGCTGGCCGTGCTGCCGGAGTCCGACTGGGCGCAGCCGGACAGCACCCCCGCGCCCATACTCATGCACAGCAGCAGTGTGACTGCCTTATTTCTCATCTTTTGTGATTCCTTTCTGAAATGAATTGCCCTCTTGGTTTCATGCCGGTTTCCCGGCACAGGTTCATTATCACAGAGAACCCTTGAAGGAACCTTGAAATTCCATGAACTGTCGGTGAAATCATAAAACGCGCCGATCTTTTTCCTTCCCACTTCACAAAAGATCAATACTGTAGTAATATGTCCTTAATTCAGATTTAAAAATTGGGCACTCACAGGGGCAGCAGCGCCGGGTGCCCGCTGATCCAGATGAGGTTTTACCATGAGAAGAACAGAGGAAAATAACGGAACACAGAAAACCACAGAGGACTACCTGGAGGCGATCCTGGAGATCTTTCAGGCCCAGGGCTATGTGCGCTCCATCGATGTGGCAGATCTTTTGGAGGTCTCCAAGCCCAGCGTCACCTACACCACGAAGCGCCTGAAGGAGCGGAACTACATCACCACCGATCACGCGGGAATGCTGGTTCTGACCGACGAAGGGCGCCGGATTGCAGAGCGCACGCTGGACCGTCACCATGTGCTGACCAAGCTCCTCGAGAGCGTCGGCATCCCCCACGAGCAGGCGCAGAACGACGCCTGCAAGGTGGAGCACGACCTCTCCGAGGACTCCTTCCAGGCTCTCAAGACCCTGGTGGAGAGCGGCCGGCTTGATGCCATCGAGGAGGAAAAGGCCTGAGAAAACTTGCGCTTTCTCAGACGGACAGAGGACAGGCAGCTGCCTGTCCTCTGTTTTGTGTTGGAGAACAAAAAGGGAGCGCGCCCGCAGCTGCTTGCCTGCAGGCGCACTCCCTTTTCTTTGATTTGATTGTCTCAGCCGAAGAGGCCGCGCTTTTTGTAAGGTTCGGATTCGATGCCGAGGAAGTGGTATCCCGTATCCTCGATGGCGCGCTCCAGCGTCATCTTATCGACTTCGTTCTCCGTCACAAACGTGGCAATTCCCTTCGAGTGGGAAGAGGCAACTTTCTTTGCCTCCGGGAAGGTCTTGCGGATGACGTCGTTGATGTGCGACTCGCACATGCCGCAGGCCATACCCCCGATCTTTACGGTTGTCTTAACCATGTCTTTTCGACCTTCTTTCTCTTGTTTTGTCTCTCCCCGCATTCCGGAGGGAGCACCGGAGAAGCGCCCGTTTCAGCGCTGTCAGGCCGGCGCCGATTCCCACCGCAATGGCCATGGAGCCAAGACCCAGGAGAAGGGATTCCATGCAGCTGCTTCCGGAATATCTCATTCCTGTCCTCCCGGGACCGTGTCCCCGCCGCAGCTCTTCCCGGCTACCCGAAGAAGGGCCAGGAGAACATCGCAGCTGACCGCGTGGGCAAGCTTCTTTGCCTCGGTCATTGCACTTTGCTTCTCCATGCCGCCCTCCTCGAGCATGTCGGTGAGGATTCTCGTCTTCTCCAGAAATGCTGCCCCGAGGTCTCTTCCTTTCTGCGTCAGCACGATGTCTCTTCCGTTGTTGTCCGTGACGCAGCCGCATTCCGCGAGCTTTTCCAGGGCATTGCACACGCTGGGCTTTCTGACGCCCATCCGGTTTGCAATGTCGATGGAGCGAAGGCGCTGTCCGCCCTTCTCCATCTGTACCATCAGGGCAAGGTAGTTCATCATGGCAGCGGAGGGAGGAGTCTCCGAAATTTTCTGCCTTGTTTCTTTGCTGTCCACGGCAGACACCTCACTTCCTGCCGCAGGCATGTCAGGCCTTCTCGGCTTCTGCGCGGTAGCTTCTTCTCTTTGCGTACGGATTCGGACGGAAGACGAAGTAGCAGGCGATCAGGATCAGAACGATGGCAACCACGGTACCGAAGGTGAAGCTTCCCGTAACCGCTGCGCCGATCTGATAGACGCACAGGGACAGGCAGTAGCCGATCATCATCTGATAGCCAAACGTGATCCAGCCCCACTTGCGGCTTGCCTGCTCACGGAATGCTGTGGCAATGGCGACCATGCAGGGTGCATCGAAGATGTTGAACAGAAGGAAGCTCATGCCGACCAGCTTGCTTCCGCCGAACATGGTGTTGATTGCAGTGGCCACATCGGCCTCATCATCGCTGGCTGCATGTGCGAGCATGCCCAGTGTTGCGGTTGCCTGCTCCTTTGCGACCTCAGCGGAGACAGAGGCGACAGCGCCCTGCCAGGTACCAAAGCCGAGAGGCTTGAAGATCCAGGAAAGGCCCTCGCCGATGTAGCGCAGGAACGAGGAATCGATGTCATCCGGAAGGAAGCCGGTGGGTCCGAAGTGCATCAGGAACCAGATCACAATGCACATCGTGAAGATGATGGTGCCGGCCTTGATCATGAAGGCCTTTGCTCTCTCCCAGACGTGGATCAGAACGCCCTTCACGGTCGGGATGTGGTAAGCAGGAAGCTCCATGACGAACGGTGCAGGATCACCGGAGAAGTACTTTGTCTTCTTCAGGGCAATGCCGGAGAAGACGACGATGCCAAGGCCCAGGAAGTACATGGCAGGTGCCACAAACATGCTTCCGGGGAAGCAGACCAGCGTCATCATGGCGACGATCTCCATCTTTGCGCCGCAGGGCATGAAGGTGGAGAGCAGGATCGTCATGCGGCGGTCCTTCTCATTCTCAATCGTACGGGATGCCATGATGGCAGGCACGCCGCAGCCGGTGCCGACCAGCATCGGGATGAAGGACTTGCCGGAGAGGCCGAACCTTCTGAAGATTCGGTCCATGATGAATGCGACACGTGCCATGTATCCGGAATCCTCCAGGATGGACAGGCACAGGAACAGAAGAATCATCTGCGGCACGAAGCCGAGGACGGTGCCGACACCGCCGATGATACCGTCAACCAGGAGGCTGATCACGGCATCAGAAGCGCCGAGGGCGGTAAGACCTGCGGTAGCGCCGTTGGTAATCCAGGTACCGAACAGGACATCATTCGTCCAGTCAGTGAGCCAGGAGCCGAGTGTTGTGACCGAAATGAAGTACACTGCCCACATGATCACTGCGAAGATCGGGAGGGCCAGGATCCGGTTCGTGACGATCCGGTCGATCTTGTCAGAGGTTGTCATCTGCT
>JBJEYC010000357.1:0-7589 GCA_051886435.1 Lachnospiraceae bacterium
AACAGCTCATAGAGCCGGAAGCTGTAGTTGCTGGTGAACTTCAGCATGATGGAGAGGTTCAGGCGGGAGTAGTTGCGCTTGAGCTGCAGCAGCATGTTCCGGAGGGCATGGTTATACTCTATGGTAAAGACGCCGTCCTTGCACTCGGCGGAGATGACTACCGCCACGTAGCGGAAAGTCCGGCTGTCCTCCGAGGACATGCCGATGGATTTGCCGGTCATCTCCTTCGCCACCTGGTTGAGCTGCTGATAGAAACTCCCGGAGTTGGCGCCGAGCGCCTTGCGCAGCTCCGCCACGTTCATGCGCGAGTAGACGGACTCATTTTCCGAGGCGCCGGTCTCAAAGCGGTCGCTGTTGGCCAGGGAGATCGCCATGATCTTGTTCTCCAGAAGGCTCGACTTGTACTTGGAGCCAATCAGAAAGTTTGATTTGTTGTAGATATTGATCTCGGAGGGCACAAATGAACCCGCCTCCTCCTTCTTTTTCTTCCCCGCAGCCTGTGCGCGCATGTCCTGTCACCCCCAATGTCCCGGCGGTCTACAAATCGTCCATGAAACAGGAAACCAGACGCGAAGGGAACGGAAACAAGTCTCCCCGCGTCTACATTTCGTCCATGAAATCTACATTTTGTCCGTTGAAAGGGATGATAGCAGAGGAGTTTCCCGGGTGCAACGGGAAAATCATGGTCAAAATGTAGATTTTTGATCTACATTTTGTCCGGTAAACCCGGGGCGCCTTCTACAAATTTGTCCGGAAGTTCTCCCGTGGCGGTCCGAAGAAACCGGATTTCTACAAAATTGTCCGGGAGTTTCCACCGCCCGGTCCGGAGGTTCCGGGAGACTTCTATATTTTTGTCCATGAAAAAATGACGAAACCGCCCTGCCCGCTACGGGGCGGATCGACGGTTTCGCCAAAATTGTCGAAAAAAAGAGCGATATCGGGCACTGCTTCCGGCCAGGGGCGGAAAATCTACGAAATGTCCGCAACTTCCCGCCGGCTTCTACAGATTTGTCCGGAAGTTCCCGGAAGATAAGTCCCGAATTCCCTACGGGGCGGTCCGGAAGCGGCTCCAGAAATGTCCCGAACCTGCCACATTTTCGTCCCGGGAGGCGCTTTTTTGGCGCTACCAAATTGTCCGGAGCTTCTATCGCGGGTGTCCTGCCTTTTCCACCGCCCGGTCCCGTCCTTTCTACAGATTTGTCCGGGAAACATCCCGGAAAGGCCTGAAAATCGGACATTTTCCGCTCCCGCAAAGAAAGAAACAAACTTGTTGCTGAAAAAATCAAGAAATTGGTTTGTTTCGAAGAAGTCAGCCCGCCACATGGCGGGCCATTTCAGATGAGCCCCTCTTCCGAAAGCGCCCGGTGCAGATGATTGAGCACCCGCTTCTTGTCGGCGCTCCAGAGGGGCGCAAGCAGAAGGCGCTTTGGTCCGTCCCCGGTGATCCTGTGGATCACACAGGAATCCGGCAAAATCTGCAGGCTCTCGACGATGAGATCCGTGTATTCCTCCAGGGAAAGGGTTGGAAAGGGCGATTTTTGATAGGCGTCCCCCAGGGCTGTGCCCCGAAGGACGTGCAAAAGCTGGAGCTTCACGCCATCTGGCGGCGGATTCAGGCCGGCAAGATAGCGCACGGAAGAGAGCATATCGTCCCTCGTCTCCCCGGGAAGGCCGAAGATGAGGTGGACGATGACGGGAATACCGGCCGCCTGGAGATTTTCATAGGTCTTCTCGAAAACGCTCCTTTCGTATCCCCGGTTGCAGCGCTTCGCGGTCTCGTCGTTTGCGGTCTGGAGGCCAAGTTCCACCCAGACGGGCTTGATCTGATTTAATTCCCGGAGCATCGCAAGCTTTTCCCCGTCGATGCAGTCCGGGCGGGTGCCAATGGAGAGGATCACAATCTCTGGCAGGGAGATGGTCTCCCGGTAGAGGGAAAAGAGGCGCCTGGTGTCGCCGTAGGTGTTGGTAAAGGACTGGAAGTAAGCGATGTACTTCTGGTCCTTAGGCGAGATGCCCCGGGGGAGCTTTCGCGCCACCTTTTCTTTGGCAAGGGCGATCTGCTCTTTGATGGGAAGAAAGGGCGCGGCAAAGTCCCCCGAGCCGCCCTCGGAGCAGAACGTGCAGCCCCCGAAGGAGAGGGTGCCATCCCGGTTCGGGCAGGTGCAGCCGGAGGAGAGGGAGAGCTTGTAGACCTTGGTGCCATAGATGCGTTTGAGGTAATCCGATAGAAAGATCATGTTTGGATGATACCATCCCGGGGCACAAAAAAATCAGGTTTCCCGGGGGAAACCTGACATTTTCCAGTGCTTTCTGCTGCTGTCTTACAGCGCTGCTTTGATCTTCTCGATGAGCTCCTGGTACTCGGCGTCTGTGAGCTCCGTCTTGTGGGGATTCATCGCAAACACATCGCCCCACTCATAGGCATCCTTGTACTTGGGCACCAGGTGGACATGCAGGTGGTGCATCGTGTCTCCGTAGGCGCCGAAGTTGATCTTGTCCGGGTGAAAGACCTTGTGCAGGCAGACGGCCGCCCGGTTGATGTCCTCGATGTACTGGGCACGCTCCTCCTTTGTCAGCTCCGTGATGTCATCCACGTGCCTTTTGCAGGCAACGATCACCCGTCCCGGATGGCTCTGCTCCTTGAAGAGGATGAGTTTGGACATCGGCAGATCGCAGATCTTGATGCCGAAAGCGTCCAGCGCCTTGCCCTCCGCGCAGTAGGCGCAGTCCTTGTGCAGTTCTTCTTCCATAGTTGAAATCCTTCCTTTCCTGTTACTGGTTTTGGTTTTCTTTTGCAGACCCGGCGGTCCCGGCCTCCGACACCTCCAGGTACTGGCTCGGGGACATGCCGTACTCCTTCCGGAAGGCCCGGTAGAAGGCACTGTAGTCCGAAAAGCCGTTCTGCGCGGCGGCGCGGGAGAGGTTCTCTCCGGACAGCAGAGCGCTGCGGCAGGCGTCGAGGCGTTTTTTCTGGAGGTACTGGTGCACCGAGATGCCGAGGGTGTCACGAAACAAATGGGCGATGTAATACTTGGACACGTAAAAGTGCTCCGCCAGGCGGTCCAGGGAGAGGTTTTCCGCAAGGTGCTCCTCGAGGTAGGCGAGGATCTCCTGAAACAGGTCCTTCTCACTTCCCGTTCCCCGGTGTTCCTCCTCATAGACGCAGCGGTTCATGGACAGCAGCAGGTCGCAGACGCACAGGTTCAAAAAGGCGTTTCGGCCGTACCGGTTGCCGTGGACCTCCTCCAGAAGGCGGATCATCTTGGAGAGGATCAGATTGAAGCCGTTGGAGGGGAAATGGAAGAGGTAGCGCTTTTCGGAGGCTGCCTGCTGGAACAGGTAGGCGTAGTCCGGGGATTCGGACAGGAGCCTTGCGGCGAAGTCCGCGCTGACCCAGAACACAAACCGGCGGTACGGAACCTCCGTGTCCTTTGCGACCACCGAGTGGTGCAGGACGCCCGGCGGAATCAGGGCCAGGGTCTCCCGCTGCAGGGGCATCACGTCATCGCCGATCATGATCGCCGCGTCCCCCTCGAGAAACAGGTAGAACTCGTAGTAGTTGTGCCGGTGGGGCGCCACCTGCTGAAAGTGCAGGTCGCTGTAATAGTAGATCTCGAAGTCCTCTGAGAGCATGTACTGGCGGGTATTGAAAGCAGAGCGCAATTCCTGTTTCATGTCTCGTTCGGTCCCCTTTGGAAAGCACACTGTAACTGTTTACATCTGACAAAGTTCATCCTAACACGTTTCCAGTGCCGTGAAAAGTAAGCTCTTACATTTCTGAAAGAGCAACTTTTGCAATATAGATGACAACCCTGACAATCGGAAGGCGCGGGCAGGTCTGCTAGAATGCCGTGTGTCAGGGAAAAGACCTGACGCACAGAAAAACCAGAACAGAATCAGGGAAAAGAAGGCAAGGAGGAAACCCACTATGGAAATGACCATGCGCTGGTACGGCAGCAAGTTTGACACCGTGACCTTAAAGCAGATCCGCCAGACCGCCTATGTGACGGGCGTCATCACCATGCTCTACGACAAGCAGCCCGGAGAGCTCTGGCCCCAGGACGAGATCCACGCGCTCAAGCAGGAGGTGGAGGCAGCAGGCCTGCACATCTCCGGCATCGAGTCCGTCAACGTCTCCGATGCGATCAAGACCGGTTCCAAGGACCGGGATAAGGATATCGATACCTATATCAAGTCCCTCGAGAACCTGGGCAAAGAGGACATCCACCTGGTCTGCTACAACTTCATGCCGGTCTTTGACTGGACCAGGACGGAGCTTGCCAGAAGACGTCCCGACGGATCCACAGTCCTGGCCTACACCCAGGAGGCGGTGGACGCGATTCACCCCGAGGACATGTTCAACTCGATCAAGGACAGCATGAACGGCACCGTGATGCCCGGCTGGGAGCCGGAGCGCATGGCCCATGTCAAGGAGCTCTTTGCCCTGTACAAGGACATCGACGAGGAGAAGCTCTTCGACAACCTCGTCTACTTCCTGAAGGCGATCATGCCGGTCTGCAACAAGTACGACATCAAGATGGCAATCCATCCGGACGATCCCGCATGGAGCGTCTTTGGTCTGCCCCGTATCATCACCAGCAAGGAGAAAATCCAGCGGATGCTCAAGGCCGTGGATGACGTCCACAACGGCGTCACGCTCTGCACCGGATCCCTGGGCACGAGCCTCTCCAACGATCTGCCGGACATCATCCGCTCGATCCCCGGGAGAATTCACTTTGCCCATGTGCGGAACTTAAAGTTCAACAGCCCGACCAACTTTGAGGAGGCAGCGCACCTCTCCAGCGACGGCACCTTTGACATGTATGAGATCGTCAAGGCCCTCTATGACATCGGCTTTACCGGACCGATCCGCCCGGACCACGGCCGCATGATCTGGGACGAGGTGGCCATGCCCGGCTACGGTCTCTACGACAGGGCCCTGGGCGCAGCTTATATCTGCGGACTCTGGGAGGCCATCGACAAGGCCGAGAAGCGCGGCGTCTGACAAAAGAACGAAGGGAGGATATTTGAGATGAAACTTTCTGTAAAGGGACTTGAAAATACAGCAGAGTGGACCCAAAAGGGCTACGCCCTGCCGAAGTTTGACCGGGAGGCGATGATCGCCAAGACCGTGAAGAACCCGACATGGGTGCACTTTGGCGCCGGCAACATCTTCCGCGCCTTCCACGCAAACCTCGCCCAGCGCATGCTGGATGCCGGCGTTTCCGACACCGGCATCACGGTGGCAGAGGGCTTTGACTACGAGATCATCGAGAAGCAGTACCGCCCGCACGACAACCTGTCGGTGCTCGTGACCCTCAAGGCCGACGGCAACATCGAGAAGACCGTGATCGGCTCCATCGCAGAGTCCTGCATCCTCGACTCGGAGAATGCGGCGGAGTATGGCCGGCTCAAGGAGATCTTCTCCTCTGACTCCCTGCAGCTTTGCACCTTTACGGTGACGGAGAAGGGTTACAGCCTGGTAAACGGCAGGGGCGAGCAGCTCCCCGCTGTCACCGCAGACTTTGCGGCGGGCCCGGAAAAGCCGCAGAGCTACATGGGCAAGGTGGTCTCCCTCCTGTACACGAGATACCTCGCAGGCAAGAAGCCCATCGCCATGGTCTCCACCGACAACTGCTCCCACAACGGCGAGAAGCTCTTTGGCGCCGTGATGGCTTTTGCCAATGCATGGATTGCCAACGGTCTTGCGGAGAAGGGCTTTGCCGACTATCTGCAGGATGAGACGAAGGTCACCTTCCCCTGGTCCATGATTGACAAGATCACCCCCCGCCCCGATGCCTCTGTGGAGAAGATTCTCGCAAAGGACGGCCTCGAGGATCTCGAGCCCGTCATCACCTCCAAGAAGACCTACGTCGCGCCCTTCGTCAACGCCGAGGAGACCGAGTACCTGGTGGTGGAGGACAAGTTCCCGAACGGAAGACCTGCCCTGGAGAAGGTGGGCGTCATCTTCACGGACCGCGACACCGTCAACAAGGTGGAGCGCATGAAGGTCACCACCTGCCTGAATCCGCTGCACACGGCACTGGCCGTCTACGGGTGCCTGCTGGGCTACACCAAGATCTCCGACGAGATGAAGGATGAGGACCTCGTGAAGCTGGTCCGCACCATCGGCTACAAGGAGGGACTTCCGGTCGTCGTGAACCCCGGCGTCCTGGATCCGAAGGAGTTCATCGACACGGTCGTCAACGTCCGCATCCCCAACCCCTTCATGCCCGATACGCCGCAGCGCATTGCAACTGATACCTCCCAGAAGCTCTCGATCCGCTACGGCGAGACCATCAAAAGCTACCTGGCAGATTCGAAGCTGGATGTCATGGATCTTAAGCTGATTCCGCTGGTACAGGCGGGGTGGCTCCGCTACCTCATGGCCGTGGACGACGCGGGGAAGGCCTTTGAGCCCTCACCGGATCCGCTCCTTGCGGACTGCCAGAAGTACGTGAAGGACTTCTCCCTCGGACAGAAGGTCTCGAAGGAGGAGGCAAAGAAGGCCCTCCTTCCGCTTCTGAAGAACGCCCAGATCTTTGGCGTCGACCTGGAGCAGGCCGGTCTTGCCGACCGCGTTGCCGGATACTTCACCGAACTCATTGACGGGACCGGCGCGGTGCGCAGAACCCTCCACAAGTACGTGAACGACTGACCGCCGGGGTGGAAAATCGCCCTGAATCCTTTATAATGAACCGTGCCGGATGAAAAACGGCACGGTTTTTCTGTTTCCGGCTGCGGGAGATCTTCATGCAGGATTTTTGGTCAAACCTTTCCTTTTCCCTGAACGCCACGATGCCGGTGTTTGCCACGATGTGCGTGGGCTTTGCGCTGCACGCGCTGCACCTGATCGATGACGCCTTTGCGGAAAAGCTCAACAACTTTGTCTTTCGGATCGCCCTGCCGGTGCTCCTGTTTCAGGACCTGGCGGAGGCGGACTTTTTTGCCGTCTGGGACGGCCGCTACGTGCTGTTCTGCTTTCTGGCGACCCTCATCTCCATCGCCCTGATGTCGGTGGTGGGACGGTTTCTGGTTCGGGACGTTCCGGCCCGGGGGGAGTTCATCCAGGCCTCCTACCGAAGCAGCGCAGCGCTTCTGGGTGCCGCCTACATCGAAAACATGTATCAGACGACTGGCATGGCGCCCCTGATGATCATCGGGGCGGTGCCCCTCTACAACATTGCAGCGGTGACCGTGCTGTCGGTGACTTCCAGGGAGAACGGGGGTGGGAAGGTGGACCGGGCGCTTCTTTTCAAGACCGCAAAGCGGGTCGTCACCAATCCCATCATCGACGGGATCCTGGTGGGTCTTGTCTGGTCGGTGCTTCGTCTTCCCCTGCCTGCCATTCCCGCCAAGGTGGTCTCGAACATCGCCCAGACCGCATCGCCCCTTGGGCTTCTTGCCATGGGCGCGAGCATCGATTTGAAGAAAGTCCGGGGCGTTCTGGGCCCCTCCCTGGCCGCGGTGTTCTTTAAGCTTGTCGGCCTCTGCGCCCTGTTTCTGCCGGTTGCGGTGGGGATGGGCTTTCGGACCCAGAAGCTGGTGGCGATCCTCGTCATGCTGGGGAGCCCCTCCACGGTGACCTG
>JBJEYC010000358.1:0-1839 GCA_051886435.1 Lachnospiraceae bacterium
GCAAACACCAGGATCGGCGCCATCGCGTCCGGCAGGATCTCCGAGAACAGAATGTAGCGGCCGGGCATACCCTCGATCCGTGCCGCCTGCACATAGTCCGCATTCCGGATCTCCATGACATTGCCGCGGACCAGCCGGGCAACGCCGGGCCAGTCGACAAAGCCCAGGATCAGAATGATGTTCCACATGCCCGGGGAGAAGATCACGCTGGCCACCAGGATCAGGAGGATGTAGGGGAAGGACATCACGGTGTCCGTGATGCGCATGATAATCATGTCCGCCACGCCGCCAAAGTATCCGGCAACCAGGCCAAGGACCGTCCCGATCGCCGTGGCAAGAAGCGTTGAGAGCGCTCCCACAAGGAGCGAAACCCTCGTGCCGTACAGGAGCCGGGAAAACATATCACGCCCGATCGCGTCGGTGCCCAGCAGATGCTTTGCGCTCGGCGCAGCCGAAAATTCGGGGTTGATCGCGTTGGGGTCATAGGGGGCAATGATGGGCGCGAGAACCGCCAGGACCACGATGGCCAGAACGATCCAGAGGCTCACAAAGCCCACTTTATGGTAGGTAAAGCGCCGCCATACGGTGTGGAGATAGGACTCGGTCCCCGCTTTGTTTTGTTCCAACTTTGCTTTCATAGGTCACTCCAGTCGGACGGTCGGATCCGCCAGTGCGTACAGAATGTCGGTCAGAAGGTTGGTCAGAAGCACCACCACCGCGGTCAGAAGGCACATCGCCATGATGACCGGGTAGTCACGCTGAAGCACCGCATTCATGGTCATCAGGCCCAGCCCCGGCCAGGAGAAGACCTGCTCTACGACGATGGAGCCTCCGAACAGGCTCGGGATCTCCATGCCGATCACCGTGATGATCGGAATCAGTGCGTTGCGCAGGGCGTGCTTGTAGATGACAAGCCGCCTGCCGATGCCCTTTGCCTTCGCGGTGCGAAGAAAGTCCTTATTGAGAATCTCCAGCATGCTCGAGCGAATATAGCGGACATCCCGGCCCGCCATCTCCACCGCAAGCACGATGCAGGGCAGGATCAGGTAGCGAAACTGCACGCCGCTCCCCGGGCTCCCCAGAAGGCGCATGCCGGAGGAGGGAAGAACTCCGAGCTTCACCGCAAAGACAAAGATCAAAACCAGTCCCAGGAAGAACTGCGGAATACTCTGGCCCAGAAATGCCAGGGTCACGATCACGTAGTCCGCCTTCGAGTGCTGGTGCACTGCGCTGTAGATGCCGGCAAAGACTGCGATGATCATGGCAAGGACCAGGGCAGAACTCATGAGGATCAGTGTCGGACCCAGATGGCTTGCGATCATCGAGGACACGGGCTCATAGCTCTTGTAGGAATACCCCAGGTTGCCCTGGAGCGTCTGGCCGAGCCAGCGGAAATACTGCACTACCACCGGGTCGTTGAGGCCCCAGTTCTGGGCCCTCTGGGCAACGGCCGCCTGGTTGACCTTCGGGCCGCCGCTGATGATCTCCAGAGGATTTCCCGCAAGGGACATGATGGCGTAGTCGACGATGGTGATGCCAAAGAGCACCACCAGGGCAATCAGGAGGCGCTTCAGGATATATTTTGCCATCTCAGGCCTCCTTTCCTTCGCCGGGTGCCGCAAGCGGATGCCAGCACGCGGCGAGGTGCCCGGGTTCCCGCCCGGGGACCGGCTTTAATTCTGGCTCCTGCTGCCGGCATTGATCCGTTGCAAAAGGGCAGCGCTCCGCAAAGCGGCAGCCCTTTGGCAGATCGATGGCGGAGGGCACTTCCCCGTCCGGCACCGTGATCTGTCCCCGTTTTTTCGGGTCCATCGAGGGCACCGCCTGGACGAGGAGTCC
>JBJEYC010000358.1:1939-7589 GCA_051886435.1 Lachnospiraceae bacterium
GCGTAGGGGTCCTGAAAGATCATCTGCAGGTTCAGCCTTGCCGACTGAAATTCGCTCTTTGGCAGGGAGAGCAGGTCCCGTCCCTCATAGAGCACCTCGCCCCCGGTGGGTTTGTCGATGCCGACAAGGAGGCGTCCCGTGGTGGACTTGCCGCAGCCAGACTCTCCCACAAGACCCAGGGTTTTTCCCCGGTGGAGAGAAAAGCTCACCCCATCCACGGCGTGGACCACCTTCCGGTTTTTGGGAAGCAGCGCGCTGCCCCGGACCGGGAAGGTCTTTCGGAGGTCTTTTGCCTCCAGAATGACATCAGTTGTTTCCGGCATGGTCTTCCTCCCCGATCTTTTCTGCTCTGCCGCAGCGCACGAAGTGGTGAGGCTGAATCTCCCGCCATTCCTGGTGCGCGCTGCAGGAATCCTTCGCAAAGCTGCAGCGGTCCATAAAGCGGCAGCCCGTCAGAAACGTGTAGTTTTCCGGAACAACACCCCGGATGGGCACGAGCTTGCGGTCCCGGTCATCCTCAATAGAGGGCGTTGCCGCAAGGAGTGCTCTTGTGTAGGGGTGCAGGGGACACGAAAAGAGATCTCCCACCGGTGCCTCCTCCACGAACTGGCCGGCGTACATCACCATGACCCGATCTGCGTTCTGGGCGATGACACCGATGTCGTGGGTGATCAGGATGACGGACATGCGCCGCTCCTTTGCCTGCCGGCGGATGAGCTGCATGATCTGGGCCTGGATCGTCACGTCCAGGGCCGTCGTAGGCTCATCGGCGATCAGGAGTTTGGGATTGCAGGAGAGTGCCATGGCGATCATAATGCGCTGGCGCATGCCGCCGGAGAGCTCGGAAGGGTACTTGCGAAGCGCTTCCTCCGGGTCCGGAATGCCCACTTCCTTCAGATCCTGCAGGGCCATGGCCCGCGCCTCCTGCCGGCTCTTACCGAGGTGCTTTCGGATCTGCTCCTCGATCTGGCTCCCAACAGAGAACACCGGGTCAAGACTGGCCAGAGCGTCCTGGAACACCATTGCGATGTCCCGTCCCCGGACCTCATCCAGTTCATGCTCCGGGAGGGACAGAAGGTCCTTCCCGTCAAAGAGGGCTTTTCCCTGCTCCACCCGGCCGTTCCGGGACAGGAGGCCCATGACGGCGAGGTTCGTCACACTCTTTCCGCAGCCGGATTCCCCGACGATGCCCAGGGTTTCCCCCTCGTCCACATGAAAGGAGATGTCATCGGTCACGATCCGGTCCCCGAAGTCGCTGTGGAACTTCACCCGAAGGCCGTCCACCTGTAACAGAGCTGCCATGTCTGTCCTTTCTGCCGAAAAGGGCACGCAGACTGCGTGCCCTTTCCGAATGGCTGTATTGTCCTTTGCTTACTGAGTCAGTTCCCAGTCCTGGATGTTGTCATAGGAGCCGTAGAGCGTGGGCTCTGCGTTCTGGAGCCGGTCAGAGACGAGTCCCAGGTTGCTCTGGAAGTACATGGAGAACATCGGGACGTCGGAGATCATCTTGTCATCGATCTCCCGATAGTACTGCTTGAGCTCGTCATCGTCCTTTGCGGTCTGGGTGTTCTGCAGGGCCGTATCCACGTCCGGATCGGTCCAGCCGCCGGTCCAGGAAGTTCCTTCCGTATCCACAAGACCCAGCTCATCGGCGTAGAAGTCGTTGGGCGTAATCGTATACTGCACAGAGAAAACGTCCACGTCATCGGTGCCGCCCACGCTCATCAGCGTGTCGAAGTCCACCGTATTGATGTTGATGCTGATGCCGACCTCCGAGAGTTCCTGCTGGATCACCTGGGCCGCCTTGACCGCGGTGTCATCACTGGAGGAGACATAGTACTGCAGGGTCGTGGAGGAATCCCAGCCGGCCTCCTGCAGAAGCTCCTTGGCACCGTCGGGATCGTAGGCGATGGTCTCCTTGCCGTCATCATACAGCGGGGAGGACTTCATGACAAATCCGTCCGTCACCTCACCGTGGCCGGAAAGCAGCGAATCCACCAGCATCTGGCGGTCGATGGCCATCACGAAGGCCTTGCGGACTCTGGCGTCCGTCACCTTGGTGGTGTTGAAGAAGGTCATCTCGTTGGTGATGGGGTCGGTCCAGCTGGCGGTATAGCCGTCCAGGGACTGCACCGCATCCTGATCCGTCACAGGGATCGAGCAGGTCGCGGGCTGCACGAAGTCGATCTCGCCGGCCTGGAGCTGCGGCAGCACCTCCGAGGGATCGACAATGCGGAAGTTCAGCTTCTGGATCTTGGGTGCGCCCAGGAAGTAGTTCTCGTTGGCGTGGTAGCTGATGTAGTGCGCGCTGTCGTAGTCGTCCAGGATGTAGGGTCCGTCCACCACATCCGGGTGCTGGAACCAGTCATAGGTGGCAAGCTGATCCGCCGGCACGTCCTTCAGAACGTGGCTGGGCAGGATGCAGATCCAGACGCAGCAGTTGTTCAGGAAGGTATTGAGGGACATCGGACTGTTGGCGATGAACTGAACGGTCTTGTCGTCCACTTTCTTGAGGCCATCGATGCTGTCGGCGCCCTCCGGGGAGGTGCCGCTCTCAAAGCCCTTGAACATCGAGAAGTCGAAGTTCGGGTTGGCGACCTCGGGGCTCGTCATCCGAAGGATCGTGAAGATCACATCGTCTGCGGTCACCGGCTCGCCGTCAGACCAGACCGCGTCGTCCCGGATCTTGATCGTGAAAGTCAGGTTGTCATCGGTGGTGACGCTCTCCGCGAGAAGGTAGTTGAAGTTGTTGTCCGCACCGACCGTCACGAGCGGCAGAAACATCATGCTCGTCGCATGGAGGTTGATGAACGACCAGTCCATGTTTAAGGGATTGAGGGTGCCCAGCTGGTTCGTGACACCGATATTCACGATGTCGGAACCGGTCTCGGCAGCGCCCTCGGTGGCAGAAGCAGTGGCCGAAGCACTTGCCGCCTCTGCCGCCGCCTCGCTGCTTCCCGTCCCGGAGGCGGATCCGCAGGCCGCAAGGCCAAGCGCCAGAGTTCCCGCAAGGAACCCGGCAATCCATTTCTGATGCAGCAGCTTGTTTTTCATAATATTCTCCCTGGCCCCTCCGGGCCGATGATGCAGGGCGCACCGCCCGATGCGGCACGCCCGGTTTCCCGGTTCAATTCCCGCTCACTGCGGGGTGTCGGTACCCGCCTCGGGGAAGACGCTCCTCACTTTCAGGTCATTCTCCGGGTGGATCACATATCCCTTGCCCGTCCGGACAAACAGGGCGGCGCACTTCTTGTCGTGGTTTTCCAGCGAATACCAGACGCTGCAGTCCGCCTCCATGTCCTCCACCGGGACAAGCATGTTGCAGGATTTTGGCTGGTCGGTAACCCGCACGATCCTGTCATCATTCCAAAGCGGCTCCTCCATGTACCAGGGATCAAAGACCCGCACGTACTCTAGATCATCGTAGGGATCCTCCTCGGTGCCGATCTGGAGTCCGGTCAGGGTGACGAAGTGATCCTCCTGCACGCAGCAGCGCACCACGGCAGAGCCGCCCATGGACAGACACTTGCGGATCAGGGAGTCTCCCCGAAGGTTTACCGCATCGCCGTCAATGTAACGGGTCAGCACACTGTAGTGCACTTCTTTGGCGTAGATCTTGAGCCAATCCACAAAGTAGCGCAGTGCCGCATTCGTGGTGCCGCCCCGGCAGGTTACCCCGTCGCCATTGCAGCGGTCCAGCATGCAGCTGTAGACCTTGCTGACAAATTCCGGCGGGATCTCATCCCGGTCATACAAAAACCGGATCGCATTGAGCACCGCGGCAGGGCCGCAGTCGTATTCCGTTGTCTGATACAGAAGGGGTGATTTCATTCCCCCGGCCTCCCCTCTCGGGGCACGGCGCTTACGAGAGCATCAGGCCCCGGATGATAGCAGCAAGTTCTGCCAGTTCCCGAATGACAGTGTACTCGGCACAGGTGTGTGCGCGGTACATCGGGTTTGCAATACAGATTCCGTCAAGGCCCTTTCGCCGGACGACGTTGATGTCGCTTCCGCCGTACTGGACCTTCTGATATGCCGGAAGATGGAGCTCTTCCAGCACCTTCTGATACCGGCCAAGCGCCGGATCATCTTTTTCTATGCGGTAGGCAGTCAGGTGGATCACTTTCTCGCCCGAAGCCTTGGCGCCGATCGCTGCCGCCTCCTTTTGGAAGCAGGCCAGTGTCTTCTCATAGAGGGCAAGTGCGTCCTCGTGGACCAGACTCCGGATCTCGCCCTGACAAAGCGCCTGGGCCGGAACCACGTTGGTCCCCGTGCCCGACTGTACAAGGCCGATGTTGAGGGTGGTGTGGTCATCCGCCCGCCCCAGGGGGAGCGAGGCGATCGCCCTTGCCGCGGCAAGAAGGGCATTGACGCCCTGTTCCGGCTCAAAGCCCGCATGGGCGGCGCGGCCCTTCACGGTGATGGAAAACGAGATCAGGGTCGGCTCCGTCTGGGAGTAGGATCCCATCCGGTCGGAACAGTCAAAGGCAAAGACCTCTTTTGACCTGACCCTGGAGAAATCAAAGGCGCTCGCCCCAACGGTGTAGGCTTCCTCCGCAGTGGTAAAGAGAAATTCCAGGGGCCTGTGTGGCGTCCCTGTCTCTTTGATCTCCCGCACCGCTTCCAGAATGGCCGCGGCAGCAGTCATATCGTCGGCGCCAAGGACCGTGGTGCCGTCACTGGTGATGGTCCCATCCTCCCGGATGATGGCCCGTTTCCCACGGCCCGGCGCCACCGTGTCCATGTGTGCAAGAAAGAGAAGCGGCTCCTCGCCGGCCCGTTCCCCGGTACCGGGAAGAAACCCGAAAAGATTTCCGGCATCACTCCCCGTTGTCTTGCCGCTCTCATCCATGGTGACCGATACGCCAAGCTCCTGAAGAAGGTCCATCAGGTGTTCCGCCATCTTCCGCTCATGAAAGGACTCGGCGTCAATCGCCGTCAGACTGCAGAATAGCTGTGTCAGCCGCGTTTCGTTTACATCCATATTTGATTGTCGTTCTGTATTCCGCATGACTAATAGTAGGTTATCCTATCGATATGCTATGATTTATGCTTTTTGATGATAAACGCGCACCGCGCCTCCGTCAAGCGGCAGGTTGATGGATTTCCGGGTCAATTTTTCCCGGTTCCCGTCAACCTGACCGGACACACAAAAGGGTCTGTGCCGCTTGGGGCCCATTCCCCATACGGCACAGACGCCTCCCACGTTTGTTCCCCTGATCCTGTGTAATGCTTTTTCGCTCTCTCTTCAGAGAAGTTCAGCGTGATCGAGAATCGCGCCGCCCGCCTGGCAGGCAGGGCAGGTGCAGTACTTCTCTCCTGCTGCCTTCGCCTTCTGCGCGCCCTCCAGCATGGATGCTGCAGTCTCTTCCCCAAAGAGTGACTTTGCCCGGTCAGAACCATAAAAGCCAATCGCCGAGTCGATGTCACAGACATCCAACCGGAGCTCCTTCAGAAGCTCCTCCGCAGCTTTTTTCTGATCCGGCGTCCCCAAAGCTGCCAGATAGGCTTCGCCCGCCTTCTTTGCCCCCGGGCAGACGCTCGATGCATTCACAAGTTCCGTAACGGTCTTTTTGATGTCCATTGTACAGTCACCTCGTTTCGGCGCTATTGTACCCCACGAAAACGGGAACCACAATGCGCTTTTCTG
>JBJEYC010000359.1:0-1624 GCA_051886435.1 Lachnospiraceae bacterium
TTCAGGCCGCAGCTTGTGCACTCTGCCTGCGGGATCGATCCGTCCGGAAGGATGGTCACCTTCTCCGCAAGGCCCTGCCGCGAAAACGAGGAGTGATTGGTCTGGCGGTGGTAAAAGACGTACCACTGCCCCTCGATCTCGATAAGGCTCCCGTGGGTGTTGCCGATGTGGTTGAGGCGGTGTTCCAGCGTCCTTCCCTTGAAGCCGATGTCCCCGTTGCTGACGAGGGTATGCCCCGCTCCGAACCCGCCGTCCGGCCGATCGCTGACCCGATAGCAGAGCTCATGGGAGAGACTCGAGGAGTAGATGAAATAGTACTTTCCGCCGATCCTGCGCATGGAGCTTGCCTCGAAAAAGCCGTGGTCCTTCTTTCCCTCCATGAGATTTGCGGGGATGACAAGGTTTGGACCGCTCTTTACGGTGACCATGTCGTTCTCCAGCTCCATGACATACATGCCGTTTGCCTTGAGCCCGTGGAAATACTGCTCGGTCCCCTCTCCGATCCCGAATCCGGAGTAGAGATAGATGCGCCCGTCCTCATCCCGAAAGATCCCGGGATCAAACTGGTAGAGATCTCCCGCAGCGCTCCCCAGTACGTGGCCATTTGGCAGATGCACATCGCCCAGATATGTGTACTGCCCGGCCGGGGTATCGGACACCGCGACCCCCATGATGCCGAGATCGTCCAGCGCGTAGTAGAGGTAGAAGCGCTGATCCGGTCCCTGCACCACATCCGGTGCGTACAGACACCGCCTGCCGCCCTCGCTGTGGGGATCCTGGCGCTTTTGGTAGATGACGCCCTCATAGCGCCAGTCGGCGAGGTCCGTGACCTTTGCCGACCAGCAGACGTAGTCGTTTACGCAGAACTTGTCTGCGCCGAAGCGGTCGTGGGATCCGTAGAGATAGACCCGGTCTCCGAAGATGTGCGGTTCTCCGTCCGGGATGTACTCTCTTCCCGGAAGGTATGGATTATATGCCTGTTTCATGTTTGCTTTGCCTCCCTGCAGCAGCTATCCTGCTGCGTTCGTAGATGGCCCGGGGCAGGGTCAGTTTACTTCGATGCGGACCCGGGCCATGTTCCAGATCCTGGTGAGGGGATTGCCGGGCTCTTTATTTGCGGCGGCCCGCACCACCGCAAAATACGTCCCGGGGACTGTGAAGGTGTGGGTGCACGCAGCATTTGCCTGCCCGGTGCGGTCGGAAAGCCAGGTGGTCCCAGACCACGTCCCGCAGGGGGAAAACCGGTCTGTCGCCTCAAAATCCCAGAGGACGAGGTCAAGATCCCCGCTCCCTTCGGGGAGGGCGATTGCAGCGCAAAACGTGACTTCCTCTCCTGGCTGTACCCTGGCTGCCACCGCCCCGTTTGCCGTGAGTGAGACGATGGGCTGCAGGCCCTTCCGCATGGCAGCGCCCTCTTTCAGAATCACTTGCCCGCCCTCCATATGATAGCCCGTTGACTCCCGCGGGGAAATCCCCCGTTCGGTCCAGTCTGAGAGATCCAGTAGGGCCTGATGCACGGCGCCGGCATAGCTCACGATGTGCTGATGATCCCCACCGTTTCCCGCCTCGCAGTCGGTGTGCATGCAGTGGTCCATGAAGTAGAGCCGAAACTGCTCCTCCTCCG
>JBJEYC010000360.1:0-1623 GCA_051886435.1 Lachnospiraceae bacterium
CGTTGTGAATGCAGCCGCCGCGCAGAAAAGTCGGCTCCTCATTGACAAGAAGGCCCTGTTCGGCATCCACCCGGATCTGCCGCACGCCAAAGGAGACAGCGGTGTGATCCACGACCCTCCCGCCATCGTCCACAAGATCCAGCTCTGCCTCATAGAGATACGGATGCGCCGCACTCCAGAGCGTGGCATCGGGGAGGAGGATCTCCGAAAAGGCGAGGTCTCCGTATACGGGGATCGTCTCCTGTGCGCAGAGGATGTTCTCTTCCTCTTCGTGTTCTTTCTCAAAAGTCTCTGATGACCAGGGCTCTTCGCCCTTGTAGATGCCAAGCGGCCGGATTCGGATCACGGCCTTCATTCCATTGCCCTGGTGTACCAAAGCCTCCACGCGGATCTTTGCCGGGTGAATTCCAAGCGTGGTGACCCGTACCTGATTCGGGAGAAAATACGCCTTTGCGCCGACGTAGAGGTGCACCGGACGGTAGATCCCGCCGCCGGTATACCAGCGGTTATGCCCTTCCTTCGGGACATCGCACACCACCTGAATTTCGTTCTCCGTCCCAAAGCGCAGAAATGGATCCAGATCTACCAGAAAGGGCGTATAGCCGTAGACGTGTCTGGCCGCCTCTTTTCCGTTCACGGTCACCGTCGCATTGCAGTAGACACCTTCAAATTCCAGAAGGTGTGTGTTTGCCGCTTCGTCCTCCCCCATCTGGAACTGCTTGGTGTAGATATATTTCCCGGCTTCAAACCCGGCCAGCAGAAAATAGAGGGGCTGCTTTGGATTTCGTTTGGTGTGCAGCATCGCATCGTGCGGGAGCGTTACCTCCTCACGCCTGCTGGTTCCCTCCTGGGTGAAAACCCATCCCCGGTTAAAATCAAGATCCCTCATGATTCCCTGCCCTCCTTTTTTGTGGCAATGTACTCACTCTCCGACGGCGTGTTTCCTGACCTGATTCAGCGCATGATTCAGGCGGTGCATAAACTCCGCAGTCACCAGAGAACCCATCTGGCGCAGGGTATCTTCCACGCTCATCTGGTCCATCCGATTCTGCATCTCCGGGGAAATCCGGACATTCTTCGCCACATCGCCGAACGCCTCTGCTGCTTTTGCCTCCAGCGGTGCGGTCAGCTCATGGTAAATCTGCCCGGCCTTTTCATTTCCCTTCACGGACGCCACGCTGTCATGGATGGAAAAGTACCCTTCTCTCTCGATCTCCTCATCCGTGTCGAACCAGTTCACCACCTTCGCCTGCGGTGCCTGATACGAAAGGTCCGGTTCCAACACGCGGCAGACATCGATCCCGTCCCTGCAGTCTCCTGCCAGCACCTCAATCCGATGCCAGGTTTTTTCTGTCCCGCCATTTTGGGAGAGTGGGACCTCGAACGAAAATACCCGGCTCCCCTTCTTTGTGCCAAACAGCTTTCCATCCACAAGGAGGGTCACCTCCTTCTGGTTCGAATAGACCTTTACGCTGGTCACTTCCTCCGCGCGGTTGACATAGCGCCTGCCGCACAGGTGCACAAAGGGCTCCCTGGAGAGCCAGGCCTTGTAGAGGAAATAAGCGTCTTTGCAGGTCTTGCGGTCAAACGTCACAAGGCCCTTGTGGTTCACGCCGGGCTCCC
>JBJEYC010000361.1:0-1623 GCA_051886435.1 Lachnospiraceae bacterium
AGATTCCAGAGTGTGTACAGCGCTTCACTGGTATTCAGATCCTCATCCCCGTAGGACTCGTCCGAATAGTGATAGACCGAGGCATACAGTGGAAACGTATCGCCAAGATATCCTCCTTCCAGTACCTCTTCTGCTTTCTGGTATGCCTCCTGGAAGCGATCATCTTTCTTAGCAAGTTTTTCCAGGATAGTCAGGTCCAGATAGCACAGGGAAATGCTGTCTGCGCGCTTTGCCTTCGAGAGGCTCTTTTTCCTGCTCAGGCTGACATAGCTCACCGCTCCGTCATCCGACAGACACCCCTCCGCGAACGACTCCAGCAGGGCATCTGCATCCTCCTGATAATCTTCTCCAGCCTGGTCCAATGCGTCCCAGATGCGGATATCATCCAAAAAGGCGTCCGCATCAGCCGGCTCTCCGTCTGCTGTCACGTACCATGCTGGCAGGCCGTTTACGAGCATTCTGTTCTTCACAAAAGACCAGACGCTGTCAAAGGTTTCCAGATCTCCTGACATGACTTCGTACTGCATCAACAGGCCCTGGCTTTCAGAGAGGATATCCGACCCGGAAGGGGTGTCGGATGTATCTTCTGTACCGGTTCGGACGGCCGTTTCCCCATCCGATTCCGCGAGGAGCCTGGCACGGAGGAACGTGTTCACCAGCGCAGTTCCGCCCTCGAGTCCCTTTTTCACGAATCCTTCGCACTCTCCCGCCGTCATCGTGTTGTTCTTCATGGCTGTCACAAGGCCGTTCTCATCCAGAAAAACAGAGGTCGGGATTTCCTGTATTCCCCACGCCTTGTACAGTGCCTCACTGCGGTCGATCAGAAGGTCTGCTGTCCCGGTTTCCCCGGACGGAAGAGACGTCCATGTCACCCCTTTCTGGCTCAGCTTCTCCTCTGCCGCATCCACAGACTCCTTTTCCGGATTCAGCCTGTCAATGAAGACAAGCCTGACGCCCGCCGCATCGGCGATCTGCTGCATCTGTGCCGCACTATCCAGCTGCTCATCACAGTCCGGGCACCAGCTTGCAAAGAAGACCAGCCACACAGGCTGGCCGCTGTACTGGTCCGCCAGAGAAATCGTGTTTCCCGCCGCGTCTTCGAGATCGACCAGTGGCGGGCGCTCGCCTGTCACCAGATTTTGGGGAAGAAAGTCCTCTGGCTGCGCCAACGTATCGTTTTCCGATGAAGCTGTTGCCGCTGAAGCGGAATCTCCTGCCTGCTCCGCCTGGTTTGCCGCAGCGCACCCCGCCAGCGTACAGACGGCCAGCACTCCGGCAAGGGTACGGACCAGCCACCAGTTCTTTGCAATGTTCATCCCGCACTCCTGTCCCAGGCACCGACTTTTCCAAACTCCAGAATGTCGCCGATCCGACGCGATGCCTGCCCGTCTCCATAGGGATTGGAGGCAGCTGACATTTCCTGGTACGCCGCCGGATCATCCAGCAGCTTCGTAAAAGCGCTGTAGATGCTCTCCTCCTCTGTCCCTGTCAGCTTCAGTGTCCCGGCGGCAATCCCTTCCGGCCGCTCCGTTGTATCGCGCATCACCAGAACAGGCTTGCCAAGAGATGGCGCCTCCTCCTGAATCCCGCCGGAATCGGTCAGAATCAGATAACTTCTTTCCA
>JBJEYC010000362.1:0-1619 GCA_051886435.1 Lachnospiraceae bacterium
GCGCGGACATCCCAGGGGAAGACGACATAGGCGCCGCCCCGCTCCGGGATCTCATGGAGTACCGCGTCGAACTCGTAGGTCCTCACCGCAGGATCTTCTCCATCGATCTGCCCTTGGAGAGCTCATCCACCAGCTTGTCCAGCTGCCGCACACGCTTCAACGTCGGGTCTTCGATGGTGTCCAGGCGCATGCCGCAGATGCTCCCCCGGATGCGGTCCGCCCGCTCGTTCCAGTGGGGAGCATTGCGAAAGAAGTCGCCGTAGATCAGTTCCGTGTCCACAATGGAACGGTCGATCTGCTCTGCAGAATACCCGGTCAGCCACTCGGTGATGCAAAAGACCTCCTCTCTGGTCTTCCCCTTCTTCATCGCCTTCCAGAGCAGCATCGGATAGGCCTTTGAAAACTTCATCTCACAGACGTTCATGATTTCGTATTCTCCTCCGACCTTTATTCTATCAAAATCTGCTTAAAGTGTATATTGCTTTTTGGTATTTTTTGTTACTCTGTCAGCAGATCGGAGGATTCCACGCAAAGGCTCAGAACAGGGGCTTTTTGGTGCTCCCGGCGTCCGCAAAAGGTCCCGGCAGGATGCCGATGCCCCGATGCGCCCCGAAGTAGTCCTGATCGAAGACAATCGGCGTGCCGTCCGGATTCTCATATGCCTCATCCGGCTCAAAGGCCTTTCCCAGCACCTTGGTGTTCACCAGACGGCAGGAGGGAGACAGGACCTCATAGATGTTGGTGTCCAGGTGCCAGTGTCCGTTCTCCTCCACCAGGTTGACATACACCTGATCTTTGGGGAACTGTCCCTGCTTTTCCTGATGCGCCGCCTCCGCGCCGCACAGGTAGGCATTGCCCTCCATCCAGACGGGGAGCTTGGACCGGTGCCAGGGCTCGAGCTTTGCCATGTCCGGCACATCGCTGTCCATGTCAAAGTGGGAGATCCACTCCTCATAGGTGGGATATTCATCAAAGGCAAAGGTTCCCACCTTCCGGTTCTCCGTAAAGGTCTCGTCCCGGGAGTCGGAGCGCAGCACCACCGGATCCTTCGGCCACTTCTGAATGAAGATGTTGTTGTAGAACCGATCATCGCCGTGCAGGATCGTCATAAAACCGCAGACCTCGGTCCGGTGCGGAATGTGATACGGCGTGTACCGGTCCCCCGTGCCGCTCCCGACGCAGGTGAAAGCGCCGCAGATCAGGTTGTGGACCAGGGCAACGCCCTGGGTGGCAAACCGGAGGGAGACATCGGAGAGCAGGACGTTGTTGTCGATCAGGGTCGGGCCATGGCCCACCTCCACGAAGATATCCTGGCTCATCATGCCGCCGGGAAGCTGGGCAGCGAAGGCGGGCCGCTGGTTGTCGTGCAGAAGGTTCTGCGTGATCCGCGTCCCCTGGGCCTCCCAGTCCGTCCAGATGCCCATCGTGCAGTGGTGGATGTGGTTGCGACGGATCGTGACATCGATTGCCGCATGGATCTTGATGCCGGCGATCTCTGCGCCGCCCAGCTCCATCATATTGTTGATGTGGTGGATGTGGTTGTCCTCGATGACGCTGAAGACCGCGCCCATTCTGCCGATGATGCCGCCCTGCTCGCAGTGGTGGATGTTGCAGCGGCG
>JBJEYC010000363.1:0-1618 GCA_051886435.1 Lachnospiraceae bacterium
TCCTTCTTCTGTCTCTCGAGCTGTCTTCTGCCCGCCTCACTCTGGTGATGGCGGCGACGCCCCTTCTGGACGGCTGCGAAGACCACCGCTGTGACAAACAGCGCGATCAGAACCCACCCTACAGGGGTGATCTTGCTCAGGTTGTAGCAGCGCACGTTCACCCACATCTGGTTGGTGAGCTTGCTCTCCTCCGGTGTGAAGCAGCGCATGATGCTCGAGCGCTGAATGACGTCCGTGCTGGGGTACTGCGCGGAGAGCTGCCGGTCGACAGCATCTGCCGGTGCCGAAAAGACATACTTTCCGTCGTCCTTTCCCTCGCCCTCAAAGAAGTAGTCGAGGTTGTAGTCCACCGTGTCGGTCTCGTCCTCATCGGCTGCGTAGTTCCACTTGAGGTACTCAAAGATCCGGTCGTCATCCCCGCCGGAGATGAAGGAGGTATAGCCGATGTAATACATGTTCCGGATGGCATTGTCGGGCCTTGAGAGGAAGTTGATAAAGGCCTCTGCCGCCTGCTGCTTTGCCGCATCGTCTCCGATGCCGCGCTTTAGCATCACCCAGCCATCGAAGTAGATGTTGGTGCTCTCTTCCGGCACGGCAAAGTTCAGGGTGTAGTTGTCCTCATCAGCCTGGTCCATCGTGTAGACTGCGTCGCCGGACCACTGATAGTTGGCAACCACCTTCCCGGTGATCATGTCCGCCTTGCCGGAGTCCGTCTCAAAGGAGTAGACGTTGTCCTTGACGCCCTGGAGCCAGTCCTGAACCTTTCCCACCATCTCCGGGGAGGTGTCATTCATCTCCTCCTCGAGGTTCTCGTGGTAATTGGGATCGGCAAGGAAATCCTGGGAGGTCAGAAGGCTGCTCTTGATCGCGCCGACTGCCGCAAAGTAGCTGTCCCTGACGTTATCCTTGATCGTGACCTGTCTGTAGAACTTCGGATTGTCGAAGATGTTCCAGGTAGAGGCTTCCTCCTTCGTCACCACATTCGGGTTGTAGACGATGCCCGTCACGCCCCACATGTAGCCCGCCGCGTACTTTGCCCAGGGCTCCCCGTTTCTTTCCTGTGTCTTAAAGATGTTCTCGAGGTAGGGAGAGACGCCGCGGATGTAGTAGTTGTTCTCATCCGACGTGTCAAAGAAGTGATCGGACAGGGGCACCAGCTGACCCTCATCCATCAGCTTCATGAACATGTACTCCGAGGGACAGACAAGATCATAGGTGTCCCCGAGCGTCAGCATGTTGTAGAGATCCTCATTCGTGCCGAAGGTGGAGTACTCCACCTTTACCCGGACGCCATAGGTCTCATAGTACCACTGCTCAAAATCCTCCACCATGGAGTTGTCACCGCGGATGTCGCCGCTGGGAAGGTCGATGGTCTCATCCTCTCCCCAGTCTCCGGTGTCGATGTACTCCTCCCAGTTGCAGACGCGAAGCGTCACGGTCTTTCCGGTATCTGCAGAAGTTCCCTCCGCGGCAAAGGCCGGCATCACAGGAGTAGCCAGGAGGGAGAGCGCAAAGGCACCCAGCGCGAGGGCAGTCAGCTTATGCGGTCTTTTCAACGGACACCTCCTTTCCCTGCTTTCTGTTCTGCAGGTTCATCAGGATCACCACCAGCACCACG
>JBJEYC010000364.1:0-1615 GCA_051886435.1 Lachnospiraceae bacterium
AGTCCCGCCCCCAGAGAACCCCGAGGCCGCCCCAGGAGGCGGTCATCGCGTTGGTACGCCCATCCTTCTTCGCCGCAATCAGGGTCCAGTCCTTTCCGATCAGATCAAACACCGAGCGCTCCAGCTGCTCCGGTGCAATTTCCTGCTTTGCCATCTGTCTTCTCCTTTCGCTGTGTCAAACAACGGTTACAAAAAAAGTATAACAGGTTCGCCGCCTTCCTGCATTCGCATTGCAATTGCGGCGGCCGGTGGGATAATGAAGCAAATACATTGCAACAGGAGGTTCTCCACCCATGGAACCAGAAAAAATTGCGCTGCTTCGCACGCGCCTTCGCGAGTACACGGATACCCGCGAATTTGCCGGCATCTCCCTGCTCTATCAGGAAAAAGACGAGGAACCGGTGTTCCTCGCGTCCGGCTATGCTGACCTTGATGAAAAGCGGCCCATGACCCGGGATGCGATCTTTCACCTCTATTCCCAGACAAAGCCCATCACCGCCGCAGCCGCGCTTCTTCTCGTCCAGGATGGGATCCTGGATTTGTACGATCCGGTGGCAAAGTTCTTCCCGTCCTTTGCTCACCAGACGGTGCAGACCCCGCAGGGACCAGTGCCTGCCATGCATCCTGTGACCATCCGGGATCTTCTGAACATGACCTCAGGCCTTGTCTATCCCGAGTCTCGAACCCAGGCAGAGGCTGCTACCGGGGAGGTCTTCGAAGACCTCCTCAGTCGGCTTGGCACCTCGCATGCAATGACCACTGCGGAGTTCGCCGATCGTCTGGGCCGCTGCCCGCTTCAGTTTGACCCCTCCACCGACTGGCAGTACGGTACCTCAGCGGATGTCCTGGGTGCGGTCATCGAAAAGGCAGCTGATCTTCCGCTGGATGTGTTCATGAAAGAGCGTCTCTTTGTCCCTCTTGGGATGGCGGACACAGACTTTTCAGTTCCGGAGGAGAAACGCTCCCGTCTCTGCAGCATCTACCGGCGGATCGGTGTGGAGGATCTTCCCGCGGGGACCGGGAAAGCGGCCTCGGGGAACTTCGGGGAAGCGAATGTCAAAGAGGCCGCTGCCGGCGAAGGACCTATCCTTGAGCACTACACGGGCAACAACCTGGGCATCCGTAACGACGGCGGGCCAAATCCCTTCCTCTCCGGCGGCGCGGGACTCTTCTCCACGCTGGATGATTACCTGCTTTTTGCAAAGATGCTCCGCTGCGGCGGCCGCACAAGGGAGGGACAGCAGCTTCTTCGCCCTGGCACCGTCGCCTTTTTCACAAGCCACCAGCTGGATCCCGTCCAGCAGGCGTCCTTCCACCGCTGGATCGGTCTCGACGGCCACAGCTATGGGAACCTGATGCGGGTGATGGTCGACCGGCGTCAGGCCGGAATCATTGGAGACAACGGGGAGTATGGCTGGGACGGATGGTTTGGCACATACTTTGCCAATGACCCGCAGATCGATGCCACGCTCCTTCTTGGCATCCAGCGATACGACTACGGCACCGGACCCTGCACGAGAAAGCTCCGCAACATCGTATTCAGCTGAAAACTCCAGAAGACAAAAAACAGGCGGACTGCCGGATGTATTCCGGGCAGTCCGCCTGTTGCTTTTTG
>JBJEYC010000365.1:0-1614 GCA_051886435.1 Lachnospiraceae bacterium
GGTCTGTCCCCTCTTCGACAGGAAAAGACAGACAGGGGCCTTTCTCTCGTGTATAATAGTACCCGTGGCCCGCACCCGCGGGCGGGAATGAGGGAAACATGCTGCTTGCAAAGAACTACTGTTTTCGGGGAGATCTGATCTATCCCCAGAAAAATCGAAGTCGGATCTCGGGGAGCCTTCTGGTTCTTCGACGGCCGGGAGATGTGCTGCATCGGGACACCTATGCGGCCTTTCTGGTTCCAGAGGGTACGGTGTACCGTGACCTGCGCACCAACCTGTCTGCTTTCCTCGTCAATCCGGGGACGCTCTCTGCCTGCACCGGCGTAATGACAGCGAAGAAGACCGACCTGTTTGAGAATGACGTGGTCCGCTTCGGCAGTCAGTTCACCCCCTATCTTGTCGTTTATGACCGGGGGCATCTTTCCTTTGCGCTGCAGAACGCAAGGCAGACGATGCCGCTTTTTGCCTGCATGGGGGCAGAGCTCACCGTCCTTGGGGATCTCTTCCGGGATGGGGATTACCTGTATGAATCGCCGCTCATGGATCCTTGGCTGTACTTAAAGGACGCGGAGCAGGATCGGCTTCAGCTGAGCATGTTTGGAAACCGGGTGGACGCGGACAGGCAGACCGTGCGGGATGGAGATGAGAGTCTTGCGGCGCTTGCAAGGACAGCAGGTGAAGGAAGACGGGGATGGCTTTCCGGATCCCTGATTACCCTGCAGGGAAAGACAAGTTCCGGCAAAATCACGAAGCGGTGCTTTCTTGTCCCGGAGGATGCGACGGAGGAAGATTTTGTCTCCGGAAGGGTTCTGCCGGAGGAAGTATATCCCGATTCCCTCTCCCGGGCGACAGGCCTTTTGGACGCCGCGGGAGATGAGATCTTTGAAGGGGACAGCCTTGTCCACGCGGCGGGCAACATTCCCTTTACTCTGGAGTACGGGAAAAATCCGGCGGGCTTTGTCCTGCAGGGTCCGGAAGGGGACATCCCGGCGACCCCGGCGCTTCTTCGGCAGATGGTGATCGCCAACGATGCCCTGGAGGAGCAGGAGGAGAGAAAACAAACGCAGACCCAGAAGATTCCCACCGGCCCCGCCCCGAAGAAGGTGGCGGCAAAGGCGGCGCCTTCGGCCGCCGCGCCGGAGGATGCCGGCGGACCGGTCCAGTGCCAGGCCTGTGGCAAAATCACGAAGTATGGGTACGGGAAGTGCCCTGCCTGCCGGGCACCGCTGGATCCAAAGGCGACAAGCCTTCGGGATCCTGTGGAGTGGACGCCGGCCTATCAGAAGGCCATGAAGCGCGCCAGAAAGAAGATCGAGGAGGTGTTCCACCAGCGCTATCCCGAGGGAAAGCCCGAGGAGCATCTTCGCCAGTACAACAGGATCAAGCAGCAGGAGCTGTTAAAGCTCGGCTTTTCCTGGAAGACCCCGGAGGAAGTGCAGCGGGAAAACGGATGAGATGCCGGAGACGACAAACTTTTGTCACACCTTCCTGGTACTATGGGGTCACAGAATCAAATCGATGCGCGGGCCGCACTGCGGCCATTGGAGGAACATGCACAAACATATCGGGAAGATCGGCCTTGCCGGCGCGGCACTGTGCCTGATGCTTCTTGCA
>JBJEYC010000366.1:0-1614 GCA_051886435.1 Lachnospiraceae bacterium
ATGACCAGTACGGGCTCTTGGAGGAGCTTGGCTGTGACCGCATCCAGGGCTACTATTTCGGTCGCCCGGGAAGCGCGAAGGAAGCAGCCGCCGCGATGGCGCGGCAGGACCTGTTCCCGGAACAGGCGCAGAAAGGAGCAGAATGAGCAGCAAAAACACTGGGTCAGCGGTCCTTGTGACGGTGCCCTTTCCAGAGGCGCAGAAAAAGGCGCTGGAGAAGATCGCAAAAACCTATGGCGATCACATCCGGTTTGTCAAAAAGAGTGAGGTGACCGCGGAGGATGCGGCACAGGCGGATGCCCTCATCGGGAACATCCCGCCGGCGCTTTTGTCCGGTGCGTCCCGCCTTTCCTGGGTGCAGCTCAACAGTGCCGGGGCAGACGCCTACACCGCCCCTGGAATTCTTCCGGAGAAGACGGTGCTGACCTGTGCCACCGGGGCCTATGGCACCGCCCTCTCCGAGTACATCGTCTGCATGCTGCTTGTCATGATGAAAAAAATCCCTGGCTACCTTCAAGACCAGAGGGAGGCACTCTGGCAGGATGAGGGTCCGGTGGACTCTCCGGCTGGAAAGCGGATCCTCCTCGTCGGAACCGGCGACATCGGCCTTTCCTTCGCAAGGAGAATCCGGGCCTTCGAGGAGCCGGGATACCCGATCACCCTCTCCGGCATCCGGCACCACGCGGACATCTGCCCGAAAGAGCTCGATGAGGTCCACCCGGTGGAGGCTCTTAAGGAGGAGGTATCCCGCGCGGATGTCATCGTCCTCTCTCTCCCGGGAACCGGAAAGACTTTCCACCTTGTCAGCAGGGACATCCTTGCGTCCTGCAAAGAGGGTGCCTATCTGTTAAACGCGGGGCGCGGCAGCGCGCTGGAGACCGCGGCCCTTGCGGATCCTTCCATCTCCTCCCGCTTTGCCGGGATCTGGCTGGACGTCTTTGAACAGGAGCCCCTGCCGAAGGAGAGCCCGCTCTACAAGGTGCCAAATCTCTACATGACGCCCCACATCGCGGGGGGATTTCATCTCTCCGTGACCCTGGAAAAGATCGGAAAGATCGCAGCCGAAAACTACCTTGCCTTCCACGGGGAGGGAACCTTCCGGAGCGTGGTAAACCGCGCCGCCGGGTATGCGGAGAAGGCGTAAGACAATATCCGATACGTTAAAAATCGCAGGAAAGGACAGCAGCCAGGCGCTGTTGCCCTTTTCTTCGTATAAAGGCGGAACTATTTCGGATTTGGGAAGGCAGGAGAGATCCTTTTTTTGCGTCCTTCCTGGAAAAAGCAGAGCGGGGGATCATTCTGCCCGAGTTTTTGATACCAGGGGGAGCGGAAGCCGATCCAGTAGTGGGGGAGAATCCGGCAGATGGCGGGGATCACGTCCCGAAGGCCAGACGAACTCCCCTCCAAAATGAGGAACCGGAAAGAGACCGGGGCCAGAAGAAACACTGCAGAGATGAGCACCGGGCTGCAGATCCGGTGGAGCCGGATGGGGAAGAACACAAGGTGCATCCCGCACTAGGTAAAGGAGGCAAGGGCCCTGTTGTCCAGGATGGCCTGCACCATCCTTCCAAAGCCCGGGATCCTCGGGTCATCCGAGATGACCGGGTGCCGGTC
>JBJEYC010000367.1:0-7514 GCA_051886435.1 Lachnospiraceae bacterium
TCTCCTCGCCGGCATCTGCCAGAGCCTTGGAGTCATCCACCCACTTCTTGATGTTATCGTCTACGTTGACCTTGCCATCAACCACCCAGGGAGTGGTCACGTTGTTGGAGTAGACACGATAGGTATCGTTCACGGAGCACATCGTGTAGCCCGCATCCTTTGCCTTTGCGGCCACATCGTTGAACTTATCCCAGGAATCCAGCTGAGACTGAACCTCATCCGGATCGTCGGTGCCGAGAACAGCCTTGGCTGCTTCGCGGTTGTAAATCAGACCGGCGGAGCAGGCCTGCCAGGAAATACCGCGCTGGCTTCCGCTGGCATCGGTGACGATGTCCTTGGTGTACTGATACTGATCTGCCAGATCGTCTGCGGTGATGCCGAGCTCATCCATGCTCATAGCAACTGCCGGATCGGCGTTCATGTACTTGAGTGCGTAGTCTGCCTCGACGAGGAAGATATCAACCTTGTCATCTGCTGCTGCATCTGCATTGCCGGGCAGGATGGAATCCAGATTGTTCTGGTAAGCGTTGTCATCCGTCGGGGTGATGGTCCACTTCACGGTGACGTCGCCGATCTTGCCGGTGGTGTCATCCACCTTCTCATATCCCGGATAGTGATCCGTGATTCTGGACTGGAACTCCGTGTTCCAGCACTGAATGTTGAGGACCTTGCCCTCATCGGCGCCCGATGCTGCTGCCTCGGTAGTCGTCTCAGCCGCTGCCTCTGTGGCGGCGGGAGCTGCTTCCGTGGCGGCAGAAGTGGCTGCCTCAGTTGCTGCGGTGGAGGCAGCGGTGTCACCGCTGTCCGATGAGCCACAGCCCGCGAGCATTGCTGCTGCGAAGGATGCTGCAAGGATGGTGCTGACGAGTTTCTTCTTCATAACCTTACCTCCCTAACATTGTTGGGTCATTCGAGCGGAACGGTTCCCTTTACCGCCCGCCTGTTAACTAAATCGTTTACGTAAATAATGTACCCTCATTTTTCACAAAATGCAATAGGAATTCCTTATTTTCTCCTGTATTTTTTTATACCTCATGGCCGGCTTCCATGATTTTGCCTCAAAGATTCCCAAATATCCGGGATATTTTGGCGTATTTACCCCATCATTTATGAAATCGTTTAATATCCGTTTCGCTCCCACTGCCGCACGCCGGCGAAATTTTCGCGGCGCATTGAAATTTTACACCACCACGCAAAGTGACGGATTCGATGGATCGGGCTCTTTCTGCTGTGGATGATCACGCTGCTCTGCCATGACCGTTCTCCAGGCACCTGGCTGATGGCCATTTCCATGCCGCTTCTGCCGGCTTGGCGGCTGCAGACCAAAAAATGCAGGGCACAAGAAAAGACCGGTCCTCTCCGGACCGGTCTTTCCTTACTGCAGAGGGCGGATCACTTACTGGCTGTTGGCCGCCTTCCAATCATCGTACTGTTCCTGCGCTGCCTTCAGAATGTCCTGATAGCCCGCGCCGTCAAGCTCGTTCTGATACTCCTCGATCGTGGCATCCACCTGATCCTCGGAATAGCCGCCCAGTTCCAGGGAGAAGCCATAGGTGTTGAACTTGTCGATGCAGGCAGCGACCTTATCGGTCAGACCCGCGGCATCGGCGTTGAAACGGAAGCCTGTGGACGGATAAGTCTTCGCGTTCTCATTGAAGGTGTCATACATTTCCACCTTGTTGTCCGGCTCACCCACTTCCAGGGTAACCGCCTTGACGGAAGTGGACTCCCAGGGGCTGTGGCTGTAGAGGGTGCCTGTGCCCTCCTGGGTGCGGTCTACCTTTCCATCGGTCAGGACATAGTCGGTGCCCTCAATGCCGTAGGTGAAGAGGTTGCCGACCACCGGGTCAGTCTCAAGAACGCCCAGGAAGTCGATGCAGGCCTTTGCCTTTGTCTCATCGCACTTGGCAGAGATTGCCCAGCAGGATCCCAGCGTGGAGCGGGAGGTGCTGTAATTGCTGGTCAGATCCGCAAATTCCTCTGCCTGGTTGCCATCACGTCCCTCGGACTCCTTGTCGTTCGGAACGGCCGTCCACCAGTAAAACATCCAGTCGCTGGTGGAACCCACGGTGGCGTCGACAATCTTGCCGACCTCGTCGTCCGCGTTGATATATCCCTTGTCCGCCCAGCGGGACATCATCTTGCAATAGTCTGCGTAGTCTTCTGTCTGGATCGGATTGATGACCTCATTCGTTGACACATCCACTGCCAGCATGGACTCCATGTTGGAGGCGATGAAGTCATACTTGTCCATGTAGAAGCGGTAGAACATCGGCGTCGCGGCAAAGGTGAAGGGATACCGGATGCCTGCATCCACAGCCTTGTCCATGAAGGGTTCCAGGGCACTCAGCTTGTCATAGACATTGTCCTTGGCGTCCATGGCGCTCTTGACCTCATCCGCCGTGACACCCGCAGCGTCCAGGTTGGACTGCAGCATCTTGAGCTTGTACCCCTCTGCGCCCTCCTTGTAGATCGGGACGTAGTAGTCGCGCCCGTCATAGCGGCAGCCCTCCCAGTAGGACTCGGGAATCGCATTGTACAGTTCCGTGCCCGGCAGAAGATCCGTGATGTCCAGCGCGGATTTGTTCTTGTAGAGGTCGTCCGTGCCAATGGTCTGCCACCAGTTGGAAGTCCACATCAGGTCGACCTCGCCGTTGTTCCAGGCCATGTTTGCCTTGTCGCCATACTCGGCGTTGTTGATGTCATGAATCTCAACCTGCTCGTTGTGGCCGTTCTGAAGCAGGTACTCGTTGATGGCGTCCTGAACCTTCTGCTCCTCATCCGCATCGGGATCTGCCACGTTGTAGGCTGCACGGTAGAGCACAATGGTGGGAACATCCCCGCTGTCTGCCGATGCCGTAGACGCATCTGTCGCCTCTGCCGCTGTGGCCGCAGCGGTCGATGCTGTGTCGGCGGATCCGGAGGATCCGCAGCCGGCCAGCAGGGACACGCCCGTGCCCGCTGCCAGCAGGATGGAAACCAGTTTCTTTGCATTCATAAACTTACCCTCCTTTTTTCATTCAGGTATTCCCTGAAGGTTGCACATAAGATGCGATCTCAGCCCTTGACGGAGCCGACGGTCAGTCCCTTGACGAAGTACTTCTGGAAGAACGGGTACGCAATGATCACGGGTCCGATGACAACGATGACCGTCGCCATGGTGGCGGACCACTGGGGAATGTTTCCGCCCATGGCCGCAATGACCGAGGACGGGATATTCTTGTTGGACAGCAGCGTCTCGATGGACTTCTGGATCTTGATCAGCAGAAGCTGCAGCGGCTGTTTGCTCTTGGACTCGATGTAGAGGTAGGCGTTCTGCCAGTCATTCCAGTAGGTGGTGGCCATCATGAAGCCCACCGCCGCGAGAGAGGGCTTCATGAGCGGGAGCGTGATCTGGAAGAACGTCCGGTACTCCCCTGCGCCGTCGATGCGGGCCGCGTCCATCAGCTCCTCCGGGATACTGTTGGAGATGTAGGTGCGCAGGATGATGACGTTCATCGTGGTCACCGCAAGCGGCAGGATCAGAAGCAGCAGAGAGTCCTTCAGGTGATAGACTCCGGTGAAGATAATGTAGCTGGAGAACTGTCCTCCGTTGAACAGCATCGGGATCAGCAGGTAGATGCCCAGAAAGTGTCTCATCCGAAACTGCGGGCGGCTGAGGGCATAGGCAAACATGCTCATGACCAGAAGACCCAGTGCCGTGCCCACCACTGTGATGAAGATCGTCACGCCGTAGGAGGTGCCCAGCTGCTTTCCGTAGCGCAGCACCGCATTCATGCCCGCTGCGGACCAGTGGCTGGGGAAGTAGGTAAAGCCCGTGCTCTTTAATTCCTTGTCATCCGTAAAAGCGGATATCACCACCAGGATGAGCGGTGCCGCACAGAAGACGGTGTACAGGAGCAGTAAGAAGCCAAGGACATACTGCCCGGGCCCCTTGGGCGCCTTTTTGACTGTGATTTCTTTTTCTTTTGCCATCGTGCGATTTCCTCCCCTGATCAGAACAGCGCGTTTTCCGGACTGATGCGGTTGACCAGCCAGTTGGCAAAGAGCATCAAAAGCAGTCCCACCACCGACTGGAAGAACGTCGTCGCCGCGGTAAAGCCGAAGTCAGATACCTTCATCAGGGCATTCAGCACGTAGGAGTCGATGACCTGCGTGGTGCTGTAGAGGTTTCCGGTGTTTCTGGTGACCTGGTAGAACAGGCCGGTGTCGGAGTGCATGATGTTGCCGACGGACAGAAGGAGCATAACCGTGATCATCGGAACCAGCTCCGGGAGGCTGACGTACCGAATCTGCTGCCACTTGGTGGCGCCGTCGATCTGGGCGGCCTCATACAGCGAGGTGTCGATGCCGGCCAGGACCGACATGTACAGGACCGAGCCGTAGCCCACGCTGTTCCACATCTTGACGATGGTCAGGATCAGGGGCCAGTACTGGGGACTGCGGTAGAAGGCGATCTTGTGTCCCGAGGCCGCCAGGGCATTGCTGATCATGCCCACAGAAGAGCCCAGATACGCCATGACGATGAACTGCACCGCGGCGAAGGAGACAAAGACCGGGATGATCATGATGGTCTGCATCACCTTTCCGACCTTCTTGAAGGCAAACTGGTCGATCGCAAGGGCCAGCACCACGTTCAGGAAGGTTCCCAGCGCCGTGAAGATCACGTAGTAAAACAGGGTGTTGCGCGTCATGGTCAGGAAGGTGGACTTGGAGGCGATCAGGAACTTGAAGTTGTCCAGTCCGTTCCAGGGGCTCCCCAGGATGCCTTTCGTCATGTCGTACTTCTTAAACGCCAGCAGCAGACCCGACATCGGGATGTAGTTGAACAGGAGCATCAAAATTACCGCCGGGAGCGAGAGAACCAGGTAGGCACGGTGCTTCCAGGTATTGGCCCAGAAGCCCTCACTCTTATTCGGTTTGAAATTCGGATCCTCCGCCACCGGGGGTGTTCCCCTGCGGACCGCACTGCGTTTCCCCATCACTTTTTCCTCCTTTGCCTGAGGCACTGGCACCGCTCTGCCCCGGGTCTGAAACGTTTATATTTTCCCTTCCGGAAAAGCGATCAATCTCCGCGGTTTCGCCATTTTCCCGTTTGTCTTTTCGCGTTTTCCGTAAAGGTTTTCGTATGCCTGTATCCTATGCGAACGGGACATTTGGCGGCACCCCCGCGGTTTCCCCTCTTTCTCCCCTGTTTTTTTCAGATTCTGTGAAACATGAAATTCTGCCATGGAAAATGTCAAAAAAGGATGTGCTGCAGGTTCAGCACATCCTCTTCAAAAAGATATCTGTTTGTTTTTTCCGCCTGGCCCGCCCCGAAGGGCCATTCTCTTCCAGGCGCCCGACCGGTACCGAAGCGCCGTCACTACAGAGACCAGAGTCCATGTGAGGGCGGTGCCGAGCCAGATGCCAAAGACACCGATCCCCCTTACCCTGGTCAGAGGCCACGGGAACAGGATTCTGCCCGCACACTCGGTAACGCCGTTTAACAGGGAAAAGAAGCCGTCCCCGGCTCCGTTTAGCATCCCACGGCAGACGTAGATGATGCCAAGGGGCAGGTAGAAGGGACTGGTGAGGCGAAGGGCCGTCTGCCCCAGCCGGATCACATTCTCCTCTTCTACAAACAGTTCCATGATCTGCCGTCCGAAGAGCTGCATCACCGGGATCATGACTGCGGTAAAGGCGAGCATCAGCCAAAATCCTTTTCGGACTCCGTCCCGCACCCGCTCTTTTTTCCCAGCTCCCAGGTTCTGGCCGGCAAAGGTTGCAAGCGCCAGGGACAGGGACTGGTAGGGCTGCTGCACCAGCTGCTCGATGCGGCCCGTCGCCGTGAAGGCTGCGATGACCGAGGATCCGAATGCATTCACCACCCCCTGCAGGATCACGCAGGAGAGGGCGATGAGGGCGCTCTGGGCCGCCATCGGAACGCCGATGGAAATTGCCCGAAGCAAGAGCGCCTTGTCCGGGCGAAGATCCCCCCGGTCTGGCCGAAAGAGGGGATCCCGCGCCGCGGCGGCGGCAAGGCTCCCAATACCGGATAGGAGCTGGGCAAGGACCGTCGCGATCCCCGCCCCGGCGACGCCCCAGTGGAACACCAGCACAAAGAGAAGGTCCAGGGCGATGTTCAGGACGCTGGCAATGATCAGAAAGACGAGGGGTGTCCTGCTGTCCCCCAGGCCCCGCAGGATGGCAGCGACGCCGTTATAGAGCGCCACCGCAAAGATCCCGGCGCACTGAATCCGAAGGTACAGCGCCGCGGCGGGCAGGATATCATCCGGGGTGGCAAGAAGTAAGAGCACTTTCCCGGCACCTGCTGCCCCCGCGCAGCCCATCAGGGCTGAAGCCCCGGCAAGGAGGATCCAGGTGTTTCCGATCATGCGGCGCACCTCCTCCATCCTGCCCGCGCCAAAGCTCTGGGACACCACAACGCCGATGCCGCTGGCAAGTCCCGTGCAGAGGGAAAAGATCATCCAGCACAAAGAGCCGGTGGCCCCGACGGCCGCAAGCGCCTCTGCTCCAAGGGCGCGGCCCACAATGACCGAATCAGCCACGTTGTAGAACTGCTGAAATATGTTCCCAATAAGCAGTGGCACCATGAACCGGAGCATCAGGCGGGTAGGGCTTCCCCTCGTCATGTCCAGGGTGCTGGTGCCCGTATCTTTTCTGGTCATCTGGCGCCGGCAAAAACCCTCTCAAACACCGGCATCGCATCCAGCGGCGCAGCCGTGTGAACGGTGCGGCCGCCCTCCAGGACGCTGCCGTCCCGGGTGTCTTTCCAGGTGCCTGCGGGCAGGTAGACATCCCGCTCCCGTTCTCCCAGGTGGAAGATCGGGGCGACCAGATACTTTTCGCCAAACATGTACTGATCCTGAAGTTCCCAGCAGGCGGGATCCTCCGGGAACTCGTAGAACATCGCACGGATCAGAGGAGACCCGTTCTCCGAGGCCTCCCGATAGAGATCTTTGATGTAATCGTGCAGGCTGATCCGGATGTCGTAGTACTTCTTCAGGATCCTGTAAACATCCTCCCCGTAGCTCCAGAGCTCATTTGGCTGGCCGGTGTGAAGATATCCGCCGCCAAAATCCCGATGGTCCAGAGGTGGAATCGTGTAGGGTCCCCGATCTCCATGCATCCGAAGAACCGCCGAGTAAACCGCAAACTCGTACCAGCGCACCAAGAGCTCACGGAACGCCGGATCCTCCACGTCATCGGTCATGAAGCCGCCGATATCGGTGGTCCACCAGGGGATGCCCGCAAGGCCCATGTTCAGGCCGCACTGGAGCTGATCGTAGAAAGCCTCAAAAGTGCTGGGCACATCGCCGCTCCAGATGACATTCCCGTACTTCTGGCTGCCCGCCCAGCCGCAGCGGAGGAGATTGACAACGGTGCCGTCCCCAAGATTCTTCATACTGTCATAGAAGGTGCGGCTGTAGAGCTGGGGATAGAGGTTGCCCACTGACAGGGCGGGGCCGGCCGCATAGCGGTAGTGGTCAAAGTCGTAGACCCCCAGATCC
>JBJEYC010000368.1:0-1609 GCA_051886435.1 Lachnospiraceae bacterium
CCGGGTAGTTCGTGATGACCGCATGCACGCCCTTTTCCGCGCACCAGAGGATGTCCTCCTTCGTGTTGACGGTCCAGACGTTGACATCAAGGCCTTCCCTGTCAGCCTGCTCCATGAAATCCGGATACTGCAGGTTGTGAAAATCCGGGTGCAGGGCGTTCACGCCGTACTTCTTCCCGTAGGCGGGCAGGTCGATCCAGCCATCGCAGGTCAGAAATGCGGTCTTTGCCGTAGGGTCCAGTGCCTGGATCTTCCGGATGCTATAGTGGTTAAAGGAAGAGTAGAGAACCCGATCCTCCATCTTCTTCTCACGCACCAGCTTCAGGATCTTCTCCTCAATGCCCTCGTAGAAGAAAAGGCCGGTCTTGAGCTCGATGTTGATCATCAGTCCGGTGGGCTGGATGAGATCCAGCACCTCTGCCATGGTCGGGATCTGCGCATGAGGATAGTCCGGGAAGGTCTTATGGAACTCAAACCCGCGCAGCTCCTCCAGCGTGTAGTCCTTCACAAAGCCGGTGCCATTGCTGGTCCTGTCGATCCGCTCGTCGTGGCAGACAACGATCTGTCCGTCTTTTGTCAGCTGAATGTCCAGCTCAATGCCGTCCGCGCCGACTTTTGCTGCCTCGGCATACGCCGGCAGCGTATTTTCCGGGAGCGTGCCGCTCGCCCCACGGTGTGCCCAAACCTGTACTGTATTCACGGTGTTTCCTCCTTCATTCTGCTGTGTTTTCAGTGTAGCACGTCTTTTGCCTGATGTTGAAAAAACCTGAAGCGGCTGCCCGCTCCAGGTCTTTTGGTCTTATGCAAGGCCGCGCTTTGGATCTTACGAGTTGACGACGTTGTAATCGGAGATCGCCTTGTTGATCTCAGATGCGATCGTGTCCACAGCATCCTGAGGATCCTCATTGTTGTTGAGCATATCCTCGATGCCGCTCTCAACATCCTGTCTTGCCTCAGAGAAGACACTCATCAGAGCGCCGGCGTACTGCGGTGCGGAGTCATGGAGCTGATCGATGGCCGTCTGGAACTGAGGATACTGCTCGATATTCTGCTTGAAGACATCCTCATCATGCGCTGCGGTCGTGACCGGGAAGTAACCAGTCTGGGTTGCCCAGTATGCCTGGCTCTCCGGAGAGACAAGGAACTTCACGAACTTCCAGACTGCATCCTGCTTTGCCTCATCGCCATTGTTCAGAGCCCAGAGAGAAGCGCCTCCGATGGAGACACCGCCCTCGTCGCTGTCAGAGACCTTCGGGAAGTAAGCCGTGCCAACCTCAAACTTGCCGTCAACCTCCTCGAGGATCTGCTTGAGGGAAGCGGTAGAACCAAGAGTCATTGCGCTCTTGCCAGCGGTGAAGTCCACCAGACCGGAATCGCCGCCCTTACCTACGTTCGGTGCGGTTCCATCGTCATACATGGTCTTCCACTGCTTGAGGATGTTCAGGCCGCCGCCGTTGGAGTCAAACTCAACCTTCGTGCAGGCGCCGTCACGTCCGTTGTTGTTGTCGACATAGTTCAGGCCCTGCTTGCAGAGGAACTGCTCGAAGAACCATCCGTAGATGCCCATGGAGATGGCCTCTCCGGCGCCGCCCTTGCTGGTCAGATCCGC
>JBJEYC010000369.1:0-1608 GCA_051886435.1 Lachnospiraceae bacterium
CGGAGTACACCTCGGTCACGATGTCCCGCCGCACTGCATTTGCCGTCTTCTTCAGCTGTAAGTTGTCCATAGAGTACCCTTCGTCCTTTCTGCCAAACCTGCCAGTCGATTTTACCATATGCGTCCGCGCCGTTCCATCATGTCTCCAGGGCAGCCGCCAACTGTTCCATGGCGTCCCGGTCCCAGAGGATCACGTTCAGCCGCGCTGCCATCTCCCGCGCCGGGGCGGTGAAGTACTGGTTGGTCATCACGATGCCAGCCATTCTGCCGTAGTAGTCCCGGCCGGCGTAGATTTCCTGCACCGCCGAAACGCCCACCGGGCCGTCCCAGCACTTGCACTGGATGGCCAGCGTTACATCCCCCTGCATGCACAGGATATCCGCGCCGAAGTCTCCGCTGCCGCGGGTGACCTCCACATGGGTGTAGCCATTGGCCCGAAGAAGGTCCGCGCAGTAGTATTCAAAATCGTGCCCCTCCATCTCGTCCATATCGACGGGCTTTTCCCGCCGCAGATACCGGAACACAAGAAGGGCAGCGACTGCCCCGGCACAAAGCAGCAGGACTGCCGCTATCCAATTCACCCGGATCACCCCTTCCTGTGATGCCAGGGTTCCGGCACCGGGTCCTCATAGGCATCCCGGGCATTGGTGTTCGCCTCCTGACAGATGTCCCGGAAGGAGATGTTCTCAGGCAGATGCAGTTCCGGGAAGTGGAGCTCCGGAAGCTTCACTTCCGGGATCCTTACCTCCGGCACAGCAGCCTGGGTCAGATCCGGCACCTTTACCACCGGGCGGTGAACATAAAAGCCTTCCATGTCGTCGAGGCGAAGGCAGGCGAGCTGGGCCCGGAGTGCCGCCATCTTCCGCTGGTCGGAGGCACCATCCTCCACATCCATGCACTTAGCGCCGCAGTCAATATCGATGAAGTTCTCCCCGCGGAAAATCCGGTTGCGGATCGTCTCCGTCGGCATTCTCCTGTGCTGAGGCTTTTCGGCGCGCAGCTGCTGAAAATAGAACTCGGAAATTGTATGCCCGCAGACCAGGTAATCGTAGTGGTTGTTCCCCTGGTACTCCGCAAAGGGATTTTCCCGCAGAAGGAGCCTGCGCCAGACCGCCTCCTGGCGGCGGCGCCTTGCCTCCTCCTCCGGATAGGCACAGTCATAATAGTAGGGATAGGCATGAGCCAGCATGAAGGTCAGCGTTCCCAGGTTCACGTCATAGGAAAAGCGAAGGGACGAGAGCCACGCGAGCAGATCTTCTCTCTGGTCCCGGTCCAGGGACTGGTATCCCTGCCAGGTGACCAGCCCCCGGTTATTGAGGAGCCAGTTCTCGGCGTCATCCCCCTCGGGCTTTCCGTCCCCCGCCGCCAGAGCGGTGTTCAGAAACATGAGCTCGTGGTTTCCCATCGTGCAGTGCACGAAAGGCCAGGTCTGTTCCAGATGTTTCACGTACAGCAGAGTCTCGATGGACTTCTCCCCCCAGTCCCCGAAGTCTCCCAACAGGTACAGGGAATCGCTCCCGTCAAACCGGATGCCGGTCTTTTTGATGAGGCGGTCCAGCTCGTCCAGCGCCCCATGCACGTCACTGATTGCATAAACTGCCATAAATT
>JBJEYC010000370.1:0-1606 GCA_051886435.1 Lachnospiraceae bacterium
GCCTCTCCGGCCTTGACGTCGCTGTCAGTCTGCGCTGTATGGCATCTAAGGGGAGCAAAGGCTCCCCTTGTTGTCACGTAAGTTTGAGGTCTGCCAAAGGAGTCGGTGCGAGGATCTGCTTCAACCACCAGGCTTGGCAGAGTGTGCCTGCCCGGAGGGGGCTTTCGTAACCCCGGCCTACGGTCTCCCGGATCCGGCCGGCGCTCAACGGCGCGCGGTACTCTTCCAGGGTCTTCCGCTCCCGCCCCGTCTCAGTACGAGAAAACAGATGCCCATATCCTGTCGTGTGCTTCAGGCAGAGCAGCCGCGCCAGGTTTCCCGCGCCCCGCAGGCTCCAGCAGGCCCGCCGCCCCTTCATCCGGTTGCCGATGATGGTAAAAATGTTGCTCTCCATGCTGCCCAGCCGGGCATGGTGAATGTCTTTGTGCCGGGTCTCGGGGATCGTGATCCCCCGGTGGTAATAGTCTAAAAGTCCCTCTTTGTTGTTCGTAAAATATGCCAGCAAACTGCGCCGTTTCTCCTGCTCCTGCTCATCCAGGGTCGATTCGATGGAAGCTTCGATGCACAACAGCAGATCATCGATCTTGCCCTCATACAAAAGCTGCCGCATCGTCTGGCGAAGGTCCTCGTCATCCACATATTCCGTAATGGCTTTGTTGCGGTGGAATTCGTCCAGAACATAGATTCCATCTGCGTCCCGCCCCGATTTGATCCAGGCGGCGCCGTCTCCGTTCACCACCCGCAGTTCAATCTCATCCACGTCATAGTGGTCCGCGATTACGCCTTCCTTGCGGGCCATGAATTCCTTTGCGGGTTCAAAGCCGGCATAGGCCACCTTGTTGTCCAATGTCCGCCGTTTCTTTCCCGTGGACCACAGCGCCCCGTCATAGGCAATCGCCAGTTTCATCTCCGCCTTGGCGCCCTTTTCCTTTCGGTCCGCGCCCTGCAGCTTCAGCCAGATACCATCGGCCTCCTCGTACAGGATCTTGCTCACCAGCTCGCCCCGGCCTTGCCCTGCCTTTGCCCGGACACGCTGCTGCTCAATCTCTTCCTCCCGGGCCTCACCCAGTTTCTGCACAATGTTCCATACCCCTTGGTGGCTCAGCGTCAGCCCTGTCATCTCAGCTATCTGCCGCGAGGACGACCGGTACGTTGATTCTGTCACCGCCTCCGCCGCCATTTGGCACACCGTCATTGATACCGTCCCAACCGTCTGCTTTCCCAACGCTTCGTCCAGCAGGTACACATACTGCTTGCTGCCATCCGCTCTCCGCTGTTCATACACATGCCGGTCATACTCAACCTCGCCCAGCCGGGTCTTCACGCACGTCTTCCGCAGGCCCTTATTCCGGTATGCTTCTTGGTCCCGCGTCTCCAGCAGCTTCTCATCCAGTGCCGACAGCATTGTACGGAACAGCTCACGTCCTGCCGCCATCAGCGCTTCAAACAAACTGTTCTCCAAATCTGCAAAATCTGCAAATTCTTCCTTGCCAATTCTCAATTCAACTGGTATATTCATGGTACCACCACCGCTTTCTGTTTGTCTCAGCAACTAACATTTTAGCACTGGTGGTTGAGGAAGGGTACCTTATCCTTCCTCTTTTTT
>JBJEYC010000371.1:0-1606 GCA_051886435.1 Lachnospiraceae bacterium
GCCGGCGACGCCATCCGCGCCGGCGTCTGCAAAGCTGACCCCAGGGCGCAGATCATCGTCCGGCCCCTGGCCGATGGCGGCGAGGGTACCGTTGAAGCCCTGACGCTCGGCATGGGCGGCACCCTGCAGAGTGCCGAGGTTACCGGCCCCCTGGGGCAGCGCGTGACGGCGCAGTACGGCATCTTAAACGATGGCCAGACCGCCGTCATGGAGATGTCCGCTGCTGCCGGCATCACCCTTGTTCCCGAACAGAAGCGCAATCCACTGCACACCACCACCTACGGCGTCGGTGAGATGATCCGGGATGCCATCGGGAAAGGGTGCCGCCATTTCATCGTCGGCATCGGCGGCAGCGCAACCAATGACGGGGGCATTGGCATGCTGCAGGCCCTTGGCTATGGCTTCCTGGACAGAGAGGGTAGGCAGGTCCCCTTCGGTGCAAAAGGGCTTGAGGTTCTGGAGTCCATTACAGATGACGAGGTCCTCCCGGAGCTTGCCGAATGCTCCTTCCGGATCGCCTGCGATGTCACCAATACCCTCTGCGGTGAGCAGGGATGCTCGGCGGTCTTTGGCCCGCAGAAGGGCGCTGACCCCACCATGATCATGCAGATGGACAAGTGGCTTGCCTATTATGCCATGCTCGCCAGAGACAAATATCCGAAGGCCAACGCAAGGGCAGCAGGCACCGGTGCGGCCGGAGGGCTCGGCTTTGCCTTTCTCACCTTCACCAACGCCGTTCTCGAGTCCGGCATCAAGATTGTTCTGGAAGAGACGAACCTGGAGGATTACGTGAAGGATGCCGATGTGGTGGTCACCGGTGAGGGGCGTCTCGATAGCCAGACCATCATGGGCAAGGCGCCCATCGGCGTTGCCTCCATTGCAAAAAAGTTCGGAAAAACCGTCATTGCCTTTGCCGGATGCGTGACCCCTGACGCAAAGGTCTGCAATGCGCACGGCATCGACGCTTATTTTCCGATTCTGCAGCGCATCGTTACAAGCACCGAGGCCATGGATCCGGAGAACGCGTGCCGGAACATGACAGATACTGCTGAGCAGGCCTTCCGACTCTACCTGGCGGCACGGAAATGAAACAGAACAGCACGGTTCATCATAGAGGGAGAGTATGAGATGAATGTTACATTTACCACACTTGGCGCGCTCGTTGGCCTTGCCATTGCGATCATCCTGATCATCCGAAAGATATCGCCCGCCTACAGCCTGATCATCGGCGCACTCATCGGCGGAATTTTGGGAGGCGGAGGTCTGCAGGGAACGATCGACACCATGGTGAGCGGGGCGGGCTCCATGATGTCTTCCGTCCTCCGGATTCTCACCAGCGGTATTCTTGCCGGGGCCCTGATCAAGACGAACTCCGCACAGAAGATTGCGGAGACCATCGTGGAGAAGCTCGGCGAAAAGCGCGCGGTGGCTGCCATCGCCATCGCAACCATGATCATCTGCGCGGTCGGTGTCTTTGTCGACATTTCTGTCATCACGGTGGCGCCCATCGCCCTGGCCATCGGTGAAAAGGCCGGCCTCTCAAAGAGCGGAGTTCTTCTTGCCATGGTCGGCGGCGGAAAGGCCGGAAATATCATCTCCCCGAATC
>JBJEYC010000372.1:0-7471 GCA_051886435.1 Lachnospiraceae bacterium
CCGATGATTGCAAAACCGATATCCTGTGTCATTGATTTTCCCTCCACAATCAGTGCAGTTCCTTTTCTGATGATCCCATTGTAGAAATTCCGGCATAATCCGGCTTTTCCGAAGCGGCACAGGCAGCCCGGTTCTCTTGCAAAGTCCGGGCGCCTGCGTTCTGTTCTGCAACGATGCTGCTTCATCTGTTGCAGAGGCAGCCGGAAAGGTATTTCTCCTTCCGGATTTGGCGCTTCCCTGGGGCGGATCCGCACCGTCTGCTGCCTCTTTGCCGATTTTCCTGTCCGCTGCAGCATAAAAAACCGGGCGGAAGCGCAATCTTGCGCTCCGCCCGGTTTGCGTTCTGAACTTGGTTTTTCTGTCACAAAACCGCTCTGGGTTCTGTCATGCGCCCTGTTGATCGCCGCTCTCTTTTGCATGGCGCTCGATCAGGCTGGTGCGGATGTCATCTGCCTCTTTGTCTGTGAGATTCCAGAGGAAACAGCAGGCCACTGCAATGAAGTACAAAATGGCAGGAAGCAGGTTGACGGTGATGTTGATGCCGCGGAGGGCCTGCTCGGTCTGCTGGGTGTTGGCGACATAGCCGAAAGCGCCCATGATCAGGATGCCGACGGCGCCGCCGATCGCATTGCCGAGCTTGGTGGCAAGACCGTAGGTGGCGTAAGCGGTTCCATCCGTGCGGACCCCGGTCTTGTACTCCATGTAGTCGACAGAATCCGCCACCATGGAGAGGGTCATCGGCATGCCGATGTTGAAGAGACCAAAGATGACGTCCCCAAAGATCACCATCGGGATGTTGTCAAAGGGAGCAAAGTACATGATCAGGAGGGCAATGCCCTGTACGACCATGGAGAACCAGAGCACCTGGCGCTTTCCGAACCGCTTGGCGGCTGCCGGAACAAAGAGGGATCCAACAATGCCAAGGAGCGTCGGGAGCGTCATGATCAGCGAGATCAGGGTAAAAGAGCCGAGGCAGTAGATGACCCAGTATGCCTCAACAGCGATTCTGCCCATGAAGGCGGTCATCTGGACAACCATGACCAGGCTGATAATCATCAGGTACTTGTTGGTGACCAGGTTATGGATGGTCTCCCCGAAGGTGACCTTCTTTGCCTTCTGACTTCTGGTGGGCTGCACCACCTCCCGGGAGGTGAAGAACACGAGCAGAAACAGCGGGATGGAGATGCAGGCGTAGAGAAGTGCCGTGCGCGTATATCCATTTGCATCGGCGACCTCCGCCCCCTGTTTGGAGAAAGCCAAAAGCAGAATCGGGGAGAGGGCGTTGACCAGCGCCATGCCCGCATTCATGCCGATGTTGCGGGAGGCATTGATCTGGTTTCTCTGGTTGGCATCCTCCGACATGACCGCATTCATGGCACCGTAGGGGATGTTGACCAGGGTATACAGCATGCCTGCTGCGATATAGGTAAAGCCGGCCCAGATGACGCCGGCCGTACTGGACCCGCCAAAGGGATTGGTAAAGGTCAGTACCGAAAACAGCGCCAGAAACGGGCAGCCAAAGGCGATCCAGGGACGGAAGCGCCCAAACCGCGAGTGGGAGTGCTCCGCGATGGCCCCCATCATCGGGTCGTTGATCGCATCCCAGATGCGGGCGATCATCATAATCGCGGAGACCGCCAGCGGTGCGATGCCGACCACGTCGGTATAAAATACGGTCAGATAGGATCCCACAAAGGTCCAGACAAACTGGGACGCGAGGTCTCCAAACCCATAGCAGATGACTGCTGCCTTGCTTGCTCTTAATTTTTTGTCCATTTTCCCTCCATCATGGCCAATGTCCGGCCAGGTGTTTGTCCCCTCAGACGATCAGCAACCGTCTTACGTTGACGTGATGCCCAAACTCCGGCATGAAGATCGGGCTCTCCTTGTCCGGATCCAATGCCTCATCGCTCTCCATCATCGGCGGCATGTAGGAGGACTCGAACGAGAAGCCGTACTTCAGATCGTGGAAGCCCTGCGCAAGGCCGCCCTCCTTCGTAACCCGGAGCTCTGCCGTCTGCGTGGGGCACCAGTGGGTGCGGAAGTCCTCTGCCATCTCTTCGTTGGTGTATTCCTCCCCACCGAAAGCCCACATAATCTCATCCTTAGTGAACTTCTCCCCGTCCACGTACAGGGTTCCGGGACGGAGCTGGCTCAAATAGATACCCCGATAATAGGGAAGGCGCACACGGAACGTAAATCCCGTGATCTTTCCCTCTGCATTCTTTGTATTGTGAAAGCCTGTCGACTGAATGACCTGTCTGTCCATGATTACCTCCTTAGTCCCCAATCAGATTTTTGAGCATGATGTGATGCTTGCGAAGCGTCTGGCCGACCTCGTAGAAGTCGTCGTACTTGTCGGTCCCCTCGTACTCACTGAGCAGATATCCGTCCCAGCCGTTCTCCTGCAGCACCTTGATGATCTCCGGATAGGGAATGGTCGTCTCCTCAAACTGGTCATTCATGCGAATGAACTTGGCGTGACAGCAGTAGATGTAGGGAAGAAGCGGGATGAGATCCTCCGGCTTGTTCGGCGTGAACTGGGGGTCTCTCCACTCTCCCTCGTCAAACTCGGTGCGAAAGACGGAGAAGTCGATGTTCAGGCCGAAATTCTTCGTTCCCGTCTCCCTGATGAAGTCCACGTATTCCTTCACCATCTCGCCCTTTAAGTTGGACGGGTTGTGGATCTCCGGGCACATCCTCATGTCGAGCTGCTCGGCAAGCGGAAGGGCGCCCTTGATGATCTCTCTCCAGTTCGTGACCGGCTCGAGCTTTTCATTGATCACCGGCATCTTCGTCCGCATGACGTGAAAGCCCAGGCGGTGAGCCAGGCGGATGTCGCGCTTTAACATCTCCACCGACTCTTCTGTCGTCAGCTCTCTGCCCTTGAGCGCGTGGGAGTCGATCCAGTGCCCGTACTCGGCCGGCTCCACCTCATACTTGTCGCAGAGCCGCTGCCAGTTCTCGACCCACTCATCAGACGGATACGGATACCCGTCGATGTGGGTGTTGGCGAGGATCTCAATGCCGTGGGCTCCCATGTCGTAGATTTCGGCAAACAGATCCTCCAGGTTCTTGGACACGCCATACTCTGCGGAATAGCTGTAGACGGCAACGCCGCGTTTCAATCCCTTCTTGTTGTAGTGGTACAAAACGTTTCCCTCCTTTGTGTGAAATTGGTTTGCTGTTTCCCTTGTTCTGACCGTATCTTACCGTTTTCACACAGGAGGCCTCTTTTCCACACGTTCCCGAATGGCAGCCTTTGTTGCAAAAAAAAGGCTGCAGCAAAACGGATGCAAGAAGTGCATCCGATCTGTTGCAACCTCATGGATCCGTTGTTTCGTTACTCTTTTCGGAAGATGTGCAGGAGGGAGAGCTCCTGCGGTGCCATCACCACCTCCAGGTGCAGGGGCGCACCGCTTCCGATGGTCACGGTGCTCTGGGAGAGCGCCGGGGTGCTCATCGCATTGAGGTATTTGACATCCTGCCGGGTGAGCTCCGTGTCAAAGTCAAAGGCCGCCCAGGCATCCAGGACGCTCCCATGCTCCTGGTTCAATGTCTCCTTCTTGATGATCCAGGTGCCGGCGGCGCCGGGATGCCGGATGTCGATCTCCAGCTTCAGCGGCTTTTCGTCCTGAAAGCGCATGGACCGGTACTTCTTCAGATCCACGTCCTCACTCTGCAGAAAGTAGCTGCGCTGAAACCAGGAGTAAAAATAACAGAGCACGTACAGGTCTCCGCCGCGCTTTCTCGTCACCAGGCAGTGTTCGTTCTCCGCCAGGAGCTCCCCGCCCAGCTGGTTCAGGAAATCCACAGCGTAAAAGGCGGGCTTTCGGATCGTGTCCTTGGAGATGAGACCGATCCCGCCGTTCAGAATGCCGACGGTATCCATGTAAGAGCTGATCCAGTCGGAGCCGCACATCAGCGCAAGGCTGTCCACCTGATTCCAGAGCCTGCTGATCTTGTGCACCACATATGCCGCGCGAAAGCAGGAGTCATTCAGGTAGTTGCGGTTCGAGATCGAGTTGTTCCATTCGGTGATCCAGAGCTCCACGCCCTTTGCCTCCAGACCCGTCTCCCGCATCAGCTGGCGGATCTGCTCCACCTGTTTTTCTTCTGTCGCCTCGTTCTGGGAGATCACGCGCCCATATGAGCCGTCCGCCAGGCGCACGTCATCATAGGGAAAGATCATATACCCAAGGTAGTCCGGTACCACATCCTGGTCCAGGCAGTACCTGATAAAGTCGTGCTGTCTCTTCCAGCCGGTCAGAATCACCGCACCGGTTCCGCCAAACTTCGCTCCCGGGATCAGCCTGCGCATCTCGCGGTACAGGTAGGTATACGCATCAAAATAGGAAAACTGACCGGCGTAGAAATTCTGAGCTGGCGCCAGGGTCTGATCATTGATGGAGAGCTCATAGTACCAGGAGGCCACCTCCTCCTGCCCGTAGCGCTGCAGAATGTGGCGCAAAAAGGCGGTCACCGCCCGCTGCCATGCCTCCCGATTTGCAAACGGAATGTAGTCTTCATTATAAAAGATATCCTCGCCGTTGGTCCGAAGCGCCATGTCAGGGCGCCTGCCGAAGTCGAGAAACACTTTCAGCTTGTGCTCCGTGAGAAAGTCCAGGGCCTGGTCGATGAGGTCGAAGTTGAAGGTGCCGGTGACACTGCCGTCGGAAAAGAGCAGGCGCTTCGCGAATGCGTTCCAGACGCGGATGTAGGTAAAATGCAGCTGTTCCTGCAGGTACGCCACATGAAACTGCATGTTGGCCCGAGTCAGGTCATAGAGCGCACCAATGTTGATGATCTGGTTCCAGTTTTTGCGAAGGGGGACCGGCTTGATCCCGGCCAAATCCATTTGCAGGTGATCTGTGTTCTCATGATCCGGCTCCTCATAGCCGAGGTCTTTGAGTTCCTCCCGGATTCGCCGCTCCTTCTCCGTCTCCTCCTGCCTGCGCCGTTCTGCCTCCTGCCGGTGCTCCTCCCGGTATGCGGAAGGGGTGGTGTTCATGCACTTGCGGAAGGCACGGCTGAAGGTGGCAGAGTTGGCAAAGCCGCAGGAGAGAGCAACCTGGGTCAGGCTTTCATCCGAATAGGAGAGTTGTGCGAGGGACATCCGAACCCGCAGCTGCATCACATAGTCTGCGAAATAGACGCCGGTGCTCTTTTTGAAAATCCGGGAGAGGGTCGACGTGGACACGTACATCTTTTCCGCCAGTTCTGTCAGGCTGATCTCCTGGTCGAGATGGGCCACGATATACTGCATGATCTCCCGCATGCGGTAGTCCCCCTCCAATTCCGCACCGGTAAATTGATTGGGGTCCAGCTGATAATGCTCCACCAAAGCGTCCAGAATTCCCAGAAGAAGCTGATCCATCAAAAGGTCGGAGGAGCGGGTCCGCGCGGTGTACTCCGCCGTCAGCTGATAGAAGAGGTCCCGCAGATCCTGATAGGAGTGCCGGTCATCCACCGCGGAATTGCAATAGAAAATCATGGTAGAGGAGTGGATCGCCGAGGCGAGAAAGGACGCCGCAAAGACGGCCTCCCCGTACAGGGCGCCCTTTTCCTGCGCCTTTGCTTCCCAGGAGAGGCCGGGGTTCACCAGCAGGATGTCCTCCCGGTGCAGGTCAAAGTTCTCCTCCTGATACCGCACCCGCATGGTTCCATCCATGACAAAGAGCACCTTCATCGCAGTCTCCAGGTGTTCCTCCTCCCCCTGGATGCGGTGCACTGCATAATACATGGTCTTCTCGTTCATCTGTGTGTATCCCCTTTTCCATGCGTCTCTTCCTGTCGACACGCTTTTGTCCATTATACAGGACCAGACAGCAGCAAAACAGCCGGCCCGGGATCGGGTCGGCTGAAAATGTGCTCCGCTGGAAAGGACGGTTCAGGCAATGACCACGTCGCGTGTCATATTTCCCTCAAGCGGGATCGGGATATAGGCGGTCCTTGTGCAGACGGTCAGATGCACCTTGTGTGTACCTCGGGAGAGGCCTCCCTCTTTCAGGACGCGGACTGTTCCCTTTTCGCCGTATTCCCACTTGATGGTGCCCACGGTCTTCATCTCATCCAGAGTAAACCAGTCGATGTGGTCCGGTGTAAAGCGGATGTCCCCCGCCGGGACCTTCTCCCCGTCCGTCTCCACCGCCAGGAAGTTGATCATGGACAGAGGGATCCCGCGGTAATAGGTGATGTAGGTGTCCATCTCATATCCGATGACCTTCCCGTCCGCATCGGTGACGTTGCGGCAGCTGTCCTTGATAAACACGTTGTTGTCAAACATGGCGATCTCCTCCTTATCCTTCGATCTCGCGGATGTACTTCTGAATCATCTTCTGATGTGCCGTGACCTGCTCGATCTCCGGGATCTCATGGTCCGGGAGCACCCAGCGGTTCCCCTCGTACTCTGTGGAGACATAGCCCTGATAGCCGTGGTCATGCAGGTACTGCAGAATCTCCCGGTAGTCGATGCTGTACTCCTCTCCCTCTTTGGTCATCTCATAGAGCTTGAAGTGGACGTGTTTGATGTAGGGGACGAGGTCATCGAGCTCGTGGAGCGAGCGGTTCTCATATCCACTGATGTTGGACGCATAGAACGCATCCGCGTCGTTTCGGATCAGGGACTTGAGCTTGGGATCCATGCCATCCTTCGACTTCAGATTCAGCTGGAAGAAATCCGTCCCGCTCTCGAACACTTCATCGGTGTACTTTACAATGTCCGGATTGAGACCGCCGAGTACTTTGTCGCAGTACTCGGTCATCACCCGGGGCGCCCGTTTCATGAACAGCGAGGTGTCCGGGACAATCCCAATATAGGGGCTGTTCAGGCGCAGCATCTCCTCGATGTACTCATCCGTCTTCTTCACCCCGAAGCCCAGGCCCGCGTGGATCTCGATGTTCAGGGTCACATCCTTCTCGACAGCGAGCTCCAGGCAGGGCTCCAGAATCCAGGCCGGCACCATGGAGACCATGCGGATGGTGTGAAAGCCGAGACGGTGTGCCAGCCGGATCTCCTTTTTCATGAGTGCGACGCACTCCCGCTTTGTCAGCTCCCGATTGGCAAAGAGATTGGTGTTGAGGAAGACATCATCGCAGGCAAGACCCATGGGGTATTTTGCAACCAGATCATCCCACATCCGGAGCGTGTCCTCCTCCGGCTCCGGCGCGCCGTGAAGCATCTGATCCGGCAGAAGCTCAATGCCGTCGGTGCCCAGATCCTTTACAAACCGAAAGATATCCTCGAGACTCATCTTTCCCCACAGGTACTGATACTGCAGGCTGTAGAGACTGATACTGGATTTGATTCCCATTGTATTTCCCTCCTGTTTTCTTGCTCATCTGCTCCCGTCGGGGGTAACCCTCCAACAGTGCCCATGTTACCCGAAACGGCGAAATGGCACTTTTCCACAGGGGAAAACCACACCGGTTTTCTTGCAACTGTGCTGCGCCCCCGTTCCCGGGAATGCAA
>JBJEYC010000373.1:0-7439 GCA_051886435.1 Lachnospiraceae bacterium
CGTCATGATTCCGGAGAGCTCGCCTTCCGGCACCTGCACGCTGTTTTTCACCTCCTTTGACGATCCCGCGGACTGGGAGGGCATCACCCCGGCGCAGTACTACCGGAAAAAGCAGGAGATGGAGCGGGACTGGATCCAGCACTACGAGGAGACGACCGGCATCCGGATCGCCCCGTATGTGGAGGAGATCAGCATGGCGACACCGGTGACCTTTGCAAGGTATCTGGGCACGCCCCAGGGAACGCCCTACGGCTATCAGGTGGAGGCCTGGGACAACATCATCTCCCGCTTCCTTGCCATGGATCAGGAGCAGATCCTTCCGGGACTTCGCGTCACCGGCGCGGCCTGTGAGAATATCGACGGATACAACTGCTGCTACGCCAACGGACTGCTGCAGGCGCAGCGGACCATCGCGGACATCGCGGGAGAGGAGAAGAGAGCATGAATCGGGAACCGGATCTGTCAGAACTGAGCGCAATGCGCTTCTGGAAGCTGGGAGAAAACCGAAAGGCGGCCCTGGAGGGCGCAGGAGAGGCCGTTCCGGAGCAGAAATTCTGGATCAATGACCTGGCAGCGCAGCTCCATCCCGGGCGGCAGTACGCGAAGATTGCGGACATCCGGGTGTGGGACGCCAACTGCAGGAGCTACGTCTTTGTCCCGGACAGGGAGCGGGGAACGGAGAACTTTGCATATTTCCAGGCGGGCTCCTACGTGAGCGTCTTTCTGGAGTCCCAGGGGATGAAGTTCACAAGGCCCTATTCCATCTCCTCGTCGCCGAGGCAGGCACTTGCCGGTGCACTCTCCATCACGGTCAAGCGCGTGCCGGGCGGCGCCGCGAGCAATCTCATCCTGGACACCTGGAAGGTGGGGGATGCGGTGACGCTCTCCGGACCCCTTGGGGAGTTTCGCTATGACCCCGTGCGGGACGGAAAGACCATCCTCGCCCTTGCCGGCGGCAGCGGCATCACGCCCTTTTACAGCCTCGCCCGGGCGATCGCCGAGGGAGAGGAGGATGCGGATCTGATCCTGCTCTACGGCTCCCGGACAGAGCGGGACATTCTGTTTCGCGAGGAGTTTGCGGCCCTGCAGAAGGAGTGCGGAAAAATCCGGGTGGTGCATGTCCTCTCCGATGAGGAGAAGGCGGGCTATGAGCACGGCTTTTTGAACGCGGCCCTCATTGAAAAGTACGCCCCGCAGGAAGACTACTCGATCTGGCTCTGCGGCCCCGCGGGCATGTATGCCTTCCTGGACGGGGAGCTCAAAAAGCTCCCGAAGACCTACCGGGGCATCCGGCACGAGCTGCAGGGGGAGTTCCACAATCCGCAGAGCGCGCCGGACTATCCCGGAGGGGAGGTCCCGGAAGAGGTGAAGCTCACGGTGCACGTCCGGGATCAGGTGAGAGTCATTTCGGCGAAGACAAAAGACTCGATCCTGCAGTCCCTGGAGCGAAACGGCATTGCGGCGCCCTCCCGCTGCCGGAGCGGAGAGTGCGGGTACTGCCACACGAGGCTCCTCTCCGGGGAGGTGTTTGCCCCGAAGGCCATGGAGCACAGGCGGCAGGCAGATCACACCTATGGCTATGTCCATGCCTGCTGCACCTTCCCGCTCACCGACCTGGAGATCGATGTGCCCCCGGCAGAGTCCTGCTGAGGCGTTTGAAAATTCCTGATTTCTGATATGACAAAAGCCGCAGGCGGACCGGAAAACCGGACCGCGCTGCGGCTTTTTCAGCCCTTCGGACCGTGCAGCGGGCTGCGGCAGGCACAGGGCCTGCTCTGCTTTTGACAGGAAAGTATCAATCGTGCTCAGGCGGCACAAACTCTCGGCTTTTCACATTGCAACACGCCGCAAAATGGATAACAGGGAAAATAACGGAAAACCTGGAGACTTTCCACTTCGACCCGCAGCTGCGGTGGTAGTCGTCTTTCCTGTCCGGAGGAGAACCAAATTCTCAGTCAGGGATCGTGAGGACCGCCGTACTGTTGACCCGGTCCAGACTGGTCTGCACCTGGGAGAGCTCCTGCTGCGCACTTCGCCAGTCGTTCATGACCATTTCCGGATCGTAGTTGGCAAAGCGGTACTCCACCAGGTACTGCCCGGAATAGCTCCGCTCCAGGCCGTTCATGCGCTCCCTTGCAAGGCGCCGGCTCATGCATCCGAGCTTTTCCACCCGGGCGGAGAGCTGGGGCAGGTACACCAGCACCTGGTCAATGGTCATGTTGGTGCCGGGGACGATGGTATTCAGGTTGAAAACGTTGATCGCGTGCTTCACCTTCCGGATCTGCGCCTCCAGATCCTGGAGCTTTTGCTGTGTGGCTGCATAATTGTAATCGGGCCGTGCCATTGCCATGTCATCGGGATCCAGGGAAGAGACGTAGCTCTTCTGCGTGTTCTCGCGCTCTTCCAGAGCAGACTTCTCCCCCTGAAGCTGGCGCAGAATCTTGGCTGCCTCTGCAGAAGTACATCTTGTCATCTATGCTCCTTTCCCTCCCCTGCGGGAGAACTGTGTCTTTCTCATCGGAACAGTGTTCAGTATATCGGAGGAGTGTGAGACGAAAAATTGGCAGATCCGAAAGAAAATACAACCCCTTTCTTTGCGTGGCATCCTGTGTTATACCGATATCAGATCGATTTTTGCGGCCCCTTTTGGGGGCATAACAGGAAATATTGAGGAGGCACGGATGTCTTACCAGGAGAAGATCAACATCTATCTGCCGGAGGGGACGGGAGCCCTTCTTGATGAGGACGCAATGCGCTTTGAAATTCTGAAGAAGGACCGGGAGACCATCAACCGAAACCGGTTCCTCTCCAGGGTTCTTATGGGATACTATCGGACCTATGCGGAGGAGTGCAGAACCCAGTACGAGGCGGCGGTCAAAGTCCTCGCGGGCTACCTTCCCCGAAAGAATCAGCAGGAGGCGGCGGCAAACAGTCTGCTTCTGGCACTGCGCGGCTTAGCCGGGGCGCCGCGGCGGGATGAGCACTCCAAAAAGTATTCCCTCAAGCCGACGACCGACACCGAGGGCATCCTGCAGGAAATCCGCGAGAATCTCCCTTTGCAGGACTCGCTCTCCGGATATCTGTGCCAGCTCCTTTTCTCTTACAGCCAAAAGCCCCTTCATGAGCGGGAGCGGATCGTGTTTCAGGAGGAGTGCGATCTTTTGGAGGACGCAGCCAAAAAGAAGCAGTGCGTCAGTTTTTCCACAAGCTGGAACCCGGACAGAACCCACACGGTTCTGCCATACGGCGTCTTTGTGGGACAGGATGAGATGTACAATTACCTCCTGTGCATGGAACAGGACAGGTGGACCGGGATGGACCAGGCGGTGACCTACCGCCTGAACCGCCTCCAGGGGCTTCGAAAGAGTGCTGTCCGGATGGTCCTGACAGCATCGGTGCGAAAGGATCTGGACGAGATGGCAAGACGCGGCGCCCAGTATGTGATCCGGGGCACGCAGAAGTCCGTCATCGGTCTCACTCCCAAGGGACAGGATGCCTACCTTCGGGTCTATCAGGGAAGGCCGAAGCCGGATACCATCGAGGAGGGAGACGGCATCCGGTGGTTTGTCTTTTCCTGTTCTGAGGAGCAGCTGTTCTTCTACTTTCGCAAGTTTGAGGGCGGAACGCTCCGGGTCCGGGAGCCGGACTCTCTGCGGAAACGGCTCCTTGCCTTTCACGAGGGGGCAGTTCGGGATCTGCAGGAGAGTACTCATAAATTTATTAGTGACTCATGAATTTCCTGATATCTTCCCAAAACCTCCTATCCGGCTTATTCTTTGCAACGCAAGCAGCAAAGAACAGCACAAACGAATAGGAGGTATTCATCATGCTGAATGAAAATGTGGTAAAGGTATTGGATAGTTCGATGTGGGATCTGGCAACCTGTGCGGCAGGAGAGCCGAACGTGGTGCCGGTTGCCTTCAAACAGGTGACCCCGGACGGAAAGCTGGCCGTCGGTGACGTGTTCCTGGAGACAACCCTGAAGAACCTGAAGGCAAACGGCGGAAAGATCGCAATCTCGGTCTACGACGCCAAGACCCTGGAAGGATACCAGATCAAGGGTACTGCTTCTTACGTGTCGGAGGGCGCGATCGTTGACCAGTTCAAGGCCATGGTGGAGCAGATGTTTGGCGGCGCAGCGACCGCAAAGGGAGCCCTTCTCATTACGCCGGAGAAGGTTATCGTGACAACGCCGGGCAAGGACAACAAGAAAGTGCTTTGAGAAAACACGCGGCGGGAGAAAGGAGAACGGGGTGTATCAGAGAAAGACCGAGAAGGACATCCGCTGTCCGCTGGAATATGGCATGGAGCTCTTTGGCGGGAAGTGGAAGTCCCGCGTGATCTGCGTGCTGCATGAGAAGAAGGTGCTGCGCTACAGCAGCATCCGGAAGGAGATGGTCAACATCTCCGATGCGGTCCTGGGGGCGACACTCAAGGAGATGATCCGGGACGGTATCCTGGAACGCAGATCCTACGACGAGATTCCGCCCCGGGTGGAGTACCGCCTGACGCCGAAGGGAGAGTCCGTGGTGCCGATTCTGCAGAGCATCTGCCAGTGGTCGGGCCAATTCTCCCGGGAGGCAAATGAGAACACCCTGCTGCAGTGCCAGAAGTGTGACTACAACCAGGGGAAGGGAGCGGAGACAGAGTAATCCCCGGAAATCCCGGGTGCCCTTGCTGCCAGAATCTGCTATACTGCAAGGCGGACATTCGGGAGGTACTGTCATGCTCAATTGTGTCATTGTCGGTGCTGGCGGCGCACTGGGCGCCATGTGCCGGTATCTCATTGGTCTTCTTCCCGCAGAACCCCAGAGCGGGTTTCCGATCAAGACCTTCTGCATTAACATCATCGGTTCTTTCGTCATCGGTCTGGTGGCGGCACTCTCCGCAAAGAATGCGGTGAGTCCGCGGCTCGTCCTGTTTCTCAAGGTGGGCATCTGCGGCGGCTTCACCACCTTCTCCTCTTTCGCCCTGGAGACCGACCAGCTTCTGGCCCGGGGAAAAGGGGCAGTAGCACTTTCCTACGCGCTGCTCTCACTGGTTCTGGGCGTTTTGGCGGTCTTTGCCGCGGAAAAGCTCGTCTCGTAAGCGAATACAGGCATGGGTTCTCTCTATCGAGGCCCATGCCTTTTTTGTTGCGCAGATGTCCTGAGGCGGGAAGACAAATGTGTTCAAAAATGTTGACACTGTCCGGCATTGCGGTATATCGTGAGCGTAAAAGGCTGCAGAAGCAGCACTATGAGGAAGGAGCGGCAGGATGAGAAAGATAAGGGCCATTGGGGCTCTGACGGGCATTGTGTTGGGAATTGCGGCGGCGGCAGCGCCGGTGCAGGCGCAGGCGGCGAGCTGGCAGCAGCAGGGCGACAAGCTCTATGCCTATGACGATGCGGGAAATCTGATCACGAACGCGATGGTGCCCTTTCAGGGCTATACCTACGCGGTGGGAGCAGATGGATCTCTCCAGACGGGCTGGGTCAGCCTGAACGGTGCAAACTACCTGTTCGATGAGCAGGGGCGGCTTCTTTCCAACGGCGCCACGACGGACGGATATGTTGTCAATGAGCTGGGACAGTGCGTCGCGACGATCGGCGTGGATCCCTCTCAGATTGCCTACGCGGAGGACCTGGGCAGCGTCATTGATTTCTACATCGGATCAGATGACTCCTGGTGGTGGGAGGATCCGATGGTGGAGCTCGAAGCTGCGACAGAACAGCTCAACGGCGCAACCGGACGTCCGCTGGTGGTGGCAGCAGCCCAGTCTCTTGTGGGCAAGCCCTACGTATGGGGCGGCCAGTCCGCGGACGGCGTGGACTGCTCCGGCCTTGTGGTTTATGCCTACTGGGAAGCCCTGGGATATCCTCTTCTGCACGACGCTGACCTGCAGTCCAAGCTCGGGAAGGAAGTGTCGGTAAAGGACCTGCAGCCGGGCGACATCTGCTGCTACGACTGGAACGGCGACGGCACCGTGGAACACGTTGGAATCTATATCGGCGGCGGCAAGATCTGCCAGGCAAGCTCCACTTCCAACGTGGTCAAGATCTCCAGCGTCAAGATGAGCGGCAAGAACCCCGTCACCTGCCGGAGCCTGTTTGCTGACTGAATCGGTACCGGAAAAGACAAAAGAGTGCGCAGAGAGCCTCTGCCCGCAGACGGGCAGGGGCTCTTTCTGACGGCGGGGATAGAGAGGATGGCAGGGTAGAAATTTTTATGCTGTTGACCGGACATTTTTTGCGCCAAAACGGTCAAAACACATTGACAGTTCCGGTCAAAATCGACTATCATTTTCCCCGAACACAAAATTCGGGGGCCAAACATGTCAATGACATTTCATTCCTCCGCGGCCAGGGTTCTGGCCGCTCTGAGTACAGGAACCATGCTTTTTCTGGCGGGTGGACAGCCTGTTCTTGCGTCGGGTTTTACCTCCAACGGCGCAGCACTCATCTATCTGAATGATGACGGTACTGCCCGGGCGAATGCCCTGGTGATGGAAAACGGCTATTACTATCACACGGATGCTTCCGGTGCCATGGTGAACGGCTGGGTCAGCGAGAACGGAAAGAGCTACCTGTTTGACGGCTATGGCCGCCTGGTGGCAGGAGGTGCCACCCCGGACGGAAAGGTGGTGGATGGAACCGGCGCCCTCATCGGTACGATCGGTGTGGATGCTTCCTGCATCAGGAGCGTTGCCGCGGACGGTGCCTTCTATATCTACGACATTGACCCCACGCCGGAAGATGACACGGACCCGGAGAATGACACGCAGGTGACGCTTCCCGCGGCGCAGGAGATCTATGCGGCGGACGGTACCGCTGCCTCCATTGCTGCGACAGAACAGGCGCCTGCCGATACGGCAGCACAGGATGCCTACACCCAGGCAGAGCGGGAGGAAGTGGTGCAGTACGCGCTCTCCCTCGTGGGAACGCCTTATGTCTGGGGCGGAGAATCCGCAGGAGGTCTGGACTGTTCCGGACTGATCCGCCTGGTCTACCGGGACACGCTGGGACTCTCTCTCCTGCACTACACCGACTATCAGGCGGCGTCGGGGACAGCGGTCTCCCTGAGCAATCTCCTTCCCGGCGACATCTGCTGTTATGACTGGGAGGGGGATGGCCACATTGACCACGTCGGTATCTACATCGGGGATGGCAAAGTCGTGGAGGCCGGAAGCGGTTCCGGGAAGGTGGTTGTCACCGGAATCAACATGATGAATCAGGCTCCGGTGATCTGCCGGGACGTGATCAGCAGATAAGACAAAATTTCAAAGCAGCTTGCAGCAGGCTCCTCCGGCGGATCACCGCCGGGGGAGCTTTTTGCGTGCAGCGCGAAAACACACACGAAAACATCCGTTTTGTCGGAGGCAGCAGGAACCGGTTCTGTTACAATATAGATATCCGTATGCAATTGACGAAGGAGGTCTCCATGCAGCTGATCCGCTTTGA
>JBJEYC010000374.1:0-1599 GCA_051886435.1 Lachnospiraceae bacterium
CGATTTCACATATCCTGCGGTCTGGTATTTCCCGTCTTGTGACAGATTTGCGCGTTCCGTTCATGAATGGACAGTTTCATCACTTTTTGTATCTCAAAAGGCTGTCTCCTGAAATTTTCCTTAAATCTTTCCCTGTTCTCTTGTTCCGGTGCGGCGGCCGACTTATGATCAACCCTGTTTCAAACCATACGAAAGGACCGGAACCCTCATGAGCAGCATCATCGGCATTGATCTTGGAACCACCAACAGCTGCGCCGCAGTGGTGGAAAACGGGACGCCCGTCATCATCCCCTCTTCCACCGGCGCACGCACCACACCCTCTGTGGCAGCCTTCACCAAGCAGGGAGAGCACCTGGTGGGCGACATCGCCCGCCGCCAGGCGGCCGTCAACGCGGAGCGGACCATCTTCTCGGTCAAGCGTCACATGGGCACCGACTGGTCCGTCCGGATCGATGGGCAGGTCTACAAGGCGCCCGAGATCTCCGCGATGATCCTCTCGCAGATCCGAAAGGATGCGGAGGCCTTTATGGGTACTTCGGTCACCCAGGCCGTCATCACGGTACCCGCCTACTTTAACGATGCCCAGCGCCAGGCCACCAAAGACGCAGGCACGATTGCCGGACTCGAGGTACTGCGCATCATCAATGAGCCCACCTCCGCGGCCCTTGCCTACGGCCTTGACCACGCGGAACCCACCAAGGTTCTGGTCTACGACCTGGGCGGCGGCACCTTCGACGTCTCGGTGATCGGCATCAGCGAGGGCGTCATGGAGGTCCTCGCCACCTGCGGCGACAACCACCTGGGCGGAGATGACTACGACAAACGGGTGGCGGACTGGATCACCGACCGCTTCCAGCAGGAGCACCATGTCAACCTCACCCGGGATCCGGTGGCCATGCAGCGCATCCGGGAGGCAGCGGAAGCCGCCAAGAAGGAGCTCTCCACCGCCCAGACTTCCCGGATCTCCCTCCCCTATATCGCCACCGCCGGGAAGGAACCTCTGCATCTGGAGCTTGACCTGACCCGGGAAAAATTTGTGGAACTCACGAAGGATCTGACAGACCGCACCGAGGCGCCGGTACTGCAGGCCCTCAACGACGCAGGGCTCACCCCCAAAGACATCGGCAGGGTTCTTCTCGTTGGCGGCTCCACGCGCATGCCTGCGGTGCAGGAGAAAGTCCGCTCGCTTCTTGGAAAAGAGCCCTCCCACAGCGTCAACCCGGATGAGTGCGTCGCCATCGGCGCCGCGATCCAGGCCAGCACCCTCTCCGGCAATGCCCTGGTGCCAAGAGGCGCCTCCCAGAGCCTGGTGCTCTTCGACGTAACACCCATGACGCTCTCCATTGAGACCGTAGGCGGTGTCTCCACGCCGCTGATTGCGCGCAACACCACGATTCCCACCCGCCTCTCCAAGACCTTCTATGCCACCTCCCCGATCCAGCGGGAGGCGGAGATCCGGGTCCTGCAGGGAGACCGGCCCCTGGCAAAGGACAACAAGCTGATCGGCCACTTCCGGCTCCGTGGCCTTCGGAGCACCCAGGGCGGGGTGCCCCAGATCGATGTCACCTTCGACATCGACGCCAACGGCATCCTCACCGT
>JBJEYC010000375.1:0-7436 GCA_051886435.1 Lachnospiraceae bacterium
AAACTCCCGTATAGTAGAAACAACATAAAAGGGAGTAGCTGGCAGCACGGCTTCGTGCTGCGGGGGCGTGCGTCATCACGGCAGAGGTTCTGCCCGCATGCGCCAGGTATGGCAGCAGTACCGGCAGCAAGACTTTTATCGTCGCAAACCTGCGGCGGTAAAGGCCTTTTTTTATACCCTTCCGCCGCGCATTTTTCCAAAACGGAGGTACTGCAAGTCATGAGTGAAATCCTGAGTCTCTACGGGAATGCCGCTGCCATCACTCCACAGATGATCGTCATGTGGGTCATCGGCGGCATTCTCATTTACCTGGGCATCGTCAAAAAGATGGAGCCCTCGCTCCTTGTCCCGATGGGTTTTGGCGCCATCCTGGTCAACCTGCCCAATTCCGGCGCGGTCACCCAGACCCTCAACGGGGTCCTGACAGAGGGCCCTCTGGACGTGCTCTTCAATGCCGGCATTGCCAATGAGATCTTTCTGCTGCTGCTCTTTATCGGCATCGGTGCCATGATCGACTTCACACCGCTTCTGGCCAATCCGCAGATGATGCTGTTTGGCGCGGCGGCCCAGTTCGGCATCTTCTTCACGCTGAGCCTCGCGACGCTGTTCGGCTTCTCCCTGCAGGATGCGGCCTCGGTCGGCATCATCGGCGCCGCTGACGGTCCCACTTCCATCTTTGTTGCCAACTACTATCACTCCAATTACCTGGGGGCCATCATCGTGGCAGCCTACTCCTACATGGCCCTGGTGCCGATTATCCAACCCCCGGCGATCCGCCTTGTGACCACGAAGAAAGAGCGGAAAATCCACATGGACTACAACCCCCGCTCGGTCTCCAAGACCGCGAAGATCCTCTTCCCGATCTGTATCACCGTGGTCGCCGGCATCATCGCCCCCAGCTCTGTCGCCCTGGTTGGCTTTCTGATGTTCGGAAACCTGATCCGTGAGTGCGGCGTTCTGGATTCCCTCTCTGAGACCGCTCAGGGGACTCTGGCCAACCTGATCACTCTGATGCTTGGCATCACCGTCGCCTCCCAGATGCGGGCAGACGACTTCCTGAACATCCGCACGATCTTCATTCTGCTTCTGGGTCTTGTCGCCTTCATCTTTGACACCGTGGGCGGCGTGCTCTTTGCCAAGATCATGAACCTGTTCCTTAAGAAAAAGATCAACCCGATGATCGGCGCCTGCGGCATCTCGGCCTTCCCGATGTCCGCCCGCGTCATCACCAAGATGGCCCTGGAGGAGGATCCCACCAACGTGCTCATCATGCAGGCGACCGGCGTCAACGTCTCCGGGCAGGTGGCCTCGGTCATTGCAGGCGGCATCATCCTGAGCCTGGTGCCGCTTGTATGAGAAGGATCCAGACCGCAGCAGACGAAAATCACAACAAAAAAGGCCGCCAGGCGGCCGGGAGGATAGGATGTCTTTGAATTTTCTTGCGTCCCTTCGCGTGATGGGACTTGGTATGCTGGGAATCTTTTCCGTGGCAGTGGTACTCATGCTGATCATGATGCTGCTGACAAAGCTCTTCCCCGCAAAGAAGGATGATAACAAAAAAGAAGAAACCGGGAAGGAGTAACCAGCCGGGTTCCTCTTATCAGCTGTCCGCATCCAAAAGGGTGCGGGCAGTTTTTTATGTCCCGGACAGGAGATCCCCCGCGTAGAAGGCAAGAAGCAGCACAACTCTTGTGTCGAGCCGGGAGAGGTCCTGTCCCAGGATTTCCCCTGCCCGGCCAAGCTCATAGGAAATCGTGTTGCGGTGGACAAAGAACGCGGCGGCGGTCCTCGTCACGCTTCCGTTCTCCTCCAGGTAGCGGCGAAGGACCGGGGCGAGCTGGGAGTGCTTTTCCCGGTCGTAGGCAAACAGCGGGCCGAGGGTGTCCTCGCAGAAGGCGCGAAGCGGCCCCTCCTCCGGGATCTCCAGAAGAAGCCGGTAGACCCCAAGATCCCGCTGCAGGTAGTGTCCTGCGGGGAGAATTCCCTTCTCCTGCAGCCGGCATACGGCGAGCGCCCGCCGGAAGCTCTCATAGAGACGGCCGATGCCGTGCACCCGGGGGCCTGCACCAAGGCAAAGGGGCGCGGAGGAGTGGAGGGGAGCTGTCCCATCCTGTAGAAGAGCCCCTGCCTGCTTTGCCGCGTCCGGGACACTGTCCGAGACGCCAAGGACCACCGCAAGGCGGCCCTCCATGGGGAAGACGGAGTAGGGACGGAAGGCACTCCGCAGGGCATGTCCCGCGGCGCGAAGGAGGCGCTCCTGTTCCGGCGCCCTGGAAAAGCCCTCTGCTGAGAGGACAAAGACCTCGTAGTCCCCCTCTTTGTCAAAGCCGCTCCCCGCAAGGAGTGAAAGACAGGACTCTATCCTTGCCGGTGCGAGAATCGCGGTGCGAAGCGCCGCGCTGACCGTGCTCGACTGAAGCCCTGCCTCGATCAGGTACTGGGACATCGGGCGGATCAGCGATTCGAATGAGACCTCCCGGGGCAGGAGAAAGAGCGGAAAAGACCGGTCGTTGCAGTAGTCCAGGACCTTCTGCGGAATGCCGGGCATGTAGGCGCCGGTGTCAATGCAAAGGCCTGCCGCGTGGTGGGAGGAGAGGGCGCCGAGAAAGGTGAGAAAATCCTCCCCGCTGTGGATGCCGACGCCGGTGGCAAAGATCAGCTCTCCGCCTTTCAAAAAGTCGGCCATGTACAGGGTCTCCGTCACGTGTACCCAGGACACCCGCCGGGAGAGCCCTTCCTTCCCGGCGATCAGTTTCATTCCGGTATCGGGAAACTCCTGCAGAAGATCTGCGAGCTCAACTTCCATCTGCCGCCTCCTTTTGTGCGCTGCACCGAATTCACCATAGCAGGTTCTGTGACAAAGCACAATCAACTTTGGGATAGCGCACAAAGACTTGAGGCGCCTGGTCTCCTATAATGGGAAACAAGTAAAGAACGGAAGCGGCAAAGGTGCTGCGGCGGGGAGAACCCCTGCTGCGGCACCTTTTTGCGTGCGCAGCGAACTGGCCCGAGCGGATTCGGGACGAAGGAGGATATTCAGATGTCTTTAAAGGATGAGTTGCCGAAGATTGTCACAGGTTCTGTGCCGGGACCGGCGTCGAAGGCCCTTCTGGCGCGCCGGGATGCGGCAGTGCCCAAGGCCCTGGACGGAACCACCTATCCGATCTGCCTCAAGCGGGGCGAAGGCGCCATGTTTGAGGATCTGGACGGAAACAAGTTTCTGGACTGGATCGGCGGCGTCGGCGTGCTGAACATCGGCTATTCCCGGCCGGAGCTGGTCGCGGCGGTAAAGGAGCAGGCGGAAAAGTTCTTCCACGGCATTTTCAACGTCTATGTCCATGACGGCTATGTCACGCTGGCCGAGGGACTCAACCGGCATGTTCCCTGCCGCGGTGATAAAAAGAAGACCTTCTTTGCCAACTCCGGCGCAGAGTGCGACGAGAACGCGATCAAGGTCGCCAAGGCCTACACAAAGCGGGAGGGCGTGATCTGCTTCACCGGTGCCTTCCACGGCAGAACCAACCTGACTATGGCCCTGACCGCAAAGAAGTCCTATGCCCGGGGCATGGGCCCGTTCCCGGCTTCGATCTACCGTGCGCCCTATCCGTACCTGTATCGGGCTCCGAAAGGATATTCCGAGAAGGAGGCCATTCAGTTCTACATTGATGAGCTGAACCGCGTCTTTGACGAGGGTGCTCCGGCAAACGAGATCGCCTGCATGATCGTCGAGCCCCTTCAGGGCGAGGGCGGCTTCATCCCGGCTCCCATCGAGTGGGTAAAGGCGGTCCGCAAGATCTGCGACGAAAACGGCATTCTTCTCATCGCCGATGAGGTGCAGTGCGGCAACTGCCGTACCGGTAAATACTTTGCCTCTGAGTATTGGGCTGAGGCGGGCTGCGCTCCGGATATCGTGACCACCGCAAAGTCCATCGCGGGCGGCATGCCGCTGTCTGCGATCACGGCAAGTGCTGAGATCATGGACAGCGTCCCGGCGGGCGTCATCGGCGGCACCTACTGCGGCAACCCCGTCTCCTGCGCGGCAGGTATTGCAGCGATGAAGGTCTACGACGAGGAAGACTTCCCGGCCAAGGCAAGACACCTGGGAGATGTGATGCGCAAGGGCTTTACCGACCTGCAGGCAAAGTATCCCTGCATCGGTGATGTGCGCGGCCTTGGCGCCATGATCGGCATCGAGTTTGTCAAGGATCCGGTGACCAAGGAGCCCGATGGCGCTCTGGTGTCCCGGCTCATCCAGGCCGCTCTGCAGAAGGGCCTTCTCATGGAGAATGCGGGCACCGACGGAAACGTGATCCGGTTCCTTGCTCCCCTTGTCATGACCGATGAGCAGGCCAGGGAAGGCCTTCGGATCTTCGAGGCTGCACTGCAGGAAGCCCTGCAGGCGTAAAGCAGAAATTTCAAGGCAAAAAATCGCTCCAGGGAGGGAACCCTTCCTGGAGCGATTTTTCAGTCAAGACAGGCGGCCTGATCTTTGCCCCGGCGCTTGGCGGCGTACATGGCCTTGTCCGCCGTCTGGATCATCTGCTGGCAGTCGCAGACTTTCGTGGTGTAGCCGAGGGAGGCGGTGATAGAGATGCTTCCCTGTTCCGGCAGGGAGATCTTCGTCTCCCGCACCCTGGCAAGGAGATCTGCCGCGATGCGGGGCCCATCAAAGTCCTTCTCCCCGGTGATGCCCACGATCTCCTCGCCGCCGAAGCGGTAGAAGGTGATATGCCGGCTCTCTCCGAATTCCCGGATTGCCTGGCCGATGGCACGCAGGCAGAGATCTCCCGCCGGATGACCGTAGGTGTCGTTGACGTGTTTGAAGTCGTCGAGATCCAGAAGGAGCACAGCGGTGATCGGCTCCGCGCCGGGTTTGCCGGACTGTCGGATGCGGTCAAAGAGGTCGAGGCGGCTGCGCAGCCCGGTCAGGTAGTCATAGCGCCGGTCCCGGTCGGCCTGGGAGTAGAGGCCCCAGGCGACTGCTACCTCCTTCTGCAGCGCCTCCTTTTCCTGCAGGGTCTTCTCCCGCTCCTGCTCGAGCTCTTCCACCCGGGCGCGCTCCCGGGAGATGTCCACCCCGTAGAGGATGCTCTCGATGTGCCCGTTGTTCGGGTTGTCGATCATCTGGGCGGTGATTCTTGACCAGCGGATGGAGTGGTCATCGTAGTAGGAGCGGGTCTCATGCACGATCTGGTGCTGTCCCTTTGCATGGGAGGCAAGCTGTGCCGCTCTGCAGAAGATCTTCTCGAATTCCTGCTGACCCGCGGCGTCCGGCACAAAGGACGCGATGCGGTGGATCAGGGTGTCCACGTTTTGTACGTTCTGCATGTTCCGGGCGGTCTGCGCGATGCCCTGGGAACTCAGCCACCGGTCGGCGGTAAGGTCCATGTGGAAGACGCCCTGCCCCTCAGGGATGTTCTCGAGTATTGATTGGATCTGCCGGGCGTACCGGTCCCGGGCAGCTTTTGTGTTCGTCACGTCCTGTCCGTACTCGATGAAGACCCGCTTCCCGTTCCAATTTGTGAACCGGGCCTTGAGGGAGAAGACATGGGCTCCGTCGTCCACTTCAATGGTCTTCTCGCTGGCATTGCCCATCTTTTTCATCGGGCAGTGGCCGCAGGGGGCATCGAGCCCCAGCATGTACTCGTAGCACTTCTCTCCCTGGTAGGGGCGCTCCGGGTGGCCGGAGATCGCAAGGGTCTTTTCGTTGGCAAAGACCATGGTGTAGTCCTCCGGGCAGCAGACCTGGATGAACTGGTCTTCGTGGTTGGTGAGGTCGAGGAGGTTTTCCAGCGTGACCTCGGGGCGGGGAGCGGGATTGGCGGCAGGGGCAGGATCCGGTTGGTTTCCTGCCTTTTCCAGGTAGGCGAGAAACGCTTCCTCCGGCATGGGCTTTGCGAAGTAGTAACCCTGGATGTAGTCACAGTGGCGCTTGCGCAGGAAAGACAGCTGTGCCTCGTTCTCCACGCCCTCGGCGATGACTTTCAGGCCGATCTCGTGGCACATGTCGATGGTGGAGGTGATGATGGCCCGCACGGTCTCCTTGGCCTCGATCTGGTCAATGAAGGACTTGTCGATCTTGATGATATCGAAGGAGTAGTCTCCGATCATGGACAGGGATGAAAAGCCGCTGCCGAAGTCATCCAGCAGGATCTGTGCGCCGCCCTGTCGCAGCTGTTCGAGAAGGTAGGAGCAGTTTTTCTGCAGCACTGACACGGAGGTCTCCGTCACCTCAAAGTTGACCGCGCCTGTGGAGAGCGAATGCTGCTGCGCGAGCCGGAAGATGTCACTGATGAGCTGGTCATCGTAGAAGTCCTGTCGGGAGAGGTTTACGGAGATCGGAACCCGGAACCGTCCTTTGCTGGCAAGCGCCTCCTGCATGGCAAAGACGTGCGAGAGAACAGCCCGATCGAGCCGGGAGATCATCCCGCCCTTTTCCAGCACTGGGATGAAGACCGCGGGAGAGAGAAAGCCGAGTTCCGGGTGGTTCCAGCGAACCAGCGCCTCCGCACCGCAGGGTCTGCCGTCCTGAGCCCGCACGACCGGCTGGTAGTACACCTGAAAATCCCAGTTTTTAACACTGGCGGTGAAGTCGGAGAGGATTTTCGCGTGATCCACGTAGGAACGGCGCATGTTGGCGTTGAACACGGCAACGCCGCCGTAGGACTCACGCCTTGCAAAATCCCGGGCGAGAATCGCCCACTCGACCATGTTTGAGACGTCTGAGGTGGTATCCTCCACATAATAGATCCCACAGCGGAGGTGCAGCGGCACGATACGGGTGTCGTTGTTCCACTCCAGGTTCAGGAGGGTGTCCAGATTTCCCTCCTCGATCCGCTCCCTCTTGACGAGAAAGAGAAACCAGTCGGACTCGATCCGCGCGGACACCACAGGATGGAGCCAGCTGGACTGGAGTGCTGAGAAGACGTACTTGATGACCCGGTCGCCGCCTCCAATTCCAAAGATATCGTTGACCGCCTTGAAGTTGCGGATGTCAAAGACGACCACCGCGTAGTCCGTTTTTTTCACCCGGCCAAAGAGGGTTTCAGTCTGTCGGATGAAGCCCTTGCGGGAGTACCCCTCCGTCAGCTTGTCGAAGTACTCCTGCTCGAGGAGCCGGTCCAGCTCATCCCGGGTCCTGGGGAGCCGTGCAGAGATCGCAGCACTCTCCCCCACGGTGCTCATGACCAGGGCATGGCCTGGCGCGCCGTTCTCGAGCACCATATCCACAGCATCCACGGTCTCGTAGATGCCACGCAGGGGATCCAGATAGGTCTGAGGCCCGCGGATTTTGTTCGCCACCGGGCAGGGCGGACATGGCTCGTCCAGACCCATCAGGCATCGGTAGCACTTCCTGCCCCGCACCAGCTGCGGATACAGCTCTCCGCAGGTCTGGTTGAAGGAAACGATATTGTAGTCGGCATCGATGACATAGA
>JBJEYC010000376.1:0-7431 GCA_051886435.1 Lachnospiraceae bacterium
TCCACCTCGCCGACAAAGTCAAAGTAGCCGGGGGTGTCCAGAATATTCAGCTTGTATCCCTCCCACTCGATCGGGATCACCGAGGTGTGGATGGAGATGCCGCGCTTCTGCTCTTCCTTTGTAAAATCAGATACCGTGTTCTTCTCCTCGATCTTCCCGAGTCTGCTGGTCAGACCTCCGAGGTATGCCATGGCCTCCACCAGGGTGGTCTTGCCGGCGCTGCCATGTCCCAGGACGACGACGTTTCTGATCTTGTCTGTTGTGAAAACCTTCATGTTGTAACCTCCAGTGTCATTTTTGACTCCCCGGGGGCCCCTGTTCCGCCCGGTGAATCATTTAAGAATCATTTTACGAAAAGAGGGACAAGAACACAAGAAAAATTATGCAGAACGGCCGAAAATTACATCTCAGAACTGCTGTTTCAAGTGCATACAATACAAAAACAATTCCATTCGGCACCGGCTTTCGGGGACATAATCACGGAAAATTGTCATAAAAACGAAGACAGAAGAAAGCGGAAAAATGAGGGAAATTCCAAGGACAAAAGGAGACATCCCACAAAATTAAACGAAGATTCAGAAAGAGTGAAAAAAGCCCAAAATAGCAGGCACACGTTTCGCGGCCGCCCTTCCTGGTCTGCAGGATTTCCATCTGGAGCTGTTATTCCATAAATCTGCAAAGCCGGCAGAGAAAACGGCATGACTTCTGCAAAAAAGCGTTGGATCGTTTTGAATACACGAAAAGAGGGCTGCTGTCTGCAGCCCCCTCCGCTTGTTGAAACTTTCCATTATCAGCCCTGATATGCCACGACGGCGTTTCGATTTTTCAGTCTCAGAAGCACCGTCTCGAAGACCTGGAAATCATGGTTCATGTCTGAGGCAAGATAGCCCGTGATGAGATCCTGTCCGAGCACAAGATCCATATTCTGCTCATCCGGCGCAGCAAGAAGAGCTGTCTTTGCAGGCAGCACCGGGCTCTGGCAATTCTTTCCCTCGATCAGGGCCAGGATTTTCTGACTTTCCAGAGTACCGGTACCGGGCTGGATTCTCTGCAGCGTTGCGAAGACATCCGGGCTTACGACAAGGACCTTTGACGCGTACGTGCGATGCTCCAGCATAAACTGCAGACCGGCAGAAATGGCTGCAAAGGCATTTTCATCCGGGTCACAGCCCTGCATCCTGATTTTCTTTCCGGCGCCGCCAGGAAGACACAACGAAGCGGCCCGGAGGCAATTTCGATTCCTGCCCCCGGGCCGCACTTTCCACTGACGTGTCCTGATTTCTTCTGTTTTCCGAAAACGAAGGAGCTTTCGACCGGGTATTCCGGAAAGACCTGCTCCTTTTTGATGCGCCTGTGTGTCAGGCCGGATGACCTTCTTCTGCTGCTTTTTTACACGCTGGTTCTCACCAGGTGACCTCGATCCGGCTGTTGTGCGGGATCTCCACCGGGCTGTGCCTTTTGATGTAGTCTGCGATGAGGTCCGGCATCTCGTTCGTAGTGCTTCGAATCACTTTGCTCTTTCCGATGGCAGGGTAGCCGCCTGTCCCGGTCGCCCGGTAGTTGCTCGTTGTGAGTGTGTAGATCCGCCCATCTTCAAGTTCTGTGCCGTCCAGCTTTTTCATCCGGACAACGCGGGAGCCGACAGGCTTTCGAAGGTCAAAGGCATAGTCGAGGTTTGCCCAGTAGTCGTAGTTGTAGTGCTCGATCTTGGGCTTTAAAAACCTCTCGGAGATCACGGGCTTTCCGTCTGCAAGGTCAAAATAGGAGGCGACGCGCTCCAGGGATTCCCGGATCGTCTCCTTTGTCACACCGAGCACCATGACAGTATTGGCGAACTGGTAGGCCGTCGTGATCTCCCGCATCGTGATGTCCTTATGAAAGCCCAGGGGATCGTTTCCGAGAGAGGTGCAGGAGAAGTCCGCGCCGGTCTTTTCCAGCTGGACTGCGTTGAAGAGATCTGCGACACGGCTCCCATAGAGCGCAGCAGAGAGCTTCTCCTCTTTCGGGATTGCAGCGGTGAGTGATCCGATGGGCTCATCAAGCCACTTCTGCGCGGCCGCCTCCAAAGGATAAATCTTCTCTCCTGTCTTTTGTTCCATCTCATCCCCCACCGGGACGATTTTTGAGGTGATGGTCTTTGTCCCGTCTTCTGAGATCCTGACGCAGACGGCGCAGTAGGAGGTGCATTTGTCCTTTGGCTGGCAGGCATGGGTGCCGGCAAGGTCGAAGGAGGGGACCTCCATGTGCTGGTGGCCGGTGAGAAGGATGTCAAAGGAAAGATCCCGCATGATTCTGCAGGCGATGTTCTCCGTCGTATCAGAGAGCTTTGCTCCGGTCTTTAAGTCTTCCTCAAAGCCCCCGTGGTAGATCGCGATGGTGAGGTCACACCCTTCCTTGCGCATCGCGGAGAGCGCCTTTTGCAGGGCAGCCTCCGGCTCCGTGACTTCCAGATACCGCAGATTTTCCGGAAGTTCCCAGACGTTCACCCAGTCCGTCACGGCGGCGGTGATGCCGACACGAAGGCCGTCCTTCATCGTGCGGATGACATACGGAACCAGAGGGAGTTCCCCCTTTTTGTCCGTCACATTGGCACAGATGCACTGCGCATGGAGGGCGCTCAGGTATGCCCGGATGTTCTCATACCCGAAGTTGAAGTCATGGTTTCCCAGCGTATAGTACGTAAGACCGCAGGCGTTGAAGGCTTCTGCAACGGGATGGTATGGATAGTCCCCTTTGTGGGAGAGGTAGTAGGTGACAAGTGGCGTTCCCTGGAGGGAGTCGCCGCCGTCCAGGACCAGCGTGTTTTCGTGTGTCTGTCCCGGAAAGTCCGGCGCCTCTTCCAGGTGCTGCAGACGCTCTGCAAGGCAGAGAACGCCGCCAGCCTTTTTCCGCCCTGTCACATAGCTTACCGGAAAGAGGTTTCCGTGGGTATCTGACGTGAATACAAGGTGCAGGGTGTGCGCTGTTGTCGTTTTGTTTTCACTCATGTTGTTGTGACTGCTTTCCTTCTCTTTTTGAGAAAAGACCCGCCCGGGAATCATCCCGGGCGGGCTTTGGGTTCCTGTTTTCTGTCTTATCCCCTTGTCAGCTTGACGCGGATCTTGGTAGAGATCCACTCCACGATCAGCACCAGGACCACCAGGCCGATCAGGATGGCGCCCGCCTCGTTCCAGCGATAGGAGTTCATCGCAAAGATGAGAGGTGCGCCGATACCGCCGGCACCGACCAGACCCAGGACCGTGGCATCACGGAGGTTGATGTCAAAGCGGTAGATCGCGGTGGAGGCGAAGTTCGGCATGAGCTGGGGCAGAATGCCGTAGCGGATCTTCTGCCAGGTGGAGCACCCCATGGCGTCCAGAGACTCCAGGATCTTGGTGTCCAGATCCTCGATGGCCTCGATGTACATCTTGGAAATCATGCCGATCGAGGTCAGGGACATTGTCATCAGGCCCGCGAAGGCGCCGGGTCCCGTCACACGGATAAACATCAGGCCGTAGACGAAGGCGGGCACGGTGCGGATCGCCATGATGAGAAGGCGTCCCACAAAGGCAACCGGCTTCGGGGTCAGGTTGCTGGCGGAGATAAAGGCCAGCGGGATCGAGAGGATGGCGCCCACCACAGTACCCATGAAGGCGATACAGATCGTCTCCAGAAGGAGGTAGGGAACACCGGACGTTGTCAGGTTAAACAGAAGGTCCGTATCCGGATGGATGATACCGTTTAGGATGTTCAGGGCCATCTTTCCGCCGTTGGTGGTGGTACCGGAGCTCTCCATGCCGGAGGCGCTCCAGACAAGCAGTACTGCCACGATGGCGGCCATGGTGAGGTGGTAGACCCAGTTTTTGGGCCGGCTCTCATAGGCTTTTGCAATGCGTTCATTCATCTTTCGTCACCCCCTCAGACCAGTTTCTTGCGAAGCGACCGGGAGATCGTCTCGATGATAAAGACCGTGACGAACAGAACGATCAGGATCATGCCGACGTTGGCGTACCGACGCCAGCCGAGCTGCTCATTTAAGATCAGGCCGATACCGCCTGCACCCACGTATCCAAGGATGGCCGCGTACCGGACATTTCCCTCAAAGTTGTAGAGGGAGTTGGACAGGTAGCTAGGCAGCACCTGGGGGATGATGGCGGACCAGAATGCCTGGGTCCTGGTGGCCCCCATGGCCTCCATCGCCTCAAAGGCGCCCATGTCCACCGTCTCGATCTCCTCGTAGAGGATCTTGCCGATGTAGGAGAAGGAGAACACAGCAATGGCAGTGGTACCCGCGATCGTGCCAAGGCCGAAGATGAAGGTTGCGATCAGGGCCGTGACCAGGGTCGGGAGCGTGCGGACGATGGAGAACATCAGGCGCATCAGAAACACCACAACGCGGCTCTTGCATACGTTGGTGGAGGCGAGCATCGCAAAGGGGATGCAAAGTACCGAGCCGATGAAGGAGCCAAGAAGCGACATCTTGATCGTGTCAAAGATCGGCTCCCAGATGTTGGGCAGGTACGCCGTCTCCGGCGGGAACATCTGCCCCAGGATCACCCAGAACTGGTTTCCCCGCTTTGCCAGAGTCGCCATGTTGAAGCCGGTGACCCGGATCGAGAGGGCACACATGGCGAGGATGAGAATCGCCCAGAGGGGTCCCCGGGAGCGCTTCTTTTCCACCTGCTTCCCGTTGGCCAGGGTGTAGACCTTTGGCGGGAAGATCTTGTCGTAGAGGCTCATCCTTCCTGCTCACCTCCCTCATAGATCTGCTTGAGCACCGCATCGTCCACCTTGGAGGCGGGACCGTCGTAGACGATCTCGCCGGCGCGGATGCCCACCACCCTCTGGCAGTACTGCAGGGCGAGGTCCACATGGTGGATGTTGATGAGGATCGTGATGTTCATATCCCGGTTGATGCGGGTGAAGTCATCCATGACGGTTTTTGCGGTCACCGGGTCCAGCGCGGCAACCGGCTCATCCGCGAGGATGATCTGGGGGTTCTGGGCGAGCGTTCTTGCCAGGGCAACACGCTGCTGCTGTCCACCGGAGAGCTGATCTGCGCGGACGAAGGCCTTGTCCACAATACCAACCTTGTCGAGACACTCCAGAGCCTTCATCTTCTCTTCTTTCGTGTAGATTCCGAAGGCAGAGCGGTACCACGGCATGTCTGGCACAAAGGCAGTCAGAACGTTCCGTATCACCGTGGTGCGGGTGATCAGGTTGAAGGACTGGAAGATCATTCCGATCTTGCGGCGAAAGCGTCGAAGCGCCTTGCCGTTCAAACTCATCACGTCCACGCCGTCGACGGTGAGCTTTCCGCTCGTCACGTCGTGCATGCGGTTGATCGTGCGGATCAGGGTGGACTTGCCGGCGCCCGAGAGACCGATGATCGCGACGAACTCGCCCTGCTCGATCTCCAGGTTGACGTGCTTCAATCCCTCATATCCGTTGGGATAGACTTTTCCTACATCTTCGAACTTTATACTCATTTTCGGTCCGGATCCTCAATCCTGGTTTGTACATGGAAAAAGAGGAGGGTAACTTCTCCCTCCTCCCCTTCCGGTTCGTTCGTTTCTGATCAGTTGCCTGCGTTCAGGCTGTTCAGAAGCTCCTGTGCCTGGCGCTCGCCGTCATAGTTGGAATCCACAGCCGGCTCATATCCCTCGTGGCTGTAGATGGCGATGACCTGCTTGCCCTCGTCAGAGTTTCCGATGTTGATGAACGCCTGCTGCAGCGCGGACTTGAAGTCGGGATCCTGCATGACCTCGGAGGTCTTGGAGACGGAGATCGTATCGTTGTAGATGGGCTCCGTGACGCCGATGACGTTGGTGTCATCCCAGATGCTGTTGGTCATAGCGTAATCGGTGGTCCACTTGTCCTCGTAGTCGCGTCTGCCGTCTGCGTACACGCAGAGAGCGTCGATCTGGCCCTGTGCCAGTCTTGCGAAAGCGGTGCCGTAGGAATCACACTGAACGGCGTGAGACAGATCGGTGATGGTCTTTCCGAACTTGTCCTTCATCCACAGTGCGGGATAGATGTAACCTGCGGAGGAAGTCGGTCCCATGACGCCCCAGTTGAGGGAGTCAAAGTCGTCCCAGGTCAGATCCTCACCGTTGTTGACCTTGTCAGCAACAGCCTTGCCGGCATCGGTGGGTCCTGCGATCATCAGGGCGCGGTAGTAAGTCACCTGCTTATCGGAAGCAGTGGTGGGCTTGTTGTCATTCCAGACCTTCGGATCATCGGAGTCGATGGAGAGGCCGGAACGGGTAGCGGTCAGAAGCGCTTCGCAGCCGTCATCGTACAGGACATAGGTACCGCCGGGAATGAAGCCCACATCGATGGTGCCGGCCTCGAGACCCTCGCCGACTGCCTCATAAGAGGTGCCGACCGTGATCTCCACGTCCTTGACATTGTAGCCGAGGGTGGCGAGCTGATCCTGCAGGAGCTTCTTTAAGGGCTCGGTCTGGGTCACGATCTCGTCGGGATCCCGGGAAGGAACGAAGGCGACGTTTAAAACGTCGATGTCCTTGGTCTCCGCCGGTGCGGATGCCGTCGAGGTGGATGCAGCAGCCTCGGTGGCTGCGGCAGTGGCCTCAGTGGTGGCAGAGGCGGCCTCGGTGGCTGCCGTGTCGGAGCTGGATGAGCTCCCGCAGCCGGCAAGCAGGGATGCTGCTGTAGCCGCTGCAAGAAGGGTGGATACAACTGTCTTCTTCATATACTTTTCCTCCGTGTGCGCATGAAAACTCTCTTGGTTTTTGAAATGATGTAAACGGTTTCAGACGCAACCCGAATTATAATCCAGAAGCCGCACGGCCTTCCATTGTAGGAGTTCACATTTTTTTCACAAATCAGAACGCAGTTTTTGGAACTATTTCCGAGAAACTGAAAGAAGGGAAAATTCAGGTGAGCTTGGGTTAACACTGGGCAAAAAAAGGGCACGGCCTGCGCCGTGCCCTTCCGAAATGCCTGTATGATGTTTTATCCCTTGACCACGAAGTTCAGGATCTTGCCGGGGACGTAAATCTCCTTGACAACGGTCTTTCCCTCGAGGTACTTGGCAACATTCTCCTGCGCTCTGCCAGCAGCCAGGGCCTCGTCCTTCGGGGCATCCGCAGCGATCTCGATCGTGCCGCGGACCTTGCCGTTGACCTGTACGCCCATCTTCACCGTGGCGTCCTTGGTCTTCTCCTCGTCGTAGGTCGGCCAGGATGAGAGCGTGCAGAAGGTCTTTCCATCCGGGTTGTTGCCGATGAACTCCCAGATCTCCTCGGTGAGGTGCGGGGCGAACGGGGAAAGGAGCTTGATGAAGATCTCCAGATCGGACTTGGTGATTGCGCCCTTCTTGGAGAAGTCATTGATCAGCGTCATCAGCGCCGCAATGGCGGTGTTGAACTTCATGTTCTCGATGTCGTCCGAGACCTTCTTGATGGTCTTGTGGACCTTGGCCTCGGT
>JBJEYC010000377.1:0-1590 GCA_051886435.1 Lachnospiraceae bacterium
ATGCGGTCAGCATCAAGAACGTCGGCATCACCCACAACCGGGAGTACCAGGAGGGTGTTCTGCTCGTGGAGTTCTACGACGCGGCAGCACTGGAAAAGGCAGCCGAGATTCTGACAGCACACAGCTACACACTGCATCGTTCACGATAACAGGGGGTCAAACCATATGTTAACCATCAAGAAGGCAGCGCCGCTTCGCGGCGAGGCGGCGATTCCGGGTGACAAGTCCATCTCCCACCGGTCCATCATGCTGGGAGCACTGGCAGACGGCGACACCAGCGTCACCAACTTTCTGGAGAGCGCCGACTGCCTCTCCACCATCGACTGTTTCACACGTCTGGGTATCTATGTGGAGCGGGATTTTACGCAGCCGGGGCATGTGATTGTGCACGGGATGGGAATGCAGGGCCTGCACCCCTCGTTCCACACCGTGGTGCTCTACACGGGCAACTCCGGCACCACGACCCGGATTCTGACCGGGATCCTCTCTCCCCAGCGCTTTGTCTCGCTCGTTTCGGGCGACAACTCGGTGAACGCGCGGCCGATGAAGCGTGTCATCACACCGCTTGCGCAGATGGGTGCCAACATCGTCAGCATGAATGATGACGGCTGTGCCCCGCTCCAGATCACCGGCGCCCCGCTTCACGGCATCACCTATGATTCCCCGGTGGCTTCCGCGCAGGTCAAGTCCGCGATTCTCCTTGCAGGTCTCTACGCCCAGGGAACCACCACGGTGAATGAGCCCACGAAATCCCGGGACCACACGGAGCGGATGCTCCGCGCCTTCGGGGCATCGGTGGAGACAAAGGGAAATTCCGTCACGGTCACGCCCACCGATCACCTCACCCCCATCGACATCCAGGTCCCCGGTGACATCTCTTCCGCCGCCTATTTTCTGGCGGGGGCCTGCCTTGTGCCGGGCTCAGAAGTGCTCTTAAAGCACGTGGGGATCAATCCCACAAGGGACGGGATCCTGCGTGTTGCGAAGGCCATGGGCGCCGATATCGAGCTTTTGAATGAGACACACGACGCGGAGCCCTGCGCGGATCTGCTCGTCCGGAGCAGTTCCCTCCACGGAACGCAGATCGGCGGGGAGCTCATCCCGACCCTCATCGATGAGCTGCCGGTCATCGCGGTCATGGCGGCCTATGCCGACGGCACCACGGTGATTCGGGACGCGGCAGAGCTTCGGGTCAAGGAATCAGACCGGATCCGGACGGTGGCAGAGGGACTCTCCGCCATGGGAGCGGACATCACCCCCACCGGAGACGGCTTTGTGATTCACGGCGGGAAGCCGCTTCACGGGGCAAAGATCCATACCTATGACGACCACAGGATTGCGATGAGCTTTGCGGTGGCAGGGCTTGCCGCAGAGGGTGAGACCATTCTGGACGACGAGTCCTGCGTGCGGATCAGCTATCCCTCTTTCTTCCGGGACCTTGCGGCCCTGGAGCATTAAGACCAGAGAAAACATGTCAGACCGGAGTGCGCAGGCACCCCGGTTTTTTGATGCAAAATAAATGTTGACTGATCGGTCAATAAGTCATAAAGTAGACCATGCGGTCAAAAATAAACCGCACGGTCTATTTTT
>JBJEYC010000378.1:0-4314 GCA_051886435.1 Lachnospiraceae bacterium
CATCTTTCCATATCACTTACAGTCTGCTTCTTTGGCTTTTTCCCTTCCTGCAGATTCTCCCTTCGGTCTCTGGCAGTGCGCAACAGCTTTTCTGTCGTCCCGTTCGCCTTTTGACCGGCATCTTTCTGATAAGCCAGGACAAAATCCAGTCAGATCATCATGAAACATGCCAAATGTACATCCACACGTTATTGCATCAGCACACTAAAGAGACTATTCTTTGATTATACGTCAGTTTTTGTATGGTCTGTCCTGTCGCACAGGCCGAACATGTACAGGAGGAGTTGTAATGAAAGGATCCGAGACAGTCAGGAAACTTGTGGCCGGAGCCGCCATGCTGGGAGGCCTGAGCCTTGCTGCAGGGCTTCCGGCCCATGCGGAGGAGGTGACATCGCCCCAGGATGCGGCGCCTGCCGCAGACAGTGGAGCAGAGGAAACGGTTCAGAACACCACTCCGGAGCAGGCGCAGGAGGCAGAGAACAATCTTCGGGATGCTGTTGCAGAAACGAAAGAGGAGGCCTCTGGGGAAGCGGCAGATGCGGAGCAGGCGGTAGAGACAGCACAGCAGGCATCAGATGCCGCCGGTGAAGCACTCTCCGACGCACAGGCAGCGGCCGAGGATGCCGTCACTTCCAGAGATGCGGCACAGGAGAGTCTCAATGCTGCAGGCAAGGCGGCGGAGGGCATCACCCAGGACGATGCCAATGCGGCAAAGGAAGCGGCAGATGCAAAGCAGGAGACTGCAGCGGCTAACCAGAAGGCCGCCGATGCGGCAAAATCTGCGCTTGATGCTGCCCAGGAGGCAGTCGATACCCAGACTAATGCCACAGCGCAGGCAAAGCAGACAGTGGATGACCTGTCCAGCCAGCAGGAAGTGTTGGAGAGTCAGGAGAATGCCGCGAAGCAGACCGCCGATGCAAGCAGTGCTGCCGCGGATGCGGCAGAAGCTGCAGCACAGCCGAATTCTTCGCAGATGCAGCAGGCAGATGCGGCAATCCTCGATGCCAAGACAGCCGTGGAAACCGCGCAGCAGGCAGCAGATGCGGCGAAATCGGATCAGGACACCGCACAGAAGAAGGCAGATGACGCGTCAGCTGCGGAGGCGTCCAAGCAGAAAGAGGTGAACGGCCAGACACAGTCCGTGAGAAGTCTGGAGGAGCAGGCAGGGAAGGACCAGCAGGCTGCGGATGATGCTGCGAAGGCCGAAGACGATGCCAGTAAGACTGCCGAAAAAGCGCAGGAAGAGCTGGATGCGGCAAAGACGGCACAGTCTGCAGCGCAGAAAGCCTATGATGATGCGGTGGCCGAGGCAAGCAATGACTCTGAAACCTATGCGCAGGCAAAGAATGCGTTGGATGAGGCAAATAAGGCTGTGTCGGAAGCCGAGGATGTGAAGAATGCGGCAGATGCGGCAGCTGAGCAGGCCAATAGCGCAAAGCAGAGCGCGGATAAGGCGGTTGAAGCGGCGAAGAGTAAGCTCGATACAGCCACTGCAGATGAGAACACCGAAAACGAGAAGCTGACCAGTGCGCAGAGTGAGCAGACAGAAAAAGAGAAGGCAGCGGCTGCAGCCCAGACGGCACTGGACGAAGCAAATCTGGTGGTGACTACAAAAACAAGTGACGTGAACACTGCCAAAACCGACCAGACGGAGAAAGAGAAGGAAAAAGAAAACGCCGATGCTAAAGCAGCAAGTGCAAAGAAAGCGCAGGAGGACGCGCAGACAGATGTGGATGCTGCGCAAAAGTCACTGACTGACGCAGAGAAGAACTATGCATCCGGTATTCTCGGGTTCTACCTGTACAATGCTAATGACGAATCGCTCAGTGATGCACAGAGAACTTCTGCCCAGAATGCCTATAACCTGATTCAGTCCTTCATCAACCCGAATGATGCCAATTATCAGAAGCGGCTTGCAAATCTGGCAAAAGAGGGCGCCAATACGAAGACCCTGATGGAAACAGCAAGCGCCGAGATCGGAAAGCATGATGCCGCGGATCCCACCACATTTGACAACGTATCCACCGCGCTGAAAAACATTCAAACCCTTCAGAGCTACCGAGCCAATGATTCACTGTGCACCAATAAGACACCGATCAAGGTCAATGAATACCTGATGGCGATCGCCCAGCTCGACAGCACCTTTTCTTACAATCCGGCGGGAGCGGATGACCATGCAAGGGTTATTAGTCCCTTTTCAGATGTAGTACCATCGACCAATATGAATTCACTTGGTGAGAATATCGCAGTTGGCTGGGATACCAAAACTGCCTGGACTGGCTGGTACAAGGAGGAAAAGGAAATATATGATAACGGAAAGTCAGGTGTGACCGGGCACTACTTAAATATTGTCAATGGCAAGTTCACGGAAACCGGCTATGCGGTGGTACAGCGCGATTGGGTATACGAAGGAGTCACTTGTAAAAATTACGTCACCTCTGTCAATACGTTTGGCTCCGAGTTCTCGAACACCGATGCTGCATTTGACCTGAGTACGTATCAGCAGAGGTTGAGCAACTATCAGGCTGTTGCAAAACAGAATGTGACGGATGCCCAGGGAAAACTGGATGCGGCAAAGACAACCCTGGCAGACAGGCAGGCAGCTGTTACGGCCGCCAATGAAGCCGCAGCATCTGCGCAGACAAACCTGGAGAAGGCAGAGCAGAACGTGAAGGATGCAAAGTCTGCCCTTGCGTCTGCCAAGGAAATAGCAACAGCAAAGGCTTCTGACAAGACGGCGGCAGATGAGGCGGTGTCAGCTGCAAAGACGGCAGTTTCAAAGGCCCAGGAGGCCGTGAAAACTGCCGCGACAGCTGTAACCGCTGCAAAGAGTGATCTTGCTGACAAGCAGGCCGCCGCTGCGGATGCGCAGAAAGCGTTAGATACCGCGAATACAAATGCCGCGTCCTGTGAGAAGGCGTTGGAGAAAGCCCAGAAAGAGGCCAATAACCAGGAGACTGCCTTCCATGCGCTCTTTACCAGGGTGGCCGAGGCGCAGTCCACGCTGAGTGCGGCTGAAAATACCACGTCAGAAAAGCAGACAGCAAAGAATACGGCAGATGCGGATCTGACGACAAAAACCAATGCGGCAAAAAGCGCAGCACAAGCGGCAGAGAATTCCGCCGTTTCCCTCAGCACAGCAAAGACGACGTTGGAAAACCTGACCACGGAGCTCTCAAATCTTTCCAAGGCTGCTGCAGAGGCAAAAACCGCACTGAGCGGGAAAACGGCTGCCTATACCGCCGCGCAGACAGATCTTGACGCAAAGAAGGCAGCCTTCCAGACGGCGCAGGACGCAAAGAGCGCCATCACGGAGTCGGCCAAAGCCGCAAGGGCCAAGGCGGATACCGACGCTGCTGCTCTGGAGGCGGCAGCACAAAAGGTGCGGGACAACCGCACCGCTCTTACTGCGGCGCAGAGCGCCCTGAACGAGGAGAATGCCAAACTTTCCGACTGCAAGATCGACCTGAATGGCAAGGCGGAGGAATATGCCAAAAAGGCCAGGACCGCCACAACATCGAAAGCTGTCTACGAGAGTGCTGCGAATGCGGCAGCGGATCTCCAGGGAAGGCTGGATGCAGTGGAGGATGCGAAACAGGCGCTGGCGAAGTCGGAAGAAAAGATTAAACAGTCTCAGTCCGACTTGAGCGCAGCACAGGAGAGGAAAGCAGATGCCGACGCGGTACTTGCCACAGCGAAGGGGCGCTTCGATGCTGCCTTTGCGTATAACCAGAAGGCAGCTGCCCTGGATGCGGACGACATTCTGCTTCATGGCATCTCCGATCCTGATTTTGCGAATCTGGACCAGCTGGCTGCGACCGCACGGGACATCCGTTCAAGAGTATTGGTTCCTACCCTGGCGCAGGAAGCCGCAAGGGCGGTGGAGCGAAGCGGCTACACCGGATACACCGCCGTTGTCCTGCCGCAGGTGTCGGATTACATCAACCTGTATCAGCAGGATGACACGAAATATGAGAGCGTGAACCTGAGCAAACTTTCCTGGGATCAGGTTCCCGCTGCCGCTGAATATTCCCTTACGAAGATGGAAGGCCGGGAATTGGATCTGCAGATGGGAAGCTACACCACCCTGGGCAGGAGATTTTTTGACAAACTCTATGCCCAGCAGCCCACAGCTGTTCGGATCCACTTCACCTATCAGGGCAAGAACTATGTATTCCTCCTTCCGAAGGGCTGGACGACCGATATGCTCTTTGGCTCGAGCCAGTTTGAGGGCTTCCTGAAGATGATTGAGAACGCCGGTCTCGTTCCGGTAGAGGAGGCAGAGGATATCACGCTGACCTACATCTGAGTCAG
>JBJEYC010000378.1:4414-5580 GCA_051886435.1 Lachnospiraceae bacterium
CATAGCTTCAGGCTATGGCTTGAACCCAGAATAATCAATTTTACATACTGGATAAGTAGGGATAGTCTGAATGAAGAAAACGAAAACACACAAGCAGCGCGGCACCAGTTGACATGCAGATCGCCGTACAAGGAGGATCGGATGAGCACATTATATACACCATTTCGCTATGACTACGTAGGAAGCTTTTTACGCCCGGCGGCACTGAAGGCGGCAAGGGCCGGATATGAGGCCGGAACCGTCTCAAAAGAGGAACTCAAGGCGGCAGAGGACGCTGCCATTCTGGACCTTGTCTCGAAGCAGAAGGCGCTTGGATACCATGTCATTACCGACGGAGAGTTCCGGAGGGCAACCTGGCACCTGGACTTTATGTGGGGATTTGACGGCGTCAGCCACAAGAAGACCAAAGAGGGTCTTCCGTTCCATGGAGAGCAGGCAATGATCGATGATACCTACCTGACGGGGAAGATCTCTCTGGTGGGAGAGCATCCCTTTGTGGAGCACTACCGGTTTGTGAAGGCTCTTGAGGATGCCAACACCATCGCAAAGCAGACGATCCCCGCTCCAGCGCAGTTCCTGGCCCAGTTGACGATGCCGTTTGCCCGGGCAAACACCGCAAAGTACTATGATGATAACCAGGAATTGGTCGATGATCTTGTCGAAGGATATCACCGTGTTATCCGCCAGCTCTATGATGCCGGCTGCCGCAATATCCAGTTCGATGACTGCACCTGGGGTATGCTGGTGGATCCCGCGGCAAAGGGATTCTTCATGACGGATGAGAAGGGACTGAAGAAGATCCAGGAGCAGTACCTTGCCATCAACAACCGCGCGATCGAGGGAAAGCCGGACGACCTTGTCATCAATACCCACATCTGCCGGGGCAATTACCACTCAACGTTCGCAAGCCGTGGCGCGTATGATGAAGTGGCGGCCGTCCTGTTTGCACAGGAAAATGTAAACGCCTTTTATCTGGAATTTGACGACGCGCGCTCCGGCGGCTTCGCACCGCTCTCACAGGTGTCTGGAGACAAAAAGGTAGTCCTTGGCCTTGTGACCACGAAGTCCCCGAAGCTCGAGGACAAGGATAGTGTCATCGCAAGAATTCACGAGGCGGCAAAATACGTTCCGCTGGACAGACTGTATGTAAGCCCCCAGTGCGGCTT
>JBJEYC010000378.1:5680-7362 GCA_051886435.1 Lachnospiraceae bacterium
GAAGCTGTCTTTTTCGTTGAAGAAATATTGACCCTGACAGCCCTGGACAGATTGAAAGTGAAACAGAAATATTTGGAATTCTGCGGGAACAGCAGGATGATCAGAGAGCAGTCCATGGATGACTGTCATAGACAGGAGGTATTGAGGGGATTCCTCATGTGGCAGACCTGGGCATCCTTCTGGAAACTGAAGAGGAGGCGCTGATCAGGCGCGGGCATTGGGAATGCAGAGCCGGGTCCTGCAGGCAGGAAATTGCGACGTAAAAGCCTTCGGACGGTTCTTTCTAAATATGAAATATAAATGATACATCAATGATATTTCAATGAGACATCAGTAAAGCATCTGGAAAACATCGAAGAAACATCGCTATCCGATTCATCCGGTCTGTATACTTCTTGGAACCATCACCCGTTATCACTTTCTGCCGTTTTGTTGTCAAAATTGTGCAGAAGGATACCACAACATACACCCCTCATGATAAAATGCATCTGTACCTTAAGGACTTTGGGGGAAGTCTGCTGTATAATAAGTGGCGGAATCCCCCGCAACACCTGCCACTGGTCTGTCATCCGTTCCCGGATGAGCTTTCTTTGAGTGGGAGTGTCCCTGTGTGGGAGGAGAGATTCGGCTCTTTGTTTCTCTGTCGGACGTCTCCCGGGGAAAACGGATACCAGGAGGACCGTCTCGATGCCCAGAAAAGTGCTTGGCTTCGATATCAATGCCAATACGATGAAGGTTGCCGTCTGCGACAGGAAGCTCCGGCTGGAGCGCTACCTGGTCGCGGATGTGCCCGAAAACATGATCCGGGACGGGAAGTATATCTCCCCGGACGCGATGGGAGACTTCATCAAAGAAACCCTGCGGGAGTACCGCCTGCAGGGATCTTTTGCTGCCATCTCCCTGCCGGAGAACGAGTATTACCTGCGCAGGATCCGCCTGCCGAAGATGACCACCCAGCAGCTTGCCATCAATCTCCCCTTCGAGTTCCACGACTATATCACCGGGGAGCCTTCGAACTACGTGTTTGACTACCGGGTTCTCTCCATGGAAGAGAAGGAGATGGAGCTTCTTGCCGCCACGACCACCAAGGCGGTGTCCCTCACCTATCAGCGCATTATGAAGCGGGCTGGTCTCAAGCTCTACAAGCTGGTGCCGGATGTCCTTGGCATCCAGTCCATCCTGATGCCGAATCAGGAAAACGAAAAATCAGAGCAGGAAGAAAAGCCAAAGAAAAAGAAACCCAAAGCTGTCAAAGCCGAAGAGACCAAAACACCTGCAAATGAGGCCGAAGTGCCCGCAGGGGATGCCGGCACCACGCCGCAGGCAGACGCGGCAAAGGCCCCGGCAGAGCCTGCCGTACACCATCAGGACTATGCGGTGCTCTCAGTCCTTCGAAGCGCATCGCAGCTCCACTTTTTCTCCAACGGGTCCTATGAGATCACAAGAGACCTGACGACCGGTGTTCCCGCCATCCTGTCGGCGATCACCGACGCGACCGGATGCGATCCGCACCTGGCGGTGCTGATGATGGAGCACAACCAGGATCATATCCTGGAGACGCCGGCCATCACCGGCATTCTGGATGCCATGGCAACCGAGATCATGCGTGTCGTTAACTTCTATAACTACAACAACCCCAAGAACAACATCGACCGGATCCTGTACTGCGGGGAGCCGATCTT
>JBJEYC010000379.1:0-1584 GCA_051886435.1 Lachnospiraceae bacterium
CGAAGATGCGCAGGCCGCTGACGCAGGGTGCAAGCTGATAGGCGACCTCGTCCACAACAAGACGCACGTACCGGACCTGGATGCCGTTCTCCCGAACCACGAGGTCATGGGTGAGATCGGTGGAAACCTGGGACTTGTCCTCGATAACCGTAAACGTCTCGCCGTCCAGGGAACCGAGCAGTTCCCACCTTGTCACATGCGGTGCGGGATCAATGAATCTTGCCTGGGTGGTGCCGCGGATCTTGCCGGGCACCGGGATGGAGATGCCGTCATCCGCAAAGTTCACTTGGATCGCGCGCACATCCATGGGCTCTCCGAGATCCACCTGGATCCACTCGCCCTTTTGGTTGGTTGCCGCTCTCCACCAGGTCTGGACGTTCTCATCCACCGCGTTCTCCGGGTTCGTATTCCCGTTTTTGGAGAGCGTCTCCCCCTTCTCCACAGAGGAAGCCGTGACCTTCTTTCCAAAGCTTAAGAGCATCCACTCCGGGTCCTGCCAGAGAACAGACTTTTCACCATCCTCCGGCATTCTTGCCGGCCAGTCGCCATAGCGCTGATCGCAGACGAGTTCTCCGTCCTCGAAGGCAGCCGGCCAGATACCGACTCTCCGCTCAAAGCTATGGTTGACGCTGATACGCATCGTCGCGGTGTGCCAGAAGTTCCCGCTCCGATCCTCCATCGTGGAACCGTGTCCTGCCCCCGGGAGGAATCCGCCCGGCTTGTAGGAATAGGGATTGTTCCCCGCCAGCGTAAACGGTCCCAGCGGACGATCACTGACATAGACGCCGTCCGCATAGACGTTGTACTCGGCACCGGTGCAGGCGTACTGGAGGTAGTACTTCCCGTCGTGCTTTGTCATCCAGGCACCCTCGATGTAGGGCTGGTTCGTAAACATGCCGCGGATCATCGGAAGGAAGGCCTTCGGGATCTGGTCCGCCTTCTGTCCCTGGGACTTCAGGAAGGCCTCGACCATTGCGTCGACCTCTTGCTCGGATCTTGGCATCCTTGTGCCATCCTCGCCAACGCGCTCATACCCCTTTGTCAGGGGATCACCGGACAGGCAGGCAACCTTCTCCCCCTTAGGGACAAAGGTCTCCGGGTCGAGCTCCACGCCCCAGATGGGATCGACGTTGGTGCAGCCCCAGTAGAAGTAGACCCTGCCGTCGTCATCAAAGAACAGGTTCGGATCCCAGTAGGAGAAGGTCCCCGGGATCTTCTCGTAGGGTCCATTCAGGATGTCCTTCGTGCGGTACCGGTCACAGATGTGATCCCGGCTGGAGGCGCAGAAGTAGATATAGTCTCCCCGCACCCGCACATCCGGCGCGTAGTCATAGAGCGGCATGTCGTCCGGGAGCCTGTGGTTCTCCCAGTTGACGAGGTCGTCGGAGACCCAGACACCCAGCGTCATGGAAGCAAAGATGTAGTATCGGCCATGGAACAGAATCATTGATGGATCCGCCGCCTCGCGGTCAGTCTGAATCTTTCCCTTCGACCTCGGATCCTGGTTGAACTGATACCGGTAGTTGATGTTGACCGGATTGCAATAGTATTTCATTTTCTTCCTTCTCCTTCCAGATGGATGAT
>JBJEYC010000380.1:0-1582 GCA_051886435.1 Lachnospiraceae bacterium
TGAGCCGAACATTCATCGCTGCGATATTCATCCTGCGCCTCCGTCAAAACTTCGAATCCCGCTCACCGAAGAGCAGGTTTCGAAGAGTAATGGTGAGTGCATGATGATCCGCTTCCTCACGGTGCTCATTGAGGTAGGCTAGCGCATACAGGACTGCCACCACGACAATCGGGCTGTTTGAATCCTCAAGGCTGTCCCTCCGGAGCACGGATGCCACAAGGCTCTCGGCTGCATCCAACTCCTGCTGGATAATGTCGTCCTCATCATCTGCGTCGACGCGCAGGTATTTCTTGGCTTCTTCCAGTGTGATCATCATGCCTCCCATAGAAAGAGAGCCCAGAGCTTTGACACCCTGAGCCCCCGAAAAATCAATTTGCTACCGATCAGGCAGATGCTCCCGCCTTCAGGATCTGCACAGCCTCCGGGAGTACCAGAAGGCCGTCAACCCTCTCCTTGGCCACATAGCCGATCATGCCGTTACCGGCAAAGAGCTCGCGAAGCTCCTGCATGGAACGGGTGCCGCGATCGCCGATGTTGTAGTAACTGTAGTCGCCGAACGCCATCACCGGCTTCCCTGCTGCCAGCTCCGGTGCGAAAGCGCTGGTATAAACTGCATAGCCAAGAAGGCGATCCGGTTCCCCCGCCTGATAGGACGGCTGCCAGATGTAGGCCCCGTTGTTGTCCTTCAGCTTCCGGAGTGTCGCAAGAGTCTGGTCGTTCATGATAAACGCTGCCTTCTTACGGTACGGGCGCTTCAGGGCATACACGAGATCCAGAACATCATCGGTGCCGAGCTTGGTTCCGGTGAGGGTTTTTGCCACGGTACCGCCGTTCGTCTCATCAAAGAGGCCGGTCGGCTTCCCCTTGCCATCGCCGTTCAGGAAGGCATCCTCCTCCGCATTGGCGATCGCGATGCCAAACTGGTCCGTGATGTAACCGGCAAGATCAAACACGGAGTCGTAGAGAAGCTCCTCGGTCACCTTCACAGCAACGTGGAGCTTATGCGCATCGAGAATCTTCTGGCCGAACTTCGCATCGGTGAACTGGAGAGCCCCGCCCTCCTCGATCCATGCAGCCGTCGGCTTGGCGCCGGCGATATTGATCTTGTGCTCACCGGAAGTCGTGATCTGGGTCGCAAGGCCTCTCATGATGTTCTCCTCATTAAGGACATCGATGAGTCTCGAATCCCACTCCTCCGGAACAAGATATCCTCCGTCGGCGTCCACGCCTTCCTGCAGAAGATCAGATACCTGATGGAAGTTCGTGCGCATTGCGGTCAGCATGTCCTTGGCATACTGGTCAGAAGCACGGCCCTGCTTCTTCGGCTTCTCCCCGCCGGCAGAAGGCATGTTAGAAAGCGGAGAAGAGGTCGGCTGGTTCAGCTGCGCCTCAATCGCAGCCTGACGGTTCAGGCGGTCAATCTCCTTGGTAAGATCCGTGATCTCCTTCTCCATCCGGTCATAGGTTTCCCCGTCTGCGGCAGAGAGAACACCATTCTCTCCCCTGTGAGCTTCAAGGAAGGACTTTGCCGCCTCCCATGCCTTGGCTCTCTTTGCAATCAAATCCTGTACGTTCATATGTG
>JBJEYC010000381.1:0-1580 GCA_051886435.1 Lachnospiraceae bacterium
GGTGTCCAGGGTTCGAGTCCCTGAAGGCGCAGCGGGAGCACTGTTTTTGCGGCATAGGCCGCGGGGATGGTGTTCTTTTTTTGTCCTTTTCAAAACTGTCGGAAGGATCCGGCTCCGGAGCAGAAAATTTTGTGCTGTTTTTTCTTCAAATTTCTCTTGCGCTTTTTCCAGAGCCGGGGTAAGATATCACTCGTGCCTGCGAAATGCAGCACAGCGGATTTGCGCTTTTAGCTCAGTTGGTAGAGCACCTGACTCTTAATCAGGGTGTCCAGGGTTCGAGTCCCTGAAGGCGCACGGACATGAGTTCCTGCCGGGAAGTTCGGCAGGAATTTTTTTATTCCAATTAATATTGAATATCCCGATTCCAGAAAAGGCAGGGCGCAACCGCGCCCTGCCTTTTCTTTCTCTTCCATTCTTTTCTTTCGTTTTGTCACCACTGGGGCTCAGTAGATTTCCACTTCCGACACACAGGTCACGTTGTCAGAGGCCTCGCCACGGTAGACGGTATTCATGATGATCCAGAACCGGTCCACATCCTGATCAATCAGGATGTACTGAGGACCCTCGGTGCTCTTTAGAGTAATGCTGGTGTTGACCTTGCTGGTGCCGTTGTCGATACGCAGTGTCACGTTCTTTAAGCGGTTGTACTGGGTAAAGGTGTCATCATCCTTCTGCCAGCCATTCCAGATCACCAGATAGTGCACGAACTGAGTGCCCTCCACATTGAAGTAGAGACGCTTTCCGGTGCCGTCGTTCTTCTCGCCCTCCGCCCAGGCGGTGGTGGTATCACCGTCCATCATATTGGTATCGTCAAAGCTGCCATCATCGGTCTTCAGGATCGTGCTTGCGTTAAAATCCTTCGTTCCGTCACTGTTGGTCTTGATCGGCACCTGCTCCGTCAACAGTCCTCCGAAGTCCTCGGTGATCGTCTCCTCGGAGACGAGTCTTGGCCTGTGGATGCCGAGCGCCCGGGCCAGAAAACCGGTTCCCGAGTAGATCTGCCAGATGGCAGCGCTGATCACAGCCACCGCCGCGATGCCGACCACCCGTCCAACGGTCTTGCGGAAGTGAGAGTAGGCCGCGGCCTTCTTCCACTTCGCGATGACAGGTTTTGCAAGCTCCGTGTCAGTTTTCTCCAGCCAGGCGTCAAATCCGGGGAGTTTGTCCGCTTCCGGCGTCTTTTCCTCCAGCTCCCGGTACCGCGCAAGATCCCTGGGCCAGCGGTTCTGCATGTCGAGACGCTCGGCAAAGGCCGATGTCTTTTTCTTTCTGCACTCCCGCGGCATCGCCGCAACCTGCTCCAGAAGTCGCAGGATGCAGGAGTACCAGTCCAGCCGGCAGACCAGCTGCAGGCGCTCATCCAGCTTCTTGAAAGCAGGCACGGCCTCCTTCTCGAAGTAATGAAGGATGTTCCCGGCGTTCACCGGATTGCGCTCCACATCGTCCGCGATCAGGGAGATATTGAAGGAGAAGGTGAAGTCGTCCAGCGCATCCGCTGCGGCCTCCTGGGCCCGGCAGACTGCCTTCCCCGCCTCCGTGTCCGCGGCATGGGGATCCCGGTACCACATCTGCATCATCAT
>JBJEYC010000382.1:0-1580 GCA_051886435.1 Lachnospiraceae bacterium
GATCTGGTGCGCGCCATTTCCAAGGGCGTTCCGGGGAAGAAAACTGCCCTGGAGGTCTATCTGGAAGTGGGCGCAGCGGCCATGACCGCTGACGTTTCACTGAATGGGCATCCGATTGACCACCATGAGGGAGGGTTTTCCCTGTTTCGCGCTGAGCTCACCCCGTACCTGGAGGAGAACAACCTCCTTCGCATCGCCGTGGACAACGGCGCAAATGATCACGTCTATCCCCAGAAAGCGGATTTTACTTTCTACGGGGGACTCTACCGCGGCGTCCGGCTTCTCGTGTTTGCCGGACAGGAGGACAGCAAAAACGACGAGACTGTCATGTGCCCGCACTTTCAGCCGGGTGATCACGGAACGGACGGGTTTTCTGCCCAGGCCCTCGTGCAAAAAGATCAAAGCGCGAAAGTTGCGTTCGAAGGGATTACGGCAGGCGAGGCAGATGCGGTCCGGGTGCGGGTTGACGGCGATGGCGCGCACGGAAAATGGAAATATCTGACCCTGCTTCCCGAAAATGACAACAAGGTCTGCCGGGAAATTCAAAATAGCGCAGAGAAAGATCCCGCCAGGAAGACCTGGAAAGGAGAGATGCGGATCGCAAAGCCCCATCTCTGGGATGGGATTCCGGACCCCTATCTCTATAAGGTGACGGCGCAGGTCCTGCACGGCGAAGCGGTGACCGACGAGGTGCAGGAGACCATCGGCATCCGGAGCTTTTCCGTGGACCCCAAGAGGGGCTTTTTCCTGAACGGGAGATCCTATCCGCTGATCGGCGTGGCGCGGCATCAGGACCGAAGAGGCGTCGGCAATGCCGTAAGCCATGCACAGATGGAAGAGGATATGGATCTGATCCGCGGGATGGGGGCAAATATGATCCGCCTTGCCCACTATCAGCATGACCCGTATTTTTACGATCTGTGCGATCGGTACGGGATGATCGTCTGGGCGGAGATTCCGTACATCACGGAGCACAAGGACAACCCGAGAGCCTGCCAGAACACGGCGGAGCAGATGACAGAGCTGATTCTGCAGAATCGGCAGCACCCCTCCATCATCTGCTGGGCGCTTTCCAACGAGATCACCGTGACAGGGGGCCCGACACCGGCCATCTATGAAAATCACAAGAGGCTCAATGACCTCTGCCATCGTCTGGATCCCTCAAGACTGACCGCCATGGCCCACGCTTTTTTGCTGGATCCGGATGATCCGCTCGTCTCCCTTCCGGATGTGTCCGCCTACAACCTCTATTACGGATGGTACCTGGGGACGCTTCAGGACAACGACGCCTTTTTTGACGCCTATCACGCAAAGCACCCGGACCGGGCGATCGGCCTCTCCGAATTTGGCGCGGACGCCCTGATTTCCTATCAGACATCCACCCCGAAGCGGGGCGATGACTCCGAGCAGTACCAGTGCCTGTATCACGAGCACATGCTGAAGATGTGGTCGGAGCGGCCTTATCTGTGGATGATGAGCGTCTGGAATATGTTTGACTTCGGCGCGGACGGGCGCTCTGATGCGGGGGAGCCCGGCGTGAACCACAAGGGCCTTGTGACGTTTGACCGCAAGACCTGCAA
>JBJEYC010000383.1:0-1575 GCA_051886435.1 Lachnospiraceae bacterium
ACAGCGATGCCTTCCGGCTGGTCTTTGCGGCGTATGACCGCCTGGAGGAGAGACTCTCCAACAGGAGATTTCTCTTTGGGGACTACATCACGGAGTCCGACGTCCGCCTGTATGTCACGCTGGCCCGGTTTGACCTTGCGTATTTCAATGGTTTCCGGGTCAATCTTCGGATGCTGCGCGATTATCCCAATCTCTGGGGATATGCGAGAGACCTCTTTGCAGAACCCGCCTTTGCGGACAACACGGATTTTGATGCAATCAAAAAGCACTATCACCTCTGCTGCCTTGCCACGAACCCGAACAGCATTCTCCCCATCGGACCGGACGAGGCGCTCTGGAGCGAGCCGGCAGACAGAGAGCGTCTCTCCTCGGATCCGGAGCACAAGTTCCGGATTGAGAGCGCGTAACAGGCTGCCGCGCGGCGAAAATCCGTACGATCACAGTAAATAAAGCCCAGGGGCACCCCCTTTCAGAGTCCGTTCTGAAAGGAGGTGCCCTTTTTTGACTTCGTTTCGGCCGGCCCAGGCGGATTGTGAAGTCGCTCCGGAAGCGACCTTCTGCCAGCTTCCCCCTGCTATCCTTGCATCATCAGATGACGGGAACGCCTTAAGAAGGCGAAGGAGGTAACCAAATGCGAAAAGGGTTGACGGAACTGGTCATGATACTGGACAGAAGCGGATCGATGGGCGGACTGGAGGCAGACACCATCGGAGGTTTCAACAGCATGATTGCAAAGCAGAAAAAGGAGGAAGGAGAGGCGCTGGTGTCGGTTGTCCTGTTTGATGACCGGTCGGAGGTCCTCTATGACAGGGTGGACATCCAGAAGGTCGAGCCGATGACGCAAGAGCAGTATTATGTCCGCGGCTGCACGGCTCTTTTGGATGCAGTCGGCGGAGCCATCCACCACATCGGGAACATCCATAAGTATGCCAGAGAGGAGGATGTCCCGGAGAAGACCATCTTCATCATCACAACGGATGGGCTGGAGAATTCGAGCCGCAGGTACCGTTTCGAAGAGGTGCGCCGCATGATCAGGCGCCAGCAGGAAACGTACCACTGGGAATTCCTGTTTCTCGGTGCAAATATCGATGCCATCCAGGAAGCTGCCAAATTTGGGATCAGCGCCAGCCGGGCAGTGAATTATGAGCATGACGGAGCCGGTACACAGCTGAATTATGAGACCGTTTCCAATACGGTTGCCTGTGCGCGCAGGGCGGCCAGTGTCGAGAAAATGAATGAGATGTTCAATGCGGGAGATCTGCTGGATCCAATCCGCAAGGACTACAGCAAGCGACACAAAAAGTCCTGAGGGATCAGATGAGAAGCGTGGCAGATACCGGTGCGGAAGAATCCGCGACAGGGGAGGAGAGAAGATGAAGGAGTATTGGCTTGACGGAATCATGGGAGTTTTGACGGGAGATGCACTCGGGGATCCGGTACAGTTTGAATCCCGGGAAGAAGTGGCATGCCATCCGGTCACCGGCATGCGGGGAGGCGGGGCGTATGCGATGCCTGCCGGAACGTGGACGGATGACAGCAGTATGACGCTTGCCACGCTGACAAGTATCTCCAAAA
>JBJEYC010000384.1:0-1571 GCA_051886435.1 Lachnospiraceae bacterium
GGCGCAAGGCGGGTGCAGATGTCGCGGCTCAAGCGGAAGAGGTCCACCTCTTCCTTCTGCTCTGCGATCTCGCCCTCGTCGAGCTTCGAGAGTTTCATGATATCGTCGATGAGAGTGACAAGGCGGCTTGCTTCGCTCTGAATGCGTCCCGCAAACTCCGGGATGTCCTTGGGCTGTACCAGGCCGTTTGCCATGATCTCGGCATAGCCGGAGATCGAGGTCAGCGGCGTCTTCAGCTCATGGGAGACATTGGCGGAGAACTCCTGTCTCGACTGGGCTGCCGCCTCCTTGATGCGATTGGACTCCTCGATTCTCTGCAGCAGGGGATGGAGCTCCTCATAGACATCGTTGTTGAGGGGATGGTCCAGGTCCAGGGTGTTGATGGGGCGCACCAGGGCATCGGCGCTCTTTCTGGCCAGGAGGCTTGCTGCGATCAGCATCACCGCGCCGATGAGAATCATCACCGGCAGCAGTTCCAGGGCAGTGTAGAGGACCGTTGCCTGTTCCTTGGAGATGCGTACGATGTTGCCGTTGTCCAGAAGCACCGCACAGTAGTACATCTCCCGCCCGATCGTGTCGGAATGACGGATCGAAGTGCCAATGCCGTTTTTCAGGGCCTCCTGCACCTCCGGCCGCTGCAGGTGGTTCTCGGTGATCCCGCTGGTCTCATTGTCGTAGAGCACCTGCCCGTCCTTCTGGATCAGCGTGAGCCTTGTGCCGCTCTCGACTTCGCTGAACTTCTCCAGGTAGGCTTCACCCGAGAGGTTCACCGCCTCGGCAATGTACCGGGCCTCGTGCAGGATGTTCTCCTGCGCGAGTTCCCGGATCCGCCCGTAGGCAAAAATAATGGTGATTGAATATGCCGCCAGCAGCGTCACCCCAATCACCAGAATCATGCTTCTCTGAATCTTCTTCTTCATCGCCACATCACTTGATCCGGTAGCCCACGCCGCGCACCGTCTCAATCAGATCGCCGGCATCGCCGAGCTTGGTCCGCAGTGTCCGGATGTGGACATCGACCGTTCTCGTCTCGCCGTCAAAGTCATAGCCCCAGATGTCGACGAGGAGCTGGTCTCTTGTCAGGACCACGCCCTCATTCTCCATCATCTTGCGCAGGAGTTCATACTCCTTCAGGGTGAGCTGCACCGGCTTGCCGTCGGTGGTGACTTCGTGCCGTGCACTGTCGAGCCGGATGGGCCCGATCGAAAGGATCTCCTCCTGGGTGGTCTGGTTCTTGGCCCGGGTGCGCCGAAGCACCGCCCGGATCCGCGAAACCAGCTCCATCATGCCGAAGGGCTTGGTCACGTAATCATCTGCTCCCAGGTCCAGCGCCTGGACCTTGTCAAACTCTGCTCCCTTTGCTGTCACCATGATCACGGGGATATCCTTGGTGACTTCCCCTTCCCGGAGCTTCTTCAGGATCTGAATCCCGTCTTCTCCGGGGAGCATGATGTCCAGCAGGATGAGGTCCGGGAGCTTGCGGAGCAGGGCGTCCTTGAAGGTTCTTGCGTCGGGAAAGCCCTCTCCCTCGAGCCCGGTGCTGTTCAGCGTGTAAACCACCAGGTCCCGGA
>JBJEYC010000385.1:0-1566 GCA_051886435.1 Lachnospiraceae bacterium
TATCCGATCACGATGGTCTCCAACGGGCCGGCGCGCACAGATATCATTTACAGAGATTCACCGCTTCGGTAAAATAAAAATACCGGAAAGCGGACGATGGGCAGCGGGGAAGAAATCCGATCCGCTGCCCTTTTTGTGCGGAAAGGGGGCAACATGCGGTCGGATCCGGCCAATTTACTGACCTTCCTCTACATAGCCAGGGAGGGGTCAGTCTCTGCCGCGGCGAAGGCGCTGTCAGTTTCCCAGCCAGCCGTCTCCCAGCAGCTCAAAAACCTCGAGGAGCACTTTGGAATCCCGCTGTTTGTGCGCACCGCAAGGGGTATGAAACTGACGAGGGAGGGCGAGACCCTGTATACCTATGTCTCCCGCGGTATGGATCTTCTGGATGCCGGAGAGAAGGCAGTTCAGCGCATGCAGAACCTGGATCTGGGAGAAGTTCACCTGGGAGCCTCCGACATGACGCTGCACTTTTTCCTGCTTCCCTACCTGGAGACCTTCCATGAGAAGTACCCAGGAATCAAGGTCAGCGTCTCCAATGCGCCGACTCCTGAGACCCTGGAAAATCTCCGGGCCGGCACCATCGACTTCGGGGTGGTTTCCGGACCCCTCAAGGAAGAGGAGAACGCGGGTATCGAGGTATTTCCCGTCCGCACAATCCGCGATATCTTTGTGGCGGGAGAGAAGTTTGCAAGACTTCGGAACCGGCAGATCACGTTGCGGGAACTGGCGGAGCTGCCGCTCATCTTTTTGGAGAAGAACACCTCCACACGCCGCTACCTGGACCGGGAACTGGCCCGATACGGGGTATCGGTTTCGCCGGAGTTTGCGCTCTCCACCTCCGACATGATCGTGCAGTTCGCGAAGCGCAATCTTGGCATCGGCGCGGTGGTGGAGGATTTTGCACGGAAGGACATGGAGCGGGGAACGCTTTTTCCGATCCTTCTTTCCGAGAAGATTCCGGAGCGGCAGTTTTATGTGGCAGCCAGGCAGGGAGAACCGCTCCCTACCGCAGCAAAGCACCTCTTTGACCGGATCCGGGAGGACAGCCGGGGACAGAGGGAAAGGATGACAGACCATGATTGAAAACGTGATTTTTGATATCGGCGGTGTACTGGTGGACTACCATACGGACGACTACTACCAAGCGCGCGGTTACTCGGCTGAGATGGCAAAGAAGCTCGCGGATGCCACAATGCGCTCACCCTGGTGGGATGAGTACGACCGGGGTGTCTTTGAGGATGCCGAGATCCGGGGCTTTTTCGAAGAGGATGCGCCGGAGCTTGCAAACGACATCGAGAAGTCCCTTGCTTCCATGCCTGGCATTGTGACCAAGCGCGATACCACGCTTCCCTGGATTCGGGAGGTTCGTGCGGCCGGACGGAAGGTCTATTATTTGTCCAACTTTTCGGAGACAGCGCTGCGGGACTGCGGCGAGGCAATGGCCTTCCGGTCGGAGTGTGATGGCGGCATTCTCTCCTTTGAGGAGCAGGTAATCAAGCCGGCTCCGGAGATCTACCAGCTGCTTCTGACCCGCTATCATCTGGATCCGGATCGTTCGGTGTTTCT
>JBJEYC010000386.1:0-1561 GCA_051886435.1 Lachnospiraceae bacterium
GAGATCATCGCAGGCGTCGTCGGCGTGCTGCAGTTTGATGTCCTGAAGTTCCGCCTGCAGAACGAGTACAACGTGGAGATCAACCTGGAGATGCTGCCCTATGAGCACATCCGCTGGATCACGAAGTGCGAGGGCGATGTGAAGCACATCACGGGAACCACGGACATGAAGCTGGTCAAGGACATGAAGGACCGGCCGCTTCTTCTGTTTGTGAACCCCTGGAGCCCCCAGATGGTGCTGGATCGGAACAAGGGTCTGGAACTGCAGGAATTCTCAAAGAATTAATTTCGTATCATAGGCAAAGGCGGGCAAATCTGCTAAAATGTTCACAGCCGCCGGTCCCCCGGCGGCTCCCACACTTGCAACCAGTAAGGAGGAACTTCCATGGCTGAGAAGGAACAGACGGCTGCGGAGAACCGGGAACACGACATTGACATCGGAACCGTCCGGATCGCGGACGACGTGGTTGCGATGATCGCAGGATATGCAGCACAGGAGGTGGACGGCGTCGCCGAGATGGCCGGCAACTCCACCCAGAGATTTTTCGGCAAATCGGCGCCCAAGCGCCCCACCCAGGGCGTGCGGGTCGAAGTGGCAGACGGCCAGGTCCGTGCGGATCTCTCCGTCATCATGGACTATGGCTTCAACATCCCCGCCACCAGCAGCAAGGTACAGGCTCGGGTCAAGCAGGCCATTGAAAACATGACCGGCCTCTCCGTAGCGGACGTCAACGTGCGCATTGCGGGCATCAAGATGCCGGAAACCCAGGAAGACAAGGACAACTGAGAGATTTATGAAAAGAAGCAGCATGCGGGAGCAGGTCTTTAAGATCCTGTTCCGCCTGGAATTCAACAGCGTGGACGAGCTGCCGCAGCAGGAGGACATGTTCTTCACCAGCGGCGACTTCACGGCTACGGATAAGGACCGCGCCTACATCACTGACAAAGTCAACCGGATCGTGGCAAAACTCCCCGACATCGACCGGGAGCTCTCCGAGAAGATGAAGGGCTGGACCCTCGATCGGGTGGGGCGCGTGGAGCTCGCCATCCTGCGGCTCGGCGTCTACGAGATCCGCTATGATGACGACATTCCCGAGGGCGTTGCCATCTCGGAGGCGGTGGAGCTGGCAAAGAAGTTTGGCTCGGACAATTCCGGAGCGTTCGTCAACGGCGTTCTGGCCAAGTTCACAGCCGGAAAGGCACAGCCGGATGCCGGCCAATAAGGGCAGGGTGTTCTCCGTCGGGCAGGTCAATGCCTACCTGCGGAATCTCTTTTCCTCGGACTACCTGCTCCGGAATCTCTGCGTCCGCGGAGAGGTCAGCAACCTGAAGTACCACAGCTCCGGACATATCTATTTCACACTCAAGGACGCCTCTGGGACACTGTCCTGCATCATGTTTGCAGGGAGTGTGTCAAGAGGCCTTTCTTTTCGTATGCACGAGGGAGATGAAGTCCTGGTGACCGGCAGCATCACCGTCTGGGAAAAGGGCGGCACCTACCAGCTCTACGCCGCGCGGATCGAGCGGGCGGGAGCCGGAGAGCTGAACGAGCGGTACGAGGC
>JBJEYC010000387.1:0-1558 GCA_051886435.1 Lachnospiraceae bacterium
GGGAACCGGAGGAGAGGTCACCGGGAAGACCGATGCCGCCCATACCTCTGCTGTAAGGATCGAGGTCGATGCCCTTTGCGAAGGTGTTCTCCGAGGGACCTGCGGACACGCCGCGGTAGTCGTTGAGGCGGAAGAGCTGCTTGTCAAAGGTCGGATTGTTTGTCATGACGCCAACCGGGTTCTCGTAGATGTGGAGACCGTCTCTGACGGATTCCACGACGATCGATCCCGTCTGGTCGCCGATCATCCAGTGGAGCGGGGTGATCGGAAGCTCCTTGCTGAAGGGGATGTTGACGAGACGGATCCGGTCCAGCAGCACCCGTGCCTGCTTGAGGTCCTTGCACTGGGCGAGAATCCAGGCGATGAACTCAAAGGGGGAGATGTTGTCCTTCCCGTCCTCGACGGGCTCCGGGAAGTACCCGTTGCCCGGGAAGTTGAGTCCTGCCATGGAGAGGCCGTACTCATTGGTGGCGTCATAGTAGAGCGGGAAACCGCCGCAGACAAAAGCCATGCCGATCATGGCATAGTGGTTGGTCAGGGTGTCTTTTGTTCGGAAGGGAATCGGGAAATTCCGCGGGGTCACGGTCACCGACTCCTGGTAGGAAAACTCCAGGTCCAGATTGCGGCCGAAGTAGTGATCTTTGGTATGGTACATAGCGCAGGTACACATGGTCTGCCTCCTCCTATTTGTTGGGTTGAAATCCATTTCGATGAGAATTTCCAACAACTCCAGAATAGCACAATCTTGCCCAAAAGAGACCGATGAAAACCTGCAAAACCGTATAAAACGTGGAAATTCTCCGGATATCACAGCAAAAGTGTGGACAAAGACCGAATTCCGTTGCAAAATTCTGCTGATTTCCGGTTCACGTCCGCAGATCGCCCCTTTCGCATCCCCTGAGCATTCCCCAGGCAGCAGAATCCGCATCTGCACAGCGGCCGTCAAAATGACGGCCTGTTTTCTTATGGCACGGATGCTGCACGGCATCCGGGGAGGCAAACATGTCGGTTTCCATTCTACAGATCGCAGGCATTGCGGTCACCCTCGCCCTGATCATCGGCGTCAGTCTCTACTCCGGGAAAAAGGTCTCCGGAGGCGCAGACTTTGCAACCGGAGGCGGCGGTGGCGGAAGCCTCCTGGTGTGCGGCGGCATCATGGGTGCCCTGGTCTCCTCGCAGGCGACCATTGGCACGGCACAGCTGGCCTTCACCTACGGCCTCTCTGCCTGGTGGTTCACTTTGGGTTCCGGCATTGGGTGCCTGCTTCTTGCCCTCTTCTTTGCAGATCCCATCCGCAAGAGCGGCTGCACCACTGAGTTTGAGATTATCCGCCGGGAGTACGGCAAGCAGGTCGAGACGATCGGCTCGGCCCTCTGCTCCATCGGCATCTTCATCAGCGTCCTTGCGCAGGTGGTCGCCGGCGCAGGCCTGGTGAGCGTTCTGTTCCCCAGCATCGGCACTGCGGCAGCGGTGGCCATCATGGCCGTCCTGATGGCGGTCTACGTGCTCTTTGGCGGTGCCATCGGCGCCGGCATGGGCGGCGTCCTGAAGCTGATCC
>JBJEYC010000388.1:0-1549 GCA_051886435.1 Lachnospiraceae bacterium
CGAAATCGTCGTAAAACTTCGAAATTTCACTTGCAGGATACCAAAGAGTGTGGTATGCTACGAAAAGCTTGAATGAAGTCTGGAACAGGGAGTGAACCGCAAGGTTCACTCCCTGCTTTCTGTCAGTCTGCGCGGGAATCTCACCCGGTGCGGAGGTTTTGGAGGGACTATGGCAAAGACGGGAAAGATCGCGGAGCAGGCCGAGACGATCCTTGCCCCGATCGCCGCATCCTGCGGGGTGCGGGTGTACGACGTGGAGTACGTCCGGGAGGGATCGGAGAATTACCTGCGCTGCTACATCGACAAGGACGGAGGCGTGACGATCGACGACTGTGAGGCCGTCTCCCGGCTTCTCTCGGATGCGCTGGATGCGTCGGATTTCATCCCCGATGCCTACACGCTGGAAGTCTCGAGCCCCGGGCTCGGACGGGCACTGACCAAGGACCGGCACTTTGCCCAGTCCATCGGGGAAGAAGTGGAGGGGACAACCTTCCGGCCTGTCGGCAATGTGGGGACGAAGCAGTTCTCGGGAATTCTGCGGGCCTTTGACGCCGATACGGTGACGCTGGAAGAGGAGGACGGCAGTGAGCTCGTCCTCGAGCGGAAAAACCTGGCAAAGATCCGCCTTGCGATCGATTTCTGAGCGCCCGGCACCGAAGGGGCAGGGTATGCGGCACTGCCGCAGAAAGGACAACGAAAAAATGAACACTGAACTGAAAACCGCCATGGAAATGGTCGAGAAGGAGAAGAATATCTCCCAGGATACGCTGTTTGACGCAATCGGGCAGGCGCTCGTGACCGCGTGCAAGAACAGCTTCGGCCGCACGGAGAACATCAAGGTCTCCATCGACCGTGACACCTGCGACTACCGCGTGTACGCGGAGAAGACCATTGTCCCCACGGAGGATGACGTGGAGGACTCCCAGACGCAGATCAGCCAGGAAGAGGCGGCAAAGCTTCATCTTATCGGTGAAGTCGGCGACGTGGTTCAGGTCGACATCAACTCCCAGTCCTTCGGCAGAATTGCAACCCAGATCGCAAAGAACGTCATCCTCCAGAAGATCCGCGAGGAGGAGCGCAACTCCGTCTACAACTATTACAAGGACAAGATCCACACCGTGATGAATGGCACCGTTGCCCACGAGATGGGACACGGCTTCGCCATCAACCTCGGCCGCGCCGAGGGCATCTTAAATGACAAGGAGATGGTGCAGGGCGAGACCCTGCACGTCAACGACAGAGTCAAGGTCTATGTCCTGGACGTGCGTCTCTCCAACCACGGCTCCACGAGAATTCTGGTTTCGCGGACCCATCCGGATCTTGTCAAGTGCCTCTTCGAGGAAGAGGTGCAGGAGATCCACGACGGCATCGTCGAGATCCGCAGCATCGCCAGAGAGGCGGGCAGCCGCACGAAGATCGCCGTGTCCTCCAACGATCCCAACGTGGATCCCGTCGGTGCCTGCGTCGGTCTCAACGGATCCCGTGTCAACAGCATCGTCGACCAGCTCGGCGGCGAGAAGATCGATATCGTCAGCTGGGATGAGAACCC
>JBJEYC010000389.1:0-7120 GCA_051886435.1 Lachnospiraceae bacterium
CCGGAGAAGATCGCAACCTTCTACAATCCGAAGTGGTCCACCAAGGTCTTCGTGGATCTGAAGGGCATGTACGACAGGAGCGCTTACCCGGCGCCCGCCTGGGACTACTGGAGGCTCTGATGACCGGGGACGTCCGGATCCGGATCACCGGGGAGCACCGGCAGGAGGGAGAAGCCCAGGAGCCGGTGCAGACCGATGTCCGCGGAAAATACTACAGCCGAAATGGCTGGCACTTCCTTCTGTTTACCGAGAACCGGGAGGGAGAGCGGACGCCGGTAAAGACCACGGTCAAGTTCAACGACGCGGAGATCGAAGTGATCCGGCGAAGCGGCAGTGAGACAAGAATGCACTTTGCCGAGGGGGTGGCGCATCCCACGCTCTACCAGACCCCGATGGGGGCGCTCGAACTTCTCGTAGAGGCGGATCACGTGGGCGTCTCGGAGGAGGAGAAGAAGATCACGGCGGAGACCTCCTACCGCCTCTATGCCGGAGGAACCAAGGTCCAGGACAGCATCGTCCGGATCACGGTGACGCCCTGGGAAGATTCATAAGCGGAAAACACAAGCGGGACTGCATGGAGCGATCCAGGCAGTCCCGTTTTGAAACATTGCGGCAGGAAGGGCGAAACAGTATACTGAATTTCGACATCCAGACACCGCGCGGGAGGGGAACATGAAGATCGCAGTCAGACTCGACGACATCACACCGGACATGGACTGGGATAAATTTTTGCGCTTCAAGGCGCTGATGGACGAGGCCTACGTCCTGCCGCTGATCGGCGTCGTGCCCGACTGCCGGGATCCGAAGCTGGCGAAGAACCCGCCCCGGGCGGACTTCTGGGATGAGGTCCGCAGAATGCAGGAAAACGGCTGGACGATCGCGATGCACGGCTGCCACCACGTCTACACGACGAAAAAAGGGGGCCTCTTTCCGTTAAACGCCCAATCAGAGTTTGCGGGTCTTCCCTATGAGGAACAGCTGCGGCTTATCCGGGAGGGAAAGCGGATCCTGGAGGACCACGGCATCGTGACGGACCTCTTCATGGCGCCTGCTCACTCCTATGACCGAAATACCCTGCGGGCTCTGACAGAGAGCGGCTTTACCAGGATGACGGACGGCTTTGGCCGCCGCCCCTACCTCTACCGTGGAATTACGTTTTACCCGATCTCCGCGGACCGGGGGGCCGTGTTGAAGCACCCGGAAAAAGAGGGCGTCACCACCTTTGTGGTGCACACCAACACCCTCTCCGAGGATGGGTTTGCCTACTACAAAGAGGTGTTTGCCCGCCAGAACATGCTGCCCTACCGGGAGCTTCTGTACTACCAGGCAAAGAAGCAGGGGGTCTTTGGACGTTTTCAGGAATACGGCATGGCCCTTGCCAAGCGGACCCTGATGGCCGCAAGAAACAGGAAGTGAAATACAGATGGAAGAAAAAACCGTACGCGTCCTGCACGTCCTCGGCCGCCTGAACATGGGCGGCGCCGAGTCCCGCATCATGGATCTCTACCGGAACATGGACCGCAGTAAAGTCCAGTTTGACTTTCTGGTCCACACGAAGGCAGAGGGCGGGGACGACTCCACCGAGGCGCTGATGCAGCGCCGCTCCCCGGAGGACTACGACAGCGAGGTGCGTTCTCTTGGCGGCAGGATCTACTGCCTGCCCCGGTTTACCGGGACGAACCTTTTGGAATATAAGAAGGCCTGCCGGGCCTTTTTTGCAGCCCACCACGACTTCGCCGCCGTGGAGGGCCACATGACCAGTATGGCGGGGGTCTACCTGCCGATCGCCAAGGCGGCGGGGGTTCCGGTGACCATCGCCCACGCAAGAAGCGCGGGTGTGGACCCGGGGATCCGGGGCCTTGCCACAAAGTTTTTCCGAAAAAACCTCGCCTCCCACTGCGACGTCTGTTTTTCCTGTTCCGGGGCCGCTTCTCTTGCGGTCTTTGGAAAAGAGGCGGTGGAGAAAGGCCGTGTGATCCAGGTGCCAAACGCGATCGAGCTTGCCGATTTTGCCTATGACCCCGCTGCAAGGGCGCGCATCCGGGCAGAGTTTGGGATTCCCAAAGACGCGATCCTTCTTGGCCATGTGGGCCGGTTTGACGCGATGAAAAACCAGGCGTACATTGCAAAACTCTGTGATCGGGTTAAAAAAGAGCATCCGGAGCGCCCCCTCTATGCCCTCTTTGCGGGGCAGGGACCGCTCCTTGACCAGGTCCGCGCGGCGTTTGCCGCGGCCGGCATGGAAAAGACTGCCTTTTTCCCCGGCCGCTGCGACAGGGAAAGAACAAAGGACTTCTATCAGGCATTTGACATCTTTGTCTTTCCCTCACTCTATGAGGGTCTGCCTGGCACGATGCTGGAGGCCCAGGCGGCGGGCCTTCCCTGCCTGATGTCTGACCAGATCACCGACGAGGTGCGCCTGACGCCCGGCGTGCAGCGCCTCTCCCTGGAGGACGAGTCCGCCTGGACAAACGCCATCGGGAGTCTTGTGATCCCGGATGATGAAGAGCGCAGTGCCCGCTCGAGAGCAAACCGTCTTGCCCTTGCGGGGGCCGGGTATGACGCGGCAGGCGCCGCGAAGGCGCTGCAGGATTTTTACCTTGCCTGCGAAAGGAGCGATATCGATGTGCGGAATCTGCGGCTTTCTTTCAAAGCAGCCGATGGAGCGGGAGGAGCTGGAGAGGCTCAATGACCTGATGACCTACCGCGGCCCCAACGACGCGGGGGCAGAGATCTGGGACGCGGGAGAGGGGTGGAACCTTGGCCTTGCCCAGCGGCGCCTTTCCATTCTGGACCTCTCCCCCAGGGGCCATCAGCCGATGACCGCGGCGGACGGCAGGGTCACCATTGTCTACAACGGGGAGATCTACAACTACCGGGAGCTTCGGAGTGAGCTTCCGGACTACCCCTTTCAGAGCACCTGCGACACCGAGGTGATCCTGGCCGCCTATGAGAAGTGGGGGATCGACTGCATCTCCCGCTTTAACGGCATGTTTGCGATTGCCCTCTACGACCGGGATCAGAAGACCCTGTATCTTGTCCGGGACCGGCTGGGGCAGAAGCCCCTGTACTACTGGAAACAGGAACAGGGCGGGATCTTCTTTGCCTCAGACCTGAAGGTCATCCTGGAGGCGCCGGGCTTTCCGAAGCGCCTCCGCCGGGATGTGCTGGGGCGGTACCTGTGCCAGGGCTACCTGAATGCGCCGGATACGGTGCTGGAGGGCGTGTACAAGCTCTGCCCTGGATCGGTTCTTACGGTGCACGGCGGGACGATGGAAGCCACAAAGTACTGGGATGTGGCGGAGACCTATCGGCGCATGCAGGAGATGCCGGTCACGGACTATGAGGAAGCAAAGACAACGTTAAAGGGCCTCATGCAGCAGGCGGTCAAGCGCCGTCTTGTGGCGGATGTGCCGCTTGGATGCTTTCTCTCCGGCGGCTATGACTCCTCCCTGATCGCGGCGCTTGCCCAGGAGCAGCTCGGGGGGACGCCTCTGAAGACCTTCTCCGTGGGCTTTACCGATCCCGCCTACAACGAGGCAGGATACGCGAGAAGGGTGGCGGAGCACCTTGGCACCGACCACACGGAAGCGGTGATTTCGGAAGAAGACATGTTTGACCTGGTGGCAAGCATTCCCACCTACTTTGATGAGCCCTTTGCGGACTCCTCCCAGATCCCGACCATGCTGGTGTCGAAGATCGCAAAGAAGGACGTGACCGTGGCTCTCTCGGGGGACGCGGGGGATGAGCTCTTCTGCGGCTACAACGTCTATGACAAAATCGCGCAGGCGCAAAAGCTCGACCGGCTCGGCGCGGTGGCCCACGTCATCGGCATGCTTCCCACCGGGATCGGCCGGCTCGAGGACCGGTATCCCTTCCGGATCCGCACGATCGCCAAAAACCGTGATCCCCGGACCAAGACGCAGTTCGGAGAGGGGAGCTATGGCGCGTCGGCAAGGGCTCTTGCCGGCTGGCGGGAGGGGGACCTCCCCGTCAGCTACCCGACGGAGCTGTCCTATCCCACGGACAACTGGCAGGAGCGGAGAATGCTCCTGGACCTGGACACCTATCTGCCTGGGGACATTCTGAACAAGGTCGACCGGGCGTCGATGAAGTACTCCCTGGAGAACCGGTGCCCCCTGCTGGACGTGACGGTGGTAGAGTACGCCTTCCGGATTGACCATAAGTTCAAGTACCGGGATGGGGTGAAGAAGTACATCCTCCGGGACATCGCCTGGGAGTACCTGCCGCGGGAGCTGATGGACCGCCCGAAGAAGGGTTTTGCGGTGCCGCTGGACAAGTGGCTTCGGGGGCCGCTCAAAGAAGAGCTCCTTACCTACGCGGACAGGGAACTGGTAAAGCGCCAGGGCCTTTTTGACGCAGAAGCGGTTGCCTCCCTGACGTCGCGGTTTCTTGCGGAGGGGGATGCCGGCCATGGAAGCGGGAGAAACTTCTCCAAGCTCCTCTGGTCCTACTTTGTGTTCCAGCAGTGGTACGCTGCCTGGATCGGAAACTGACGGGGGCAGGTATGCAGCAGGAACCATCCAAGAAGCAGCCGGTCCTTGGCATCCGGCTCTTGCCGGGCATGGGCTTTGGAAACCGGCTTTTTGTCTACTTAAGCACCCGGTGTCTTGCCGGGATCAACGAAATGGCGTTCTCGGTTCTGGACCGGGAGCTTCTGGAAAAGAGCATCACCGTCGACGGAAAAAAGCTCTTCGATTTTGACTATGGGGAGGCGCTCTCCGAGGCGGACTTTCCCGTGCAGGTCGCGGAGAAGGACGAGCGGATCTATCTTCCGGACTCGGAGCACGACCTCACGACGGGGTGTTACGTTGCCGGGGCGGACGAGAAGCTCTTTACGCTCAGGAAGGATCACCCCGGGCAGAACATCCTCCTCTCCGGAAACCTCCAGGCGGGGGAGTACTTTGCCGGGTATGAGGAAAAGCTCCGGAAGTGGCTGACGGTCAATCCGGCACTGGACCACAGGGAATATATGGGCGAGAACGTCTGCATCCTGAACATCCGCGGCGGCGAGTATGCCGGCGCGCCGGAGCTTTTTCTGGAGCGGCGCTACTGGCTCGATGCGATGCGCTACATGAAGACCCTGCGGCCGGACATGAAGTTCCTCGCGGTGACGGATGATCTCGCCGCGGCGGGACGGATCCTGCCGGAGGTACGGGCGGTTCATGGGGATATCGCCCACGACTACACGATTTTGAAGAACGCCCGGTTCCTGATCCTGTCGAACTCGAGCTTTGCCTGCTTTCCCGCCTTCACGGGACAGGCGGAGAAGATCGTGGCGCCCAAGTACTGGGCAAGACACAACACATCCGACGGCTTCTGGAGCGGGGAGCAGAACATCTATCCTTCCTTCACCTATCTGGACCGGGAGGGGAAGCTCTTTACCGAGGAGGAATGCCGGCGGGAGCTGGAGGCGTACCGGGCGCGGACAGACTTTTCGAAAAGAATCGGTGTCAAACCCACCAAGGAGGCGCTTGCGGCCGGACGAAAGCAGGCGGCGGCACTCCGCAAAAAGGACCTGCGGCAGCGGGCCGTGCTCTCCCTGGCGCGGCGCCTTCACCTGATCCGCCGGCGGGACAGCCTCTGATGATGAGAGGAGAAGAATTATATGGCAGCCTATGATGCCGATCACCGGCTCCTTTTGCCCAACGTGACCTTAGCGGCCATGACCAGCGTGAACATCTCTGCCACGGTAAAGGCCATGGAGTACAGCATGCGGGGCATCCGGTTCGGCGACGCGGTGCTGATCACGGACCGAAAGCCCCTTGGCCTTCCGAAGACCATCCGCTATGACCACACATCCCGGATGCGGGGCATTGATGACTTCAACTACAAGATGATCTACGAACTGGGGGAACACATCCGCACGGACTTTGTGCTCATCGTCCATGCGGATGGCTTTGTCGTGCATCCGGAGTGCTGGCGGGATGAGTTCCTGGACTACGACTACATTGGGGCACCCTGGCCGCTGCCGCCGGCTGGCGACACCACCACCTACCGGGACCGGGACGGCAATATCTGCCGGGTGGGCAACAGCTGCGGGATCCGCAGCAAGCGGCTTCTGGACTTTCCCAAAAAGGCCGGGATCCCATGGTTTGGGGACTACGCCTACGGAAAACTCTGGTACTACGAGGACGGATTCATCTGCTGCAAGATCCGGCACCTTCTGACCGAGCAGGGCATGTCCATTGCCCCGATCGAGGTTGCCCGCTACTACGCCCACGAGCGCATGCTCCCGGAGACCGAGGGGATCACCCCCTTCGCGTTCCACAAGTGGGAGGGCACCAACGCTGCCTATCCGAACTTCCTCAGGCGCAAAGGAGAGCGCACATGATCTACGACTGCTTTCAGTTTTTCAATGAGCTGGACATCCTAAAGCTCCGCCTTCACGTCCTCTCGGATGTGGTGGACAAGTTTGTGATCAGCGAGGCGACGGAGACCTTTTCGGGTCTTCCCAAGCCCCTGTATTATGAAGAGAACAAGGACATGTTCCGGGAGTTCTCCGACCGGATCATCCACGTGGTGGTGACGGACACCCCCAAGGGCTACACCCACGACCGGGATACCTTCCAGAAAAACGCCGTGGGGCGGGGGCTTGCAGGGGCAAAGCCGGACGACATCATCCTGTTTTCTGACCTCGATGAGATCCCAAATCCCGACAAAATCAGGGAAATCCTGCCGCACTTTCAGGACGATAAGATTTACCACTTTGCCCAGCGCATGTTTTACTGCTATCTGAACATGGAGGAGGTCTCAGGAAATCTCCTCTCCTACGGCGGGGAGTTTCCGGGCGTTGCAAAAAAGCAGTGGCTTGGCACCAGGATGTGCCGGTATGGCCTTCTGCAGGAGCGGGGAATGCAGCTCGGGGACCTGCGCTTTCCGGAGTGCAAGGAGATTGGCATCCGGGTCGCGGACGGCGGCTGGCACTTCGGGTACATGGGCGGCCACGGCGAGAAGGATGTGAAGAAGCGGGTCGAGGAGAAGGTGGTCTCCGCGGCCCACGAGGAATACAACAACCGCCACACGCTCTCCCGGGTGGAGGATCAGATCCTGGACGGAAAGGACATCTTCGGCAGGGACGCAAAGTTCGCCCGGGTGC
>JBJEYC010000390.1:0-1542 GCA_051886435.1 Lachnospiraceae bacterium
GCTCTCCCCGCCCTGCTGCCGCAAGGAGTCCCGCAAAGCTGTGCTTCTGGTCCCGGTAGAGCTGGGTGAGGTCCAGATGGTACGCCTCGAGGAAATGCTCCAACGTCAGCGTCATGCCGGTGTCTTCCTCAAAGGTACGGATCCCCTCGAGCATCCCGGACCAGCCATGTCCCACGGCGGAGCGGATGTTCTCCAGGATGATGTCCCGCGCCTTCCGCTCCAGCTGGATGCTGCAGCCCCTTGGTACATCCACAAAGCCGCTCTCGATCTCTCCGACGATGCCTTTGGTTCCGGTCTCTGTCAGGGCATCGAACTTCTCCGCGAAGTTGTAATGCCGGTTTGCCTGCCCCACAAAGTCAAGCACCGTCAGGCACTCCTTGCCGGGGGCAAGGCGCAGACCTCTGCCCAGCTGCTGCAGAAAGATGGTGAGCGACTGGGTGGGCCGGAGAAACAGGATCGTGTTCACCTCCCGGATGTCCACACCCTCGTTGTAGAGATCCACCACGAAGATGAAGTGGATCTTTCCGTCAATGAGTTCCTCCTTTGCCGCATCCCTCACCTTCTGGTCGCTCTCGCTGATAAGGCACAGGGAGGGAATGCCGTGCTCGTTGAACTGCCGGCTCATGAAGGCAGCGTGCTCCTTGGAGACGCAAAAGCCGAGTCCCTTCACGTCGTCCAGATCGGTCACAATCCGGTTCAGCTCCCAGATGATCCGCTCCACACGCTTTTGCGCCACCCCGGCGGCAAAGGTGTAGAGCCTTGAGAGCTCCGCCTGGTCATATCCGCCCCTGGTCCAGCGCACCTGCCGAAGGTCTGTGTCATCCGCCAGGCCGAAGTACTGGAACGGGCAGAGCATCTTTCTGTCGATCGCCTCCGGCAGGCGCAGCTCCGCCGCAATCCTGCCGTCGAAGAAGGGGAGGATGCTCTTTCCGTCCATGCGCTCCGGAGTGGCGGTCAGGCCGAGAAAGATCTTCGGCTTGAAGTAGGCGAGGAGCTTCTGATAGGAATCCGCCGCCGCGTGGTGGAATTCATCCACGATGATGTAGTCGTAGAAATCCGGCGTCACCAGCTGCGTGAAGTTCTTTGACTGAAAGGTCTGGATCGAGAGAAAGAGCTGCCGGATTCCCTCCGGGCGGTAGGAGCCCACAAACAGGTCTCCAAAGTCCGGATCCTTCAGCACCTCCCGGAAGCACTCGATGCTCTGCTCCAGGATTTCCTCCCGGTGGGCGACAAAGAGAAGGGTCGGGTAGTGCTTCCCCGTCTTCTGCACGAAGTTCCGGTAGTCGAGGGCGGCGATCACGGTCTTGCCGGTGCCGGTGGCAGCGACCACCAGGTTCCGGTTGTGGCCCCTCAGGTTCCGCTCCGCTTCGAGCCGGTCCAGGATCTCCTGCTGGTAGGCATAGGGCTCCACATCGGCGAGGTAGAGATGGGTGGTCTTCTCCCCCGTCTTTCTCTGGGAGAGGATCGCGCGGCGCAGCTTCTCCCGGTCCGCCTCGCTCCCCGTGTAGAGCTGGAACTCACTCTGGTTCCAGTAGGTGAGGA
>JBJEYC010000391.1:0-1541 GCA_051886435.1 Lachnospiraceae bacterium
CAGCCTGCGAGCAGGAGGGCTGCGGTCAGGGTTCCCGCAAGGACCGGTGCAAACGGATAAAATATGCTCTTTCTTTTCATAACTTGATTTCCTCCTAAGCCCCTCGGGGCCTTCTGTGATATTTCTTGTGTCAGATCAGGTTTTGATGCTCTCTGCCAGACGCAGGAAGGAGCGGGTTCTTGCATCCTTCGGATTTGCGAAGAAGGATTTTGGCTCCCCTTCCTCCACCACGAGGCCTCCATCCATGAAGACGACCCGGCTGGAGACTTCCCGGGCAAAACCCATCTCGTGGGTCACAACCAGCATCGTCATGCCGTCCTCCGCGAGCTTTCGCATGACGTTCAGGACTTCATCGGTGAGCTGAGGGTCCAGGGCGGAGGTGGGCTCATCAAAGTAGATGATCTGCGGATCTGTGGCAAGGGCCCGCGCAATCGCGACCCGTTGCTGCTGACCGCCGGAGAGCTGGGACGGGAACTTATCCTTCTCCTCTTCCATTCCGACGCGCCCGAGCATGTCCAGTGCCTTCTTTTTTGCCGCCTCCTTGTCCATGCTCCGTCCGGCGGTGAGGCCAAGCGTCACGTTTTCCAAAACGTTCAGGTTTCGGAACAGGTTGTAGTTCTGAAAGACAAAGCCGGTCTTTTTGCGGATTCCATCGATCTCCTTCTTTGCGGCCCGGTGCAGGTCGACTTTCTGGCCGTCAAAGATCATCGTTCCCGCATCTGCCCGCTCCAGGAAGTTGATACATCGCAGGAGCGTCGTCTTGCCGGATCCGGACTTTCCCAGGATCGAGATCACATCGCCCTTTTCCACTTTCAGGTTGACGTCCCGCAGGACCTCCCCCTGGCCGAAGGACTTGCTGATGTGCTGAATATCAAGCAGTGCCATGGCGCCTCCTTTCACAGCTGCCTGCCGTAGGCGGCAAGGCGCTTCTCTCCTGCCTTCTGCAGCAGAGAGAGAACGGTCGAAAACAGCAGGTAGATCAACGCGACCTCCAGGTACAGGGCCATGGTTTCGTAGGTGCGGCCCGCAATCCGCTGGGTCTGGAAGAACATCTCGGTCACCGTGATGTTGGCTGCCAGCGAAGTGTCCTTCACCATGCTGATGAGCTCATTTCCCAAGGTGGGGAAGGCGGTGCGGAAGGCCTGGGGCAGGATGATGTGCCACATGATCTGCAGGTAGGATAGACCCACACATCTGCCGGCTTCCAGCTGTCCCGCGGGCACCGACTCCAGGGCGCCGCGGATTGTCTCGGCCCCGTAGGCGCCCTCATTGATGGAGAACACCAGAACTGCCGCAGGGAAGGCATCCACGTTGATGCCGATGCTTGGCAGGCCGAAAAAGATCACGTACAGCTGCACCAGAAGCGGCGTGCCGCGGATCACCCAGATGTAGAACCGACAGATCGTAGTGAGCACCGGGATTTTTGCAAACTGCACCATGGCGACGGCCACGGCGATCACCATGGCAATGGCAAAAGATATCAGCGTCAGGGGAATGGTCATGGTCAGGCCCTTCCCCAGGATCTGGGGGAACGCCTGGAC
>JBJEYC010000392.1:0-1539 GCA_051886435.1 Lachnospiraceae bacterium
GCAGGACTCCATGACGGAGAGTTCGATCCTGGCTCAGAACGAACGCTGGCGGCGCGTCTTAAGCATGCAAGTCGGACGAATGGCCACCCTCGGGTGGCCGGAAGTGGCGGACGGGTGAGTAACACGTGGGTAATCTGCCCTCCGGTGGGGAATAGCACATGGAAACATGTGATAATACCGCATGATACGGTCCTGCACATGCAGGGTCGGGAAAGCTCCTGCGGGAGCGCCGGGGGATGAGCCTGCGGCCCATTAGCTGGTTGGCGGGGTAAAGGCCCACCAAGGCGACGATGGGTAGCCGGACTGAGAGGTTGAACGGCCACATTGGGATTGAGAACGGCCCAGACTCCTACGGGAGGCAGCAGCTAAGAATCTTCCACAATGGACGGAAGTCTGATGGAGCGACGCCGCGTGGACGATGAAGGCCGTGAGGTTGTAAAGTCCTTTTCGGGAGGGGGAATAACCCGGGGAGGGAATGCCCCGGGGATGACGTGAATCCCGGAATAAGCCCCGGCTAACTACGTGCCAGCAGCCGCGGTAATACGTAGGGGGCGAGCGTTGTTCGGAATCATTGGGCGTAAAGGGTGCGCAGGTGGCCCGACAAGTCTGGCGTTAAAGTGCGGGGCTCAACTCCGTGATGCGCTGGAAACTGTCTGGCTTGAGTACAGCAGGGGGCGTCGGAATTCCAGGTGTAGGGGTGAAATCTGTAGATATCTGGAAGAACACCGGTGGCGAAGGCGGACGCCTGGGCATGTACTGACACTGAGGCACGAAGGTGCGGGGAGCAAACAGGTTTAGATACCCTGGTAGTCCGCACAGTAAACGATGCACACTGGGTGTCGGGGGCAACCCCGGTACCGTAGCAAACGCGTTAAGTGTGCCGCCTGGGGAGTATGCCCGCAAGGGTGAAACTCAAAGGAATTGACGGGGGCCCGCACAAGCGGTGGAGCATGTGGTTTAATTCGATGATACGCGAGGAACCTTACCAGGGCTTGACATGAGGAGGAATGTGCGTGAAAGCGTGCAGCTCTTCGGAGTCTCCCCACAGGTGCTGCATGGCTGTCGTCAGCTCGTGTCGTAAGATGTGAGATTAAGTTCTTCAACGAGCGCAACCCCCACCGTCCGTTGCCACCAGGTTAAGCTGGGCACTCAGACGGAACTGCCGGTGACAAACCGGAGGAAGGCGGGGATGACGTCAAGTCATCATGGCCCTTACGTCCTGGGCCACACACGTGCTACAATGGCCGGTACAGAGCGAAGCGATGCCGAGAGGCGGAGCGAACCGCAAAAAGCCGGTCTCAGTACGGACTGGGGTCTGCAACTCGACCCCACGAAGTTGGAATCGCTAGTAATCGCGCATCAGCATGGCGCGGTGAATACGTTCCCGGGCCTTGTACACACCGCCCGTCACACCATCCGAGTCGGAGGTACCCGAAGTCGCCAGCCTGACCGAAAGGGGGGCGGTTCCTAAGGTACGTCTGGTGAGGGGGGTGAAGTCGTAACAAGGTAGCCGTACCGGAAGGTGCGGCTGGATCACCT
>JBJEYC010000393.1:0-1539 GCA_051886435.1 Lachnospiraceae bacterium
AGAGGAAGAAGACAAACCAACCAGACAGGAGGATGAAAATAATGAGCAAAGACGTAATGATCGTAACAGGCGCGGGACAGATTTCGATGGCAATTGCCAGACGGATCGGCTATGGAAAGAAAATCGTCCTGGGGGACAGAAGCATCAGGAACGCGCAGAATATTGCAGAAGTCATGAATAACGCGGGATTCGATGCGGTTCCGTTTGAGATGGATCTCTCTTCACGGGAATCCATTCAGGCCCTGATTGCGGAGGCACAGAAATATGGTGAAATCAGATATCTGGTCAATGGTGCCGGCGTCTCTCCGTCACAGGCATCCATCGAGACGATTCTGAAAGTTGATCTGTACGGGACGGCGGTCCTGATGGAGGAAGTGCGGAAGGTCATCGCAAAGGGCGGTGCCGGCGTCATCATCTCCTCGCAGTCCGGATTCCGCATGAAGCAGCTTACGCCGGAGCAGGACCGCGCGCTCGCGATGACACCGACCGAGGATCTGTTAAAGCTTGATTTCCTGCAGCCCGATCACATTGAAAATACCCTGAAGGCATATCAGCTCGCGAAGAGATGCAATGAGAAGCGCGTGATGTATGAGGCCGTCGAGTGGGGAAAGAGGGGCGCAAGGATCAATGACATTGCGCCGGGCATCATCGTAACCCCGCTTGCGATTGACGAATTCAATGGAATCCGTGGTGATTTTTATAAGAACATGTTCGCAAAGTGCCCGGCAGGACGTCCGGGTACGGCAGATGAGATTGCAGATGTCGCGGAGCTTGTCATGAGCGAACGGGCACAGTTCATCACCGGCGCAACTTTCCTGATCGACGGTGGTGCAACCGCATCCTATTATTACGGACCGCTGCAGCCGGGACTGGAGACCGGTATGGCAGAGGGAAAGCAGTGAGGAGAAAACATGCAGAACTTTGATTATCAGACACCCACAAGACTGATTTTTGGAAAGAACGCGATTGAAAAGCTCCCGGAAGTGATGAGGCCGCTCGGAAAGAGAGTCCTTCTCACCTACGGCGGCGGGAGCATCAAAAAGAATGGCATTTACGATAAGGTGAAGGAGCTGCTTGAAGGTTTCGAGATCTATGAGCTTCCCGGTATTGCGCCCAACCCGAAGTACACAGAGAGCGTCGTCCCGGGGGTTGCGCTTTGCAAAGAGAAGAAGATCGATGTGATCCTTGCGGCCGGCGGCGGGAGCGTCCTCGACTGTTCCAAGGCCATCGCGGCGGGCGCAAAGTACGAGGGGGAGACCTGGGATCTTATCACCGGCAAGGTGATGGCGAAGGCTGCGCTTCCTGTTGTGGACATCATGACCATGGCGGCGACCGGAAGTGAGTATGATGGCGGCTGCGTCATCTCCCGGACGGAGACGAATGACAAAGTGGGCTACAGTGACCCGCATCTCTTCCCGGTGGCGTCCATCCTGGATCCGACCTACACCTTTACGGTCTCCAAAAGGCAGACGGCAGCAGGTGTCGCGGATGCGATGAACCACACGATCGAGCAGTACTTCGCGGAGGATACCACACTCC
>JBJEYC010000394.1:0-7087 GCA_051886435.1 Lachnospiraceae bacterium
GGCGGATCCTCGAGTTGACATTGACAAGGCCCACCCCGGAGCCGTGCTTGTGGACGATGTTTCCCTCCTTCAGCACGTTCTCCGCCGTCTCCTTTGTCATGCCCTGGCCGTTGTCCTCCACCGTGATCTCCACGTCATCTCCGGTCCGGACGCCTTTGACGGTGATCGTGCCGCCGTCATCCTCGTCCATCTCCCCCACGCCATAGTAGATCGCATTCTCCAGGATCGGCTGGAGGATCAGCTTCACCGTGCAGCAGGAGAGAATCTCCGGCGCGATGTCATACTCCACCGCAAAGCGGTCCTTGTAGCGGACCTTCTGGATGTTCATATAGGAGCGGGCATGCTGGATCTCGTCCTCCACAGACAGGATCGTGTGGCCCTTGGACAGGGAGATCCGAAGGAGCTTGGCAAGCTCCGAGATCATGTACACGGCCTCCTCATTGCGTCCCCCCTCAACCATCCAGGTGATGGAGTCCAGGGTATTGTACAGAAAGTGCGGGTTGATCTGACTCTGCAGCGCGTCGAACTCGCTCTTTCTGCGCTCGTTCTGCTCCTGCACGATCTGCTTCATGAGGACATCGATCTGCTCGTAGGACTTCTGGATCGAGTGGCCCAGGTGCCGCACCTCCGCAGGGCCCACTGATACAATCTGCGGCTTTTCCCCGGCCTCGTAGGCCTTGACCGAATCATCGAGCTGCAGAATCGGCCGGGAGATCCTTCCCGCCACCAGGCGGTTTACCGCAAGAAGAAGCATGAGCACCACCAGGAAGAACAGGATGACAAAGTACTGCACGTTGACAATGCGGCTGATATAGGCCTCATTGGGGATCACGCCTACCAGCTTCCAGCCGGTGTAGCTGATGGTGCGGACCGCAATATCCCGCTTTTCGCCCTGGAGTGTATCCTGGTAGACTCCATCGGTCAGTCCCGCCGCGAAGTCCGTATTCTCCTTGGCGGTGCCCTCGCTGATCTGGACCTTCCTGGGATGATAGATCAGGTTTCCTTCCGAGTCGCACAGGTAGTAATACTGGCCGTTGGTGGTCTCGTTGATCTGGTCCATGATCTGGCTGATGCCGGAGTAGTTCATGTCCACCAGAAGGACGCCCATCTTGGTGTCATCCCCGTCGAGCACTTCCACCGCCCGGGAGAGAGAAATCACCCAGTAGTAGTTCTTCGTGCCGTCATCAAAAAGGTTCTGCACGTGCGGTGTGGAGAAATGGACGTTCTCAATTCCCGCCATGGCAGTCTGAAACCACTCCTGGCTGGTCACGTTGGGATCGGTCTTCTGGGAAACCACCGGCGCAGCAGCCAGAAGACTCCCGCTCCCGTTGTAGAGCGCAATGCTCACCAGGCTGTCCTGGCTGGACTCATAGATCAGGCCCAGCTCCTGGGACAGGGCAGGATCCCCCACGTCCAGCTCCGTGACCACGTTGTAGCAGACCGCGTCGCTGATCTGACGCATCGACACCAGGTAGTCCTCCAGCGTGTGCTGGGTCTGCTCCAGGGAGCTCTCGGTGTTCTGCAGGGTTGTCTCCCTGGATGAGAGGGCAAAGCGCTGGTAGAGGACGAGGCTTGTCGTCAGCATCAGGATGAGAGACACCATCATGAAGGTGACCATTACCGTGAGCTGAATGCCGCGGGGCGTGCGCCCCTTCCCATGCATGAAATTGATTTTCTGCCTGCTTCCCACTCTCATGTGCCGGTCACATGCTCCGATCTGTACCGCGAGGGGGACATCCCATAGGCCTTCTTGAAGACGTAGCTGAAATAGTTCGCGTCCTCATAGCCGACCTTCCTCGCAATCGTGTAATTCTTTTCGTCCGTCTCGAGAAGGAGCCTTGCCGCCTCCTTCATCCGAAAATCCGTCAGATAGCTGATAAAGGACTCCCCGGTCTCCTTTTTGAACACGGAGGAGAAGTAGGAACTGGAGACTCCCAGCGTGCTGCAGACCTTGTCGAGGGAGAGATCCACGTCGTTGTAATTCGTCCGGACATAGTTCTGAGCCTCCTCCACGTAGGACTTGGAGGTATTGCTCCGCACGTTGGACAAAAGCTCTGAGAAGGCGAGGGAGAGATCGAGAAGCCAGTCCCGAAGGGTCCGGATGTCCATCCGCGGCACCCTCTCATAGAGATTCTCTCCACCCTTTTTGATCGCGTCCGGGTTCAGGTGGTTTCCGGAGGCAAAGCGGTAGATGCTGCCCACGAGCTCCATCACCGCCACTTCGTACTGGCGCACGCTCTTTGCTTTGCGGGAGAGGCCGTCCACAAAGCTGTCTACCGACTGGGTGATGGCCTCTTTGTCTCCCAGGTGGATGTTCTTGAACAGCTTCTGCATCACCTCGTCATCCGAGACCTCAAATCCCGCGTTCTCTGTCGGGGCGATCTCACGGATGTTAATGGCACGGCCGGTGCCGTAGAGAACCCGGTAGGACACTGCTTCCCGGGCTCCGGCATAGGAGGCCGCAGACTCCAGGAGGTTCTCGTAGACCTTGCCGATTCCAGCCGTCGTCTCCGCCCCCATGATCCGCTTCATGCTGCGGCAGAAGCGGTCGCAGTCATCGGTGAGCTCTGAGACCGCGCCCTTCTCGGGGAGCTGGGCGAGCATCACAGTGTTGCCAAGATAGGTGAAGAACTTTCCATGCCACTTGGCGCCAAGATGTTCCTGAACCTGCTTTTGCACCGACATGGACAGGAGCAGGGGGCTGATGTTCTCCGGCACATGGTGGGACGAGGTGTGGAACACCGCAATACAGAAAAAGGGGCCAGCAAGGTCGATCCGATAGTCCGACACGTACCGGGCGAGGTCCTCCTCCTGAATTCTGCCCTCGATGAGAGACGAGAAGAAGTTTGCCTGCAGAAGCGGCAGGGACTCCTCATAGTAAGTCTGGAGCTTCTCGACGCTTCGCTTCTCCTCCCGGTCCTGGTCCAGGGTCTTTTTCAGACGCTGGAAAACCTCTGTGAGCTCCTGGGAGTTCACAGGCTTCAGGATGTACTCTTCCACCTCGAGGTGCACGGCTTCTTTTGCGTACTCAAACTCGTCAAAACCGGTGAACAGAAGGATCCGAACCGTGGGCATCTCCTTCTTCAGGCGCCTTGCCAGTTCCAGGCCGTCCATATACGGCATCTTGATGTCCGTCATCACCACATCCGGCTGGTATTTTTCCGCCATCTCCAGGGCTTTGGCGCCGTTGGAGGCGCTGCCGATCACGGCAAAACCCAGCGCATCCCAGTCGATCTTGCGCATGATTACCTGGATGACCTCTTCCTCATCGTCCACGAGCAGCACGCTGTACTTTTCCATCATATCCCTTCCTTTTGTTTCTTCCGGATATTTTAGCATGTTTGGCAGGGAACCAAAACAGCGGGTTCCGGCTGTGCCGGAGCCTGCTCTTTTGCCTTCCTGCTGGAGACAAAATCAGGGGAGCCGTTTCCGGCTCCCCCAATTGGTCAGCAAACAGGAGCATAGCACCTGAATGGCTCTTACTTCTTCTGCACGTACTTCAGGCAGTCGAGCGTGACAGCGGTCAGAATGATGATACCCTCGAAGACGAACTGCAGGTTCGTATCGATGCCCAGGATCGTCAGGGAGTAGGTCAGGGAGGTGAAGATCAGAACGCCGACCACGACGCCGGAGATCTTACCAATACCACCGGTAAAGGAGACACCGCCGACCACGCAGGCAGCGATTGCATCCATGTCCCAGCCCTGTCCATAAGCTGCAGATCCGGAACCGACCATTCTCAGGCACTCAAGCCATGCGCCGCATCCGTAGAGAATACCTGCCATGATGAAGGCACCCAGAGTCACCTTAAAGACCGAAATACCGGAAACGGAAGCCGCTTCAGGGTTGCCGCCGACAGCGTAGAGGTTCTTGCCGAATGTCGTCTTGTTCCAGATAAACCATACGATCGCAACTGCAGCCACCGCCCAGAGGATGATGGTCGGGAAAGTTCCGATCTTGGGGATGAACATCTTGGGGATCGACTGCTCAATGGCACCGAAGGAAACACCCTTCGTCGCATACGTGACGAGACCGAAGATGATCAGCATGTTTGACATCGTGGAGATGAAGGGGTGCATCTTGAACCGCGCCATGAAGAAGCCGGCGAGGGACGAGAAGCAGGTGCAGAACACAATGCACAGCACCAGAGCCAGGATCGCTCTTGCCCCGTTGGGGATGCCCGTGGTGTCAAAGATGTGTCCGAAGACCGCACCGGTGTTGACACCCTGGTGCATGACGATGGTCGCGGTGACCATTGACATACCGATCATACGGCCAATGGAGAGGTCGGTACCGGTCAGGAGGATCAGTCCTGCGACGCCGAGGGCGAAGAACATACGGGGCGATGCCTGCTGCAGGATGTTCAGGATGTTGGAGACCGTCAGCAGCTGCGTGTGCTTCACGATCGGAGTGATGATGCACAGGAAAATGAAGATCGCAACGATGACGATGTAGAGTCCGTTCTGCAGGAAGAACTGTCTGCGGTTGAAGGTATACTTGCGATTCTCCCGCTTCTGGGCCTGGTTCTGTCCGAATGTGAACTTGGACATGCGCAGCAGATCGATCAGGTGGTACTTGAAGGTGAAGGCCTCATGCTGCCGGTCCTTGATCTCCTGAAGACGTCTGTCACGTACCATGGAGGCATCGAACTGGCGGTTCTTGTAGACGTAGTTCTCGTCCTTGATCTCCTGCTTGTCCGTGAGCCCGGAGAGGATCTTCTCATGCTCCTTCTTCAGCTCACCCATCTTCGAGCTGTAGTCGGCAAGCGCGGCTTCCTTCTCTGCCTGGCAGGAAGCGACGACCTTGCTGTAGTAGTCGCTTTCGAAGTGCTCATCCAGGTACTTCTCTGCCTCGGCGACCAAACGGTCCACCTCGGGTTTGTTCTTCTCCTCGATGGCCTTTGCCGGCTCGAGATTTTTCCTGTCCTCGGCGATCAGCTTTGTCTGCTCGTCCTTGGTGTAGTTCTTGTCCTCTTTGACGAGGGTGATGTGGTTGGTCAGCTCCACCACCACGTCGGTGCCGTCCTTGCGCAGTGCATCGATCTTCTTCTGTATCGCAGATACGTGCTCCTCAATCGGCTGACGGAGCTTGTCTTCTTCCTCCTGCGTGAGGATCTTCTGATTTGCCATTTCTGTTTTCCCTCCCTTACAGATATTTCGCGCTCAGTCTGAGGAGCTCTTCCTGATTGGTGTCCTTGGTGTTGACGATGCCTGCCAGATGTCCGTTGGACATGACGCCGATGCGGTTCGTGATGCCCAGGATTTCCGGCATCTCCGAGGAGACCACAATGATTGTCTTGCCCTGCTTTGCCATCTGGATGATCAGCTCGTAGATCTCGTACTTCGCGCCGACATCGATACCGCGCGTGGGCTCATCCATCAAAAAGACCTTGGGATCCCGTTCAAGCCACTTGCCGAAGATGACCTTCTGCTGGTTGCCGCCGGAGAGGGAGGAGATGCTGTCCTCCGGGCCCATGCACTTGGTGTGCATGATGCGGATCTCCTTGGAGGTCGCCTTGGTCATCTTGGGATCGGAGAGCGCGATGCCGTTCTTGTAGTGGGAGAGATTGGAGATCGTCGTGTTGAAGGTCAGATCTCCCTTCAGGAACAGGCCGTTGGCCTTTCTCTCCTCTGTGATCATCGCAAAGCCGTGTTCCATGGCCTGCCTGGGGTTCTCGAAGTTCATGAGTCTGCCGTTGTAGTAGACCCGGCCGGCAGCTCTGGTTCTGGTGCCGAAGATCGTCTCCAAGAGCTCGGTCCGCCCGGCGCCAACGAGGCCGTACAGGCCGAAGATCTCACCCTTTCTCACGTCAAAGGTGATGTCCTGCAGGTGCGGTGCGTACTTGGTGGACAGATGCTTGACCTCGAGAATGTTCTCTCCGGGAGTGTTGTCCACCGGCGGGAAGCGGTTGTCCAGGGATCTTCCGACCATGGCGGCGATCAGCTCGTTCATGTTGGTGTCCTTGGTCGCCTTGGTCATGACCAGGGAGCCATCCCGCAGCACCGAGACCTCATCACAGATCTCGAAGATCTCATCCATTTTGTGGGAGATGTAAATCAGGGAGATGCCCTGATCGCGAAGCCTTCTCATCATTGTGAAGAGCTTCTCCACCTCCGGCACGGTCAGGGAGGAGGTGGGCTCATCGAGAACGATGATCTTGGAATTATAGGAGATGGCCTTAGCGATCTCGCACATCTGCCGCTTGGAAACGGACATCGTGCGCATCGGCGCGGTCAGGCTGACTGTGATGTCCAGCTTTCGGAACAGGTCCGCCGCCTCCTTCTTCATCCTGGCCTCATCCACCACTCCGGCGGAGTTCACAGGATACCGGCCCAGGAACAGGTTGTCGACCACGCTGCGCTCCAGGCACTGGTTCAGTTCCTGGTGCACCATGGCGATGCCGTTCTCCAGGGCATCCTTGGGTCCACTGAAGGAGACCTCTTTTCCGTCGAGGATGATGGTTCCCTCATCCTTCTGGTAGGTTCCGAAGAGGCATTTCATCATCGTGGACTTTCCGGCGCCGTTCTCTCCCATCAGGCCCATGATCGTGCCCCGCTTCACATCCATGTTGATGTGGTCGAGCACCTGGTTGCGGCCGAAGGACTTGCACATGCCCCGGATGGACAGGATGATGTCATCTTTCTTATCTTCTGCCATTTTTCCCTCCTGCTACGTGCTTTTTCAAAGAAAGGAGGCTGCCAGGAAGTAATCTTCCTGACAGCCTTCCTGCATGCTTAAAACGATTCGCTTCCGATTGTGATGATTACTGGCTCAGAAGAGAGGTGTAAGAGGCTGCGTTGTCGGTCTTCACCATGTTGATGCAGAATGCATCGTACTCAGAAGGATTGCCCAGACGGTTCGTGATGTTGGACTCGGTCTGGCCATCACCGCCGATGTAGTCAACATTCAGGTTCAGCAGATCATCATAGGACTGCAGAAGCGGCTGATAAGTTGCGGAGAGGAAGTTATCGGAGGCATTGTAGATGTCGAGCCATACCTTCTTCTCAGGAGAAGTGGAAGCATCCAGCTGGTTGGAAACCGGTGCGTAGGTCTTGGTTGCATCGGTGAAATCCTGATAGTTGTCAGC
>JBJEYC010000395.1:0-7051 GCA_051886435.1 Lachnospiraceae bacterium
CAGGGCGGGGCCGGCCGCATAGCGGTAGTGGTCAAAGTCGTAGACCCCCAGATCCGGCTCGGAGTTGTCCAGCCAGAACCCGTCGATGCCAAGGTCATAGTAGTTCTTTTTGCAGACGTTCCAGACGTACTCCCGGGCCTTAGGATTGAAGACGTCGATCTCCACGCAGTCCCCCTGGTAGTCATAGGTCTGCAGCGCGCCCCGCTCGGTCTGCATGAGAAGTCCCTGATCCAGCATGGGACCGAAGTTCTCCGAGCGCCGGTCCACTGAGGGCCAGACGGAAACGATGACCTTGATGCCCATCCTATGGAGCTCCTCCACCATGGCCTTCGGATCCGGCCAGTAGGTTTTGTCAAACTTCCAGTCTCCCTGGACCGTCCAGTGGAAGAAGTCGATGACGATCTGGTCGATCGCAATGCCCGCCTTCTGGTAGGCCCTTGCCACCTCCAGCACTTCCTCCTGGGTGCGGTAACGGAGCTTGCACTGCCAAAGACCCATCCGGTCCTCCGGGAACATCGGTGCTCTGCCGGTGACGCCGGTGTAGTTTTCCAGGATCTGCTTCGGGTTCTCCCCCACCGTAATCCAGTAGTCCATCTGACGGGTGGATTCGGCAGTCCATTCGGTGACGGCCTTTCCGAAAGTGACCGTTCCCACCGCCGGGTTGTTCCACAACATGCCGTATCCCAGGCTCGAGACCAGGAAGGGCACCGTGATCTGGGAGTTTCTCTGGGCAAGCTCCAGCTGGCAGCCCTTCAGGTCCATGTACTTCTGCTGGTACTGGCCCATGCCGAAGATCTTCTCGCCGTCATTGCCCTCAAAGCGGACCTGCAGGCGGTACTCCGTACCTCCCAGGATCCCCTTCCAGGTGCGGTTTGTCACCTTCAGGCACCGGGATTCCCGGGAGATTGTGCCGTCATAGTTGCGGTAGTACTCCCGAAGGATCTTCTCTCCCTTCCGGAAAAAGGTAATCACGCCGGCGTCGTTCACCGTGGCAGCAAGATCTCCGTTGGTGATCCGGGCCTCGGTGCGCCCGCGCATCCCGCCCCAGGGGGAGCGCTCCTCATATTCCCGGATCTCCACCTTTGCAGGTGTCCGATCCGCCTGCTCCGTCAGTGCCCAGTCCGTGTCCTGTATGGCAGAGAGCTTCGTCGCCCGGACCCGCAGGGAATTCTTTCCCCAGCTCTCGATCCGGAGCAGTTCTCCCTCCTTTGCCGCCTCCAGTACACCGTCTCGATTGAAAAACTGCATATGTCCCTCCTTTGGATTGTTTCGCACTGTTTTCTTTTCTCTGTTCTTGTACTATATTGATATCCAATCTGAAATACTTGAACAGATTTGACCATTCCTAACACAATTTTGATCATCTTGGAGGTACTGTCCCATGCCGCAGGAAACCGGAGAAAAGCGCGTCTTTGGCATCCGCGAACCCGTCTTCCACGGGGGACCGGACTTTCACCTGATGCTCCACGACTTTGCCACCAGGGAGCCGGTGCACCCCCACTGGCACACAGAGTACGAGATTCTCCTGTTCACCGCCGGAGAGGGAACCATGCAGATCAACGCAGACCGCTTTCCCTTCTGCGAGGGCACCATCGTCTTTGTCCGGTCCGGGGCGGTGCACGGCATGACCCCCGCCAAAGACACCTCCTACGCATTTTCTGCGGTCTGCTTTGGCCGGGAGCTGATCGACAGCGCCGCCGGGGACGCGATCCAGCGAAAGTACATCACCCCGGAGGCGGAGGGAACCCTGCTCTTCCCCGCCTGCATTCCAAAGGAGCATCCTCTCTGGAAGGACCTCACAGCGCCCCTTCTCGAGATCCGCTCAGTGGGGGAACAGGGCTTTGCCGGCAGGGAGCTCCTCGTCAAGTCGGACCTTCTGCGCATCTGGTATCTTCTTGCCACCTCCCCGGTGTCCACGGGCCGCCCGACCGATATCCCGGAGGAGAAATTTCTCCTCCTGCGGCAGATCCTGCAGGAGCTCCAGGCACGGTATGCGGAGGATCTCACCCTTGGGGCACTTGCTTCTTCCTTTCACATGAGCGAGGGACAGCTCTGCCGCTTTTTCAAGCGGGGCACCGGCATGAGTGTGATCTCCTACCTGAATGATTACAGGATCACCGTCGCCTGCAGGATGCTCCGGGAGGGAACTGAGCCGGTAGGACGCATCGCCGCCTCCGTGGGCTTTCGCAACATCTCCTACTTCAACCGGGTCTTCCGGCGCCTGGTCCGCTGCACTCCTGCCGCGTACCGGCGGCACCCGGATGGGACAGGCCCTGCCGATCCGAGCAGTCTTTTACAGCCTGAAAAATAAAGGGCGGGAACCACACGGTTCCCGCCCTGACTTGTCTATTGCGCCCGGATGCTCCGGACCACCACATCCCTGCCGGTCACCAGGCAGGTGTTGCCGCTTCCGCAGTGAGGGCAGATCCTGCCGTGCGCTGTTGTCTTATACGTCGCTCCGCAGTCCCTGCAGCAGGAGATTCCCTCGATGACAACGAGGTTTAACCTGCAGCCGCGCATGATCTCGGAGCGCTGGATCGCCCAGTTGTAGCAGTCACGGAAATAGTCCGGTACCACGGTACTCACCTCTCCCACCTCAAGGTCAAGCTCTGTCACCTTCTTTGCACCGCTCTCTTTTGCCGCCTGCTCTGCCATCTCGATGACATGCAGCACGATGCCCAGCTCATGCATGTTCCGCGTTCCCCGTGTTCTTCCCGGCATCGCCCTTTTCGCGCTGTGCCTTCTCGTACGCCTTTCTCTTTTCCCGCATGATCTTTGCCTCCTCGGAGCCTGCGTTGACCGCGATCTTCACCGCCCTGGAGAGCTGGTAGGGAAGAAGGCCCGCAATCTTGTCCTCGCCCCGGCGCATATTCGTCATCTCCGGGTGGTCACGGTAGAGGTGAATCGCGTCGAATTGACACCTCGTAGTGCAGATGCCGCAGCCGATGCACTTGTTGGGATCCACCACGCTGGCGCCGCACCCAAGACACCTGCCGGTCTCGGTCTCCACCTGCTCCCGGGTCAGGGTGCCGCTCTCATCCCGGAAGGGGTCTGCCCCCGCCCGCTTTCTGGCTGCCTCCTGGCGGCCTGCGGTGTCGTAGGAGCCGATGGTGAGGTCATTCTTGTCAAATTCCTGGTAGTCGTGGCGGTCCCGTCCGATCGTCAGACTCGCCCCCGGCTGTACAAAGCGGTGCAGGGACTCCGCGGCGTAGTGGCCCTCCGCGATCGCATCGATGACAAACCGGGGTCCTGTCAGAAGGTCGCCTCCCACAAAGAGCTCCGGATCGGAGGTCTGGAAGGTGAGGTCATCGGCCGCGGGATAATTCCCATGGACAAAGTTGAGTTTGCGCCCTTCGAGAAGATTCCCCCACTCCACCGACTGACCAATCGCAAACACGATCTGACTGCAGTCAAAGGTTTTGGTCACGGACTCGTCGTACTGCGGGGCAAAGTGTCCCGTTGCAGGATCGATGGTGCGGGTGCACTTTTTGCAGACAAGGCCCCGCACTTTTCCCGCCGCATCGACCAGGACCTCCTTGGGTCCCCAGCCGTCCGCGACCGCTACACCGTCCTCCTTTGCCTCTTCCACTTCCGCGGCGCTCGCCGGCATCTCCCCTTCCTTTTCCAGACAGACCATCGTGACCGGGCCCGCGCCGCGGCGGCTTGCGTTTCTCGCGCAGTCGATGGCAACGTTTCCGCCGCCCACCACTACGACCGATCCTGACATGGCGGGGTTGTTCTCCTCATAGGCACGCCGCAGGTAGTGCACGGCGATATCCGTGCCCTCTGCCGTGTCGTTCAAAACGCCCGGGCGGCGTCCGCCCTGGCAGCCGATCGCCAGGTAGAAGGCAGCAAAGCCCTGCGCCTTCAGCCCGGAGAGCGTCACATCTTTGCCAACCTCAACGCCGCAGCGGATCGTGACGCCGAGCCTTTTCAACACGTCGATTTCAGCCTGCAGCACGTCCTTCTCCAGCTTGTAGGTGGGAATGCCGTACTGCATCATGCCGCCGGGAAGCGCATTCTTCTCAAATACCGTCGGCTGATAGCCAAGAAGCGCCAGATAGTAGGCGCAGGAAAGACCCGCCGGGCCTGCTCCAATGATGGCGATCTTCTGCGGAAACTGCCCCGCCACCGAGGGGACTGTCTTTGCGGGAAGATAGGGCTCCTCCCTGGCAAGATCCAGGTCCGCCACGAACTTCTTGACTGCGTCGATGGAGACCGGCTTGTCCACTGTGCCCCGGGTGCAGGCATCCTCACAGCGCCGGTTGCAGATGCGCCCGCAGACCGCCGGGAACGGATTCATGGTCTTGATGAGGGCGAGTGCCTCGTCGTACTTCCCCTCGTGGGCCTTTTTCAGATACCCTTGTACCGGCACGTGGGCAGGACATGCCGCCTTGCAGGGAGAGGAGCCGGTGGGCCAGCTGTTGTGCATCCTGGCCGTATCCCGGTAGTTCTCATCCCAGGCATACTTACCCCAGCGGATCTTATCCGGCAGAATGGCCCGGGGATAGGTCTGCTCCGTACCGTCCTTTTTACAGAGCTTCTGCCCCAGCTTGACTGCCCCAGCAGGGCAGGATTCCACGCACAGGCCGCAGGCGACACAGTTCTCCGGCGTCACTTTGGCGGTATAGGCGCTGCGGGAGAGATTCGGCGTATTGAACAGAAGGCTGGTGCGCAGCGCGTTGCAGATCTTCACATCGCAGTTGCAGATATCGAAGATCTTGTTCTCACCGTCAATGTTGGTGATCTGGTGGACGAAGCCGTTCTCCTCCGCCCGCTTCAAAATCGCAAGGGCTTCCTCCGGGGTGATATAGTGGGCGCGGCCGGTCTCCACGGTGTAGTCCGCCATGTCGCCAAGCTGAATGCACCAGTCCTCCGGATCATCCGCGCAGCCGTCTCCCAACGTCGTTCCGGAGTAACGGCAGGAGCAGAGTCCTGCGGAGATATGTCCCTCGTACTTTTTGAGCCAGTAGGAGATGTGCTCCAGATCCACCGACTCGTTGGTAAAGTCCACCGCCTGTTCCACCGGAATCACGTGCATGCCGATTCCGTCTCCACCCGGCGGCACCATCTGGGTGATGCCCGCCAGCGGCAGGAAAGTCATGCGCTCAAAGAAGGAGGCAACCGGCGGATTCCGGTCCACCCGATCCTTCGTGGAGTTGAACAGCTCCGCAGACCCCGGCACAAAGAAAGGCAGCCGCCATCTCTTGATGCGGGGCCGATCCTTCAGTTCCCCGTTGTGGTCGTAGTTGTCCCCGTAGTCGTACTCCAGGATTCCGATCCGGCTCATCTCGTCCAGCAGCTCCTGCAGGTGCACCGGATCCTGCTCCGGACAGAGCTTTCGCATATCCTCAAAGGTGTAAAACTTCCGCAGCTTCATCCGGTTGGCAACGTCCACCTGCTCGTCACTGAGCACCTCCCGAAGTCCCCAGTACTCCGGATCGTCTGTTGTCACGCCATGGATCTTGTGTGCCGCAATGTCTGTGATCTTGCGGCCAAGCTTTGCATAGGCCTCTTTTCTCTCTGTCTCGTTCTGGTACACCGAACGCGGGTGTTTCGCCTGTTCCGGCATCGTCTTTCCTCCCTTATGATCCCCTGATGTCTCCCGCAGGTATTTCCCTGCATCTGTTTTCTTCTATCAGCGTACCATTTTTGTCAGGGATGCGTAAAGGCGGAAACCCGTAGAATTCTCTGGCGTTTTCACCGACATACTGTACAAAAGTTAATCAGATTTTAATCATATTACTGTTCAATATAGAAAAAACGGGGCATTCCCCGAAGGGAATGTCCCGCCAGAATCCGCCGGAACTTTGCCGCGCCGGTTACCTCCAGACAAACCAGATGAAGAGATAGCCGACCGTCACTGCCGTTAAGGTGAAGGGGACGCCGATCTTCATGAAGTCCCCGAAGGAGGTGGAATACCCCTCCTTCTTCAGGATGCCCACCGCCGTGATGTTGGCGCTGGCGCCGATCGGGGTGATGTTGCCGCCCAGCGTGGCACCGGTCAGCAGACCGAAGTACAGAAGATAGGGGTCAATGCCCATCAGGGCACAGATCTGCCGGATGATGGGGAGCATGGTGGCAACATAGGGGATGTTGTCGATAAAGGCCGAGGCAACCACCGAGCCCCAGACGATGATCGTGTAGAGCAGGAACAGGTTTCCGCCGCCCGCGGCCGCAATCAGCTGTGCTGCCAGATCGATGAGGCCCACGTCCGTGATGCCCTGAATCACCAGAAACAGTCCGCAGAGGATGAGGAGCGTTTCAAAGTCCACCGAAAGGACGGCGGGCTTGATCTTGTCCGTCCCCTTCGTCCGGATGATGTCCTCCAGCATCGTGATCACTGCAATGATGCAGCAGATCAGGCCGTTGATGAAGGAAGGTGTATTCGGAATAAAGGAGGCGATGATCAGACATACCACCACGGAGCACAGCGCCACTGTCGGGAAGTAGTTGGTGACCTTGGTGGTGCTCTTGGCATCAACCGGCTGGTTGTACTTGTGGAACAGCAGCATCATGATCGGGACTGTGGCGACAGCGCCCAGCTCCACAGACCAGAAGATGCCGAGACGGCCGTTCATCCAGAAGAAATCCATGAAGTTCATGCCTGCATAGCCGCCGAGCATGATGGAAGTGGTGTCTCCCACCAGGGTGGCTGCGCCCTGCAGGTTGGAGGAAACGGCGACCGAAAGGATCATCGGCACCGGGGAGATATTGAGCTTCTTACATACCGCAAGGGCAACCGGAGCGATCATCAGCACCGTGGCCACGTTGTCGATGAAGGCGGAGACTGCGCCGGAGAACAGGGACATCAGGATGATGACCCACATGACGTTGGAACATCGTCCGAGGATCATCTCCGCGAGGAGGTTCGGCATCTTGGACTCCGTGAAGTAGTACACAATGAGCATCGTGCCGCCGATCATCATGATGACGTTCCAGTTGATTGAGGAGAGCAGATAGATCGGGGAACGGGACCCCAGCACTCCGATAATTACGAATACCACGGCGACCGCCCAGATGGCGTACACCCTCCACTCCTGCTTGGCCA
>JBJEYC010000396.1:0-7007 GCA_051886435.1 Lachnospiraceae bacterium
CCGATCCAGGCGCCCTCCCGGATTGTGACCGGCCGGGACACGATCCGGGACGTGTCGACGTTCTGGCCGATGGTGTGACTGCGGATGGCCTCCCGGGCGCTCTGCGTGTCCTTTTTGCGGTCCGCCGAGTGCAGGGAGTGCATGTTGCTGTCGACGATGCTGCACCCCCAGGAGATCATGACATCGTCCTCAATGACAATGTCCGCGGCGCTGAAGACCCGCGTCCCCTCGTTGATCACCACGTGGTCTCCGATCCGAATGTTTCCCGTCGTGGCCACAAGCTCTCCGTTGATGACACACTCCCTGCCGACTTTGAGGTGCCCCGTCGGCGCGATCATGACATGATCCACAATCGAGCTCTCATCCAGTTCAACGTTTGTCTGCTCCATCCTGTTCTTCCTTTCCCGGCACCTCTTCCGGCGCCGCTGCTTTCGGAATCTCTTCCCCTTCCGGTTTCACCCTTCCCTGGTATTCGTCGTGGAGGATCCGCGCCATGTGTTCCGGGGATTCCCGGCAGCCGCCCTCAAGCCACATCCGGATGATCTGGTTCAGCCCGGCCCGGAAGAACTCCGCATGGTAGGGGATGTCCCGGTTGTGGAAGAACTTCCGCGCCTGGTCTGTGTCGTACTGCACAATCGGACGATTTCCGATGCCCAGCTTGAAGCAGGTCCGGTAGAAGAGCTGATTCTGCTGGATGTGCCGGAAGAGCTTGGTATAGTCATTGCTGTTGTAGCCTATGGTGAGCTCTTCCCTGTAGATGTCATTGACCTGTTCCGAGAGATCCTCCATCACCTTGTCCGCCAGGTCATAGATGTCCTCATAATTGGCGTAGAACGTAGCCCGGTTCAGCCCCGCCTTCTGGCAGATCTCGGTCACGCTGATCTTGGCAATTTCCTTCTCCTGCACCAGTTCCAGGAAGACCTTCGTGATCCGCTCCATGGAATCCCGCTTGCGCCTGTTGTTCTTTACGTTCATGTTGGGTCCTCATTAATACGACACATGATGGGATATTGTTGATTGGTTTGTCGGTACCCTCCAGTATACTGAAGGCACAGCGGGCAGACAATCCACTGCCTGACATGCGAAAGGAGAACAAAGATGGCAAAGTCCGGTCTGACTGCAGCAAACAAAAAGATTGCCGGGGGCGTGACCTCCGGGTTTCAGAAGATCTCCGACGGGGTGACCGGCGGATTCCGGAAGATTTCCAACGGGGTCGTCTCCGGATACACCGGGATCGAGAACCGGTTCGTGGACCGGTACCTGACCCGGGATGGGGAGAGCGTTATCATGGCAAAGGAGCGGCTCCGGAAGGAGGAGGAAAGGCGAAGGGAGGAAGCCCAGATCATGGCGCGTGTTCGGGCCCACAAGCCCGGGCGAGAGCCGGGTGTGTGAAACCAAAATCCGTTTGAATTTCTATGAAAGATGAAATTTGCAGCTTCCTGAAGCGGATCCTGCGGCCGCCAGGGTGGTGGGTTTTCCTTGCCGCCGCACTGACCGCACTGTTCATGTTCCAGACGTTCTGTATGGGAAGAGATACCGGATGGTTCACCTACGTCGGGTATCTCTTTTGTGCGTACGCGCTGGTCATCTTCTGCGAACGCCTGCGCCTTGACCTGAAAACCCTCCGGGTTTGGCTATCCACCTTTCCCCTTCTTCGCAGGATCTGGAAGGATCTCTCCTTCCGCACCCGGATTATGCTCATCGCCGGGATCCTGATCGACACCCTGTATGCGCTGACAAACCTCGCCTCCGGCATCCGACACGGCGCCGTCTGGTTCTGGGTGCTCGGGATCTACTACCTGCTGCTTGCCCTGATCCGAATCGGGATCTTTTGGGGGGCAATGCGGTCGGATTCTGCCAAAGCTGCCCTGCAGAGATCCCGCCGCTGCGGGATCGTCCTGCTTGTCATGAACCTCATCCTCTTTTACATCGTCGTCCTGGTGCTGCAGCAGGCGGGCGGCTTTTCCTACGACGGGATGACAATCTATGCCGAGGCCCTGTACGCCTTTTACGCGGTCACCGCCGCCGTGGTCCGGCTGGTGCGCTATCGGAAGAGCGCTGACCGCGACGTTCTCTGCGCCAACGTGGTCTGCCTCTTTGCGGGGCTCATCTCCCTGCTCGCCCTGGAGATCGCCATGCTCGCCCGCTTCGGCAGCGGAATCCGGGATGGCAGCAATACGCAGATGCTTATTGCCACCGCCGCGGGGATCTGCGCCGTCTATGTCCTTACCTGCATCCGGCTCATCCGTGGGCGCACATTTTTCGAAAAGTGCTGAGCAGCTGCTTTCTCTCCATTTTTCAACGACAAGATCCCCGGCAGTTCCGAAATCGGAACTGCCGGGGATCTTTTGCTTTTGATTGTGCGCTCAGTCTGTCCGTTCCTGCTGCGGCTTCTCGCGTGCCATGCAGTCCTTCGCATCCTGCACCACATCCGAGAGACGCATGGTCTTCAGGGAATCCTCCATGGCCTTCTGCGCCGTGTGGAGTCTCCCATCCAGCACCGCGTGGATATTCCTTCCCACCGGGCAGTCCGGATTGGGATTGTCGTGGAAGTGGAAGAGCTCCTCGCCGTTTACGCTGTCCACCGCTTCATACACGTCGAACAGGGTGATCTCGTCCAGGGGTTTTGCCAGCACCGCGCCGCCCTGCACACCCCGCACGATCCGGACCATACCCGCATCTTTGAGCTGTCCCAGCACCCGCCGGATGACGACCGGATTAACCCCGACGCTCCCGGCGATGGACTCGCTCGTGCAGGGGCCCTCGTCCCGGAAGACCTCGATGCAGGTCAGGATATGAACGGCAATCGTAAATCTGCTTGCGATCTGCATGGTCTGTCACCTCTTTCGGAGCCATTGTAGCACAGCCCCGTCGGATCCGGCTTACAATCCGATCGGATACTTCTTGGTGTAGTCGACCAGGTTGCTGTACTCCGCCTTCGGATCTTCCAGATAGAAGACCGCCGGCTTGAATCCGGTCTGATCATTGTAGATCTGCGCAAGAAGCGGAAGAACCTTCACGCACTCAGCAAAGAGTTCCTCTGAGTCGACGAAGACCGCCTTGCCCCAGATCCGGATGATGTCCTGACCCTTGAAGGCGCAGACCTCGACCTTCGGATTCTTCAGCATCTGCTGATAGACATCCTTGTGCTTGCCGGTCACAAAGTAGAGCTTTCCATCCCGGAGCATCTGGAACGAGAAAGGTCTCGTCTTTGCCTGATCGCCATCCTCCGTTGCCACAAAGAAGCTGCCCGCCTCTCCCAAAAACTTTGACACTGCCTCGAGTCCATGATACTGTTCCATTTTTTGCCTCCTGATAAGGAATCCGTTTGAATTGTAACTATTTTTATTACGTTTGATGGCTGTAGTATACGGTCCCTTAATCGTAATGTCAATAGTTACATTTAAAATTTTTGATTTTGTGGCAGATTGGGTCACGGCACCGGCCACGGCATCAATGCCTGTTTCCCAATCCGCCGAAGTGCGGTGACGCGCCCGGAGGCGATGAATCCCAAAAACGCAAAGGAAAACGAAACAGCCGGCCGCTGGGGCACGATGGCTCCGGCAGCCGGCTTGTAAAATCCTGTGACCCTTCCTCACAGCATGTGGTGCTTTTTCATCCGCTCCGCAAAGATGTCGTTGATGACCTTTGCCATCTGGTCTTTCGCAGCCTCTGACGGCGCTGCCTCCTCAAACTGCGCGTACAGTTCCGGGTGCTCCCGTTCGATCAGCCGGCAGGTATTGCCAGTCGCGTGGCCTCGCACAAAGGCGGGAATCTTCTCCAGATACTCCGGTTTCACCAGAGCGAGGATCTTCTCATCTGCCTGTCTGCTCATTTTGTGATCTCCTTTCTCACTTCTCTGCGCTGCCCCGGACCTGCTGCGCATAGACAAAGTTCAGCATGGTCTTTTTCGGGAACATCGGTGCCAGGGACATAAAGGGCTTCTGGATACCCGGAAGGCCCGAGATGCAGTTGAGTTCTCCTCGCAGCATCGCACGGTAACCGTCCTCTGCGACCTTTTTCGGCGGCACCGCGTTGGCAAAGAGCTTCGTGTCGGAGAGGCCGCCGGCGCTTGCAAAGCCGGTCTGCATGGCACCCGGCATCAGGCAGGTCACCGAGACGCCGGTGCCCTGAAGCTCCCGCCAGAGGGCATTGGAAAAGCTTGTCATGTAGGCCTTGGTCGCGTAATACACAGCCTGCAGGGGTCCCGGCATCACCGCCGCGGTGGAGCTGACGTTTAAGACCTTCCCGCTTCCCCGCATAATCATATCCCGGAGGAAGAGCTTTAAAAGCCTTGTCGGGGTTTCCACGTTCACCGCGATCATGGAGAGATCCTGCTCCATGGTCCGCTCTCTGGCAAAGTCGCCCTGGCCGCCAAAACCCGCGTTGTTGATGAGGATGTCAGGAAGCCAGCCGTTTTTCCGGCAGGTGTCATAGATCGTCTGGGCTGCCTCCGGCTGGGAGAGGTCCACAGCAATGGTCTGCACCTCCACGTGGTACTTCGCCCGCACCTCCTCTGCCTGGGCAATGAGCTTCTTCTCACTTCTTCCGACGAGGATCATGTCCCCGCCCTGTTCTCCGTGGATCTGCACGAAGCAGGTGCCAAGGCCGCCATAGGATCCGGTAATCAGTGCTGTGTTCTTCATCGTCTGCTCTCTTTCTTTCCCCTCGGGAATCTCTGGTATCGTTCTGAATCCGTTTTCTGTTCTCGATTTTTCGCTTCCGTGTCAGGTTCGTCTCTCTCCTGACGCTGATCAGAATACCAGCACCGCCCGACGATCCGAACATCATAAGATTCCACCTGGGAATCAATTCGTGCCACAAGGGTATGGCGCAATGACACAATGGGCAAAACAAAGCCCGCCCTCTGCAGGGCGGGTATTTGGCAATTGTATGATACGACTCAGATTCCCTGGATCTGGCAGGACCGCATGGTCTCCAGCGCTGCCGCATGTTTTTCCGGCGTCACGCCGGCGCAGCAGTTCGGATCGACCGAGATCTTCACTTCCGGCAGGACCGCCTTGAGAAGCAGCGCATTGCTCACAACGCAGATGTCCGTGCAAAGGCCCACGAGCTCGATCTCGATCGGCTCCTGTTCCGAAAGAAGGCGCATCTTCTCTGCAAGTGCTGTGGAGCCAAACGTCGGCTTGTCAAAGATGTGGTCCGGCAGGAGCAGGTCTTCGATCTCCTTGCGGATCTGCCAGCCCTGTGTCCCGCGGATGCAGTGCGCGACAGGGAGGTACTTTCCCTCCTGCGTCTCCAGATAGTTCACAGGGTGCGTATCCCTTGTCGCAAAGACATCCTCTTTTGGATATTCCTGGATCTTCTTCACAACGGCGGGGACAATGCCCTGCGCCTCGCTTGTTCCGAGCGCGCCGTCGATAAAGTCATTCTGCATGTCGATGACGATGAGAATCTTTCTCTTTGCTTTGGTCTGTCCGCTTCCCTTGCTCTCCATCGTATGATCCCCGCTTTCTCATTTTCCGCTGCCGGGATATCCATATCCCGGCGCTTTCTCTCATTCTCCCACTTTCTCCTGCCCGGCGCCATCCTCTTCCTGACTCGCCGAAAGAGACAGCTGCGCCCGGCAGGCTTCCGGGTGGTCCCGCAGGGAAGCAGAGATCACAATCTCCTTCTCCGTGATGCGAAGGACCGCAAGGGCATGGCCATAGTACGTCGTAAACGCCCCCGCATCATACCGCTCCTCGGTTCTCGGGTCAGCGCTTCCAAAGCCAAGGAGCTTTGCACCTTTGACAGTAAGCTCCACACAGCCATCCGCATTGCACTGGCGGACCATACTGCACCCAGGGTTTTCCGCAGCTTCCATCGGCGCATTGACAAGATCGACGTCCACATACACGACGTCCCCGACGCGGAACGTCTCTTCCTCTGCCTGCAGATGGAGATATGTCTTTCCCGTCCCGCTGACCAGAATGTCCTCGCCAAGCTTTCTTCCGTCCTCGGAAAAAGACTCCGCTTTCAATACTCCCGGCACATACCGTGTCTGAAAGACCGCCCGGGCATTCTTCGGCCTCTTCTGACCGATCTTCTTTCCATTGAGGTAAAGGGCCACGCGGAAGGCGGTGCTGTAGACCTCCACCGTGCAGGGCGTTCCATCACAGCCGGCAAAATTCCAGGAGGGGAGGGCGTTGGTTCCGCGCCAGACGGCTCGGATCAGTTTTTCTTTCCCATGGTTCATCGGGCGCACGGCAAGGTGCGGCTTTCCATCCTCCGAAAAGACGGCCCTAGCCCAGAGCGCCTCCCCGTTCGGCTCTCCCGTGATGTCAAAGGCGCCGACGTCCGCAAGAAGCCAGGGATAGGGCTTGTCGAACCTTTTCGCGTCCTGCGCATAGGTCCACGCACCGATCCCGGCCTCCCCGAGATAATCCCAGGCAGTCCACATGAAGTCACCCACAAGATAGGGATACCGCTTTACCATCGTCCAGTTTTTGGCAAGATCCTGCGGAAAGGTCTCGGACCCAAGGATCAGACGTTCCGGATGGAGCCGCCCCTCCTTCGGATACCGGCCGGACGCGTAGTTATACCCGGCAATGTCCAACAGATCGAGAATCGGGGAGGTGACGGCATCTGCCCTCTTTCCGTTTGCCGCGAGGTTCATTCCTGTTCCCACCAGGGAGGTGACAAGATTGAACATGGTGGAATTCATGCCGGGCGTCTTGCCGCTCTCCTCCTTTAGACCGCCGTCGTCCCCGTAGATGCCCTTTCCGGAGGCGGAACGGGAGAGAATCATCAGATTGATGCCGGCGGTCACGGGGCGGGACGGATCCAGCTCGTGAAAGAGCGAGACCATCTCCTTTGCCAGTTCCACACCCTTTTTCTCTGCCGGCTCACTCACCTCATTCCCGATGGAATAGAGCATGACGGAAGGATGGTTGAAGTCCTTTGCCACGGTTTCCCGGATATCGTCCCGGTAGTGCTCCGGGAATTCCCCGGCGTAGTCATACCGGCTCTTTTTGCGGTACCACATGTCCCACATCTCGTCCATG
>JBJEYC010000397.1:0-1521 GCA_051886435.1 Lachnospiraceae bacterium
TCCGTGCAGCAGCTCAAAGGGTATCTCTCAGAGCAGGGCGTTGAGACGGATACCCTTGGAAAGAAGCAGGTGGCAGCCCTGATCAGTGAAGCTCCGGATCATGTAAAGCAGGTGCTGGAACTTCGCCAGCAGACAGCCAAGTCATCCATCAAGAAGTACCAGACGATGGAGAGAGCTGTCTGCCCGGACGGAAGGATTCGAGGCATGTTCCAGTTCATGGGCGCACCGAGGACCGGACGGTTTGCCGGGAGGCTCGTCCAGCTCCAAAACCTCAAAAGGAACAGCATGCCGGATCTGGCAGAGGCGAGAGAGCTCGTCCGGACGGGAAACTATGCTGCTCTGGAGATGCTCTATGACTCTGTGCCGGAAGTTCTCTCAGAGCTCATCCGTACCGCGCTGGTTCCGAAACCCGGGTACAAATTCTACGTGGCGGACTACAGCAGCGTCGAAGCAAGGACGCTCGCGTATCTTGCAGGAGAGCAGCATACCATCGATTCCTTTGCCCGGGGTGAGGATATTTACTGCGCGACCGCATCGGCGATGTTCCATAAGCCGGTCGTGAAGCATGGCATCAACGGCGAGCTCAGACAAAAAGGCAAAATCGCGACGCTGGCCTGTGGATATGGCGGCTCTGTGGGTGCCCTGAAGGCAATGGGCGCTCTGGATATGGGACTGAAGGAAGACGAGCTTCAGCCGATCGTGACAGCGTGGCGTAAAGCAAATCCGCATGTTGTCCGATTCTGGTGGGACGTCGATAAAGCGGCTATGAAAGCTGTCCGGGAGCATACCGCTACTGAGGTGCGGGGATTCCGTTTTATCTGCAAGTCCGGGATGCTTTTCATTACGCTGCCGTCAGGACGGACGCTGTCCTACGTACAGCCAAGGATCGGAATCAATCAGTTTGGCAGTGATTGCATCACCTACATGGGGCTTGATTCCACAAGGCACTGGAATCGTGTCCAGACCTACGGTCCAAAGCTCGTCGAGAACATTACGCAGGCGGTTTGCCGGGACATCCTCTGCAATGCCATGAAGAATCTGCAGGAGACCTTCATCTGTGCACATATCCATGACGAGCTGGTGATCGAGTGCAAGGAGTCCGTATCTCTCGATGAGATCTGTGATCGCATGGGACAAACGCCGGACTGGATTCCGGGACTTCTCCTCCGGGCGGATGGCTATACCTGCGATTTTTACATGAAAGACTGAGTCGCAGAAAGGCACTACGTCCGCGATGCCGGACCTCTTTACCGCTGGCGGTTTCCATTCGGGGAGGAAGTACTGAAGCAGTGCTTCCTTGGCGGGCTTGTCCTTTTGTCCATGGGTGGACAAGTGGATAAGAGGACACGCGATTTTTCAAAAAAATATCATCAGATTTTGCTCAAAAGGGCTCTTTCTGTCCTGTGTGTTATGGAGGGACAGATAAGAGCCTTTTTTGTTTCTCCGGAAAGGAGGCATCCATGTGCGTGAGAAAAAGATCATCTACGTCTGCTCGCCATATTCGGGAAACATCACCCTGAA
>JBJEYC010000398.1:0-1510 GCA_051886435.1 Lachnospiraceae bacterium
TTCGCAGCAATCATCTTTTTATTGTACCCTGTTGCAATGCAAACGAAAAGGGGCCACCTCGCATCTCAATCCGGCTCTGTGTGGTCCTTCTCTGGATCACCAACACGAAAGCCATCTTTCCCCTCCTGCTTTGCGCGGTACAGGAGACTGTCGGCCGCAGCATACATCTCATCATAGCTGGAAAAGCTTCCCCGGTTGATGATACAGCCCATACTGACACTGACCACATCCCCCTCACTGTCGGAAAGGACGATCTCATGCACCTCCTGCCGGATCTCCTCAAGCTTCCGCTGAATCGCGCCTTCATTCAATAGTCCCACGGCATAGACAATGAACTCATCGCCTCCCATGCGCATCACGACATCCGTGGTGCGGAACGCGCCGCCAAGAACCGCGGCCACGCTCTGCAGTGCCTGATCCCCGACACCATGCCCATACGTGTCATTGATGTGCTTGAAGCGGTCCACATCCAGGATGACAAAGGCCCCGCCCTCGCTCCGCTTCAGGCAGCTGGTGATCATGTCCTCACCCCCTCTGCGGTTCAGGATCCTGGTAAGACTGTCATGCCTGGCACTTGCCGTCTCCTCATCGCTTCTGCGAAGCAGCGCGAAGTACACCGACGTGATATGAAGGCTGCATGTCATGGTCAGAACATTGACCAGAATCAGACGGATGACATCGGAACGGAAGACCTCCCGTTCAAAACGGAACAGGGACAGCACAACATACAAAGCTGAGGTCAGCAGGGCGAGCATCACAACCCGGATCGTGGCGTCGTAAATGCTGCTTGCCAGGGCAAGGAGAAGGACCATGAAGATCATCCCCGTCTCGTTCGGCTCGACCAGCGTCTCAAACACCGCATCCGCCACCAGAATGAGCGCGGTCCACAGATAGAGATAGATTGTCCCGTATTTTCGCACGAAGCGCTGGAGGGCAAATTGGAAAACCATCGTGATGGCGATCAGTACAAGGAGAAAGAATGTCTCCTTCAAAAGCCCCAATTCCTGGATGATGAGCTCCACTGCCCCGGCAATCCCCAGAGCGCAAAGACAGGCGACCTGATTTTTCCAGAGCATTTCCACGTTTTCTGCGTGGATCCTGTCCTGGAACTGGCCAAGATCCCGCGGATACAGTCTTTCCCACAACGCGGCAAAGGTATTGCACCCCTGTGTTTTCGCCTTGTTTTCTTTCATCTTCACCCTGACCGCCGCAGGATTCGCATCGCTGCGGACCTTTCTCCCATAAAATCCAGATAAATTACCCGGAAAATTTCCCATTTTCCCTTTGTAATGTGACTAATTATATCATGCGCCGGGAGCGGAAATGCCGGAAGCCAAACAAAAAAGCCCTTCGTGCCCAAAACGGGTTCGAAGAGCTTCCGCGTTCTGCAATATCGCTGTTTTTACGCCTTGCCTGCGCGGTATCCCGCCTTTTGCAGGACTTCCAGCGCCATCTCCGGGTAGTTCGTGATGACCGCATGCACGCCCTTTTCCGCGCACCAGAGGATGTC
>JBJEYC010000399.1:0-1509 GCA_051886435.1 Lachnospiraceae bacterium
CTGTCCTTTGAACAGGGGGACAGCAACTCCTTCTACTTTGCGGAGGAGATGCTCTCCACCCTGGAGTACAAGCGGCTTATCAAAGCGGATGACCGGGCGACGATGCTCAATCTGATGGTGGGCCTTCTGGGATACACCCTCTGCTCCGGCATCATCTCCGAGGAGCTCAACGGCAGCGACTACGCTGCGATCCCCCTGAAGGAATCCCAGGTGATGCACATCGGATATGTGCGTCACAAGGATGTGCGGCTCTCCGAGATCGGAACGATCTACCTGGAGGAGATCCGCAAGACGACGGGAACCAAACGGGAAGAAAACTGAAAAAGCGGTGCCGTCCGGGAATTCCGGACGGCACCGTTGTTGTTTTGGAATAAATCGGGAATGGGAGAATTCAGCTCTCCATTGCCAGGACCGGAACCCGGTCCACATGGACGTTGCGAAGCAGAATCTTGTCCAGCAGCTTTGCGGGGAGCTCGGTCAGGTTCACGGGGGTGTCGGAGGCGGCAGAGCCGTAAATGTTCTTCAGGGCAAAGCCCTCGGGCTCGGTGACGTCCTGACTGCCGGCCGTGACCAGCACGCCCTCCTCGTGCATGGATACAACCTGAAGAGACTCAAAGCGCACGTCGTGCAGGATTCTCTCCTGGCCAGTGGGCATGTCGAATCGGATGCCGGTCTCGCTGTTTCGAAGGATGCAGTCGTGGACATAGAGCTTTTCAAAGCCATACTGCCCGTGGTTCCCGGCGTAGACGCCATACCGCCCGCCTTCGCACACACAGCGGCGCACCTCCACGTCTCGACAGACCGCGCGGGTGGAGGCGATGCGGATCCCGTCCGCCCCGGCTCCGGTGCTGCAGGAATCGATCAGCACCTCGCTGCAGGAGTCGATGGCAAAGCCGCCTCCGCGGGGGAAGTGACTCCGGATCCGGCAGCTGCGCGCTGCCGCCTGTTCACACTGTCCGAGGTAGACCGCGTACTGCTGTGCGTCCTGGATTGTCAACCCCTTGAGACCGACCCGGCGGCAGCGGAAGAATCCGAGTACCGACGGGGCAAAGGGCTCATCGGACGGCTCCGGGCTTTTCCCGGTGCTGCCCACGATGACCCCGGCGCCGGTGAGGTAGATGTCCTCACAGTCCTGCGCGAAGATCAGGGGAAGACGGATTTTCCGGGACACGCCATTCACGAGAACATCCTTAACCGCCAGCTCGTCCTTTGCGGTTTCCTCAAACATGATGCGGGCGCCCTTCTCCAGGTCCAGCGTCAGCCTGCTGCGCAGCCGCAGCGGGCCGCAGAGCCAGTCCCCTGCGGGGACTGTGACCGTACCGCCCTCCGGCGGCAGCGCGTCGATGGCATCCTGTATCGCATGGCTGCTTCCCGTCAGACGATTGCAGCGTATCTCCATTTCTACCTCCCTGGCCACAAGGACCAAGCACGCATCTTCGGAGGAAGATCCTCCTGCATCAAAAAAGATATACTTCATCATAAGACAAAAGTGATTTCACAGCAATATAT
>JBJEYC010000400.1:0-1509 GCA_051886435.1 Lachnospiraceae bacterium
GAAAGACGCTTCCCGGCGCGGCGGACGTCCAGACGGAAAACCACGCCGGTGTGCGTCATATGCATGCCCAGTACATGTTCGAAGGCGTTGACAGCGAGGGAGAGGCATGCAAGCTCTTTGTGGATAACAACGGATATCTGAACCCGGCCAACAAAAGCGATCCCTATTTTGCGGCACAGCCGGCGTTTCTGACCGACAGCAAGGTGCTGGGCGCGTATCTTTGCCAGAACCGCTTCCGGTCGGAGGTGCATGGCACTGACACGGGAGTGGATATCCTGATTTTTGACGTGCTTGCGGACGAGACATAAAGGAGGAATACATGGCAGAAGCATTTCCGTTTCCTGTGGAGAAGGAGCATTTCCTGGGCCTTTCGGAAAAGGACAAGAAGGCAGCAGGCCTTGATCCGAAGAATCGCATCTGCGTTGTGTGGTTCGGCCTTCTGGCTGAACTGGACAAGGTGCCGGCAGACTGCCCGGTGCGCCTATCCGGGCGGAGTCAGTACAAGTTATTTGTGAACGGGACGGAGGTTCTCTTCGGGCCCTGCCGGGGGGAAAAGGAGACCTCCTACGTGGATACGCTGGATCTTGCGCCCTTCCTTGTCCCGGGGACCAACAAACTCCTGTTCCAGGTCTTCTCCTATCCGGAGCATCCGGAGAATCGGACCCAGGAGGGACCGAACTACTGCTACGGCGACGATGACGGCCCGGCGATCATGATGGTGGGCAGTGTGGGGAATACCGACCTTTCCGATCCCGCGGGCTGGCACATCTTTGTGGACCAGGCTGCCTCGTTCAACGCGGATGAAATTTTTCTCGTCGGTGCCACCGAGTGCGTAGACGGAAGAAAAGCTTTGGAAAATCCCTTTGCCGGTCCTTCCTGGAACCTCTCAAAGACCCTTCCGGCGGCCATTGTGCAGCCCTACTCCTGGGACCCCTACGGAGATCTGCAGGGGAAGGTCTTCCGGGACAGGCCGATTCCGCTTTTATACCGGCGGGAGAAAGTCTTCCCTGGCTGGGAGAAGCGGGAGATTCCCGCCCACACGAAGGAACGCTTTGTGCTTGACGCCGGGGGCCTCACTACGGCCTTCTTCCGCATTGGCTTTTTTGGCGGCGTGGGGGCAGAGGTCACCCTCACCTATGCGGAGAGCTACTTCAAAGTCCGTCCGGACGGAACCCGCTATAAGGGCGTGCGGGATGATACCACCGGCGTGATCCTCGGAGTCCATGACAGCTATATCTGCGGGGGCGGGGAGGAGATCTACGAGCCCTTCCGGTTCCGCACCTTCCGCTTTGTGGAGGTCGCGGTGGAGACAAAAGATGCGCCCCTTGCCATCCTGCCGCAGAGCTATGTGGAGACCGCCTATCCGATCAAAAACACCAGGCGCCCGACTTTTTCGGATCCCGCCAAGGAGAAGCTCTACGACACGGCCCTTCGGACGCTCCAGCTCTGCTCCCACGATACCTTTGAGGACTGCCCCTACTACGAGCAGCTCCAGTACGCCTGCGACAC
>JBJEYC010000401.1:0-1508 GCA_051886435.1 Lachnospiraceae bacterium
TGTGCGGTGCAAAGTCCCCATCCCGATAGGTCACGGTGATCGTCTGATACCGCAGGGTTTTGCGCACGCCGTCCAGGGAGAGGCACCCTTCTTCTGCCTGATAGGGGCCCTTGCGGCTTATGATCACGGGATTGTAGAGGAGAACGTCCGCCGGGCCAAGCGACACCGCGATGATGGCAAGATTTTTTCCGATCATGTTTGCCGCCAGGCCGACGCAGGTGTCCTGCTTTGCGCGCAGTGTATCCAGAAGGTCCTCTCCTGCCTGCCTCTCCTCTTTGGTCAGTGCGCCGCCCTGGCCGCACGGCCTTGCCTTCTGCCGCAAAAACAGGGTATCCCGAATAATGGGCTGTTCCATAAGTATGTCTGCTCCTTTTCTTTTGGAGAATCCGATTCCCCGAATGGCATTACCATATCCTGCCCGCGCTCACCCCGCAAGAGGCAAGACTCCTGTTTTTCAGTCCGCGTTCCGGAGCTCTTTCCAGAAGTCATCCGCCTTTTTGGGCCAGAGAGCAGGCGCCCTGCCGCCATGATAAAACAGGACGAATCGTCCGGGGACATGTCAAAACCCTTTGGAGCGTAATCCGGATTCCGCGTCAGCTGATCCCCGGCGACTCAGCTGCCTGCAGGATAGGCGGGAAGAACTGAAAATTTACGGGAAGGCACAAAAACGCCACCCGGAAGCTGCCGTTTTGGGCTTCCAGGCGGCGCAATGTTTGATTCTGTATGTCTGCTGCTTCTTTCTTCCGGTCCGGCTCACATCTTCCAGACCGCCGGGCTGCTGGCGGACACCGCAAGGGCGCCGCTGCTCAAGGCGTTCACCACGTCCTCCTTCTCATGTATCAGTCCCCCGCAGATGAAGGGGACATCCAGGAGGGCGCCGATCCGCTTGAGCACCCTGGCATCAAGAACACCCGGCAGGATCTCCACCAGGTCCGGATGGGGCCCGTACTTCTTCTGCTGGGTAAGGGTGCCGAGGGCCATGCCGTCCAGCATGAAGACCCGCTGGATCGTGCCAAGGCCCATGTGCTGGGCGCAGAGGATGAGGTTGGGCTTGGTGGTGATGATGCCCTGGGCCGTGGTCTTCTCTTTGAGATACCGCACGGCTTCCTCCCTGGGGGAAAGACCCGCCACAAGGTCCAAGTGCACCACCGGCATCTTGCCGGCATTCCTTACCCGCTCTGTCATCTCCGGCAGGCTGATGAGGTCAAATCCGAGGAGAAAGACGATGCCGACGTCGCTTGCAAGGCTCAGGGACAGAGATTTCTCGTCCCGGACCGCCGCGATGACCGGGCTGTTCTCCACCGCCTCCAGAAATGGACGATTCATGCCCGGGCCTCCTCCAGCTGCTTTGCGGTCTTCTCAAGGAGCGAGCGAATCGGCAGGTGCTGGGGACACTGCCTTTCGCACTGGCCGCAGTGGATGCAGTCCGAGGCCTTGGACTCCTCCGTGTTCCACCCGTAGCTGAGCTTTGCCTTTGCCAGGTCGCCGAACACCAGGTAGGTGTTCAT
>JBJEYC010000402.1:0-1503 GCA_051886435.1 Lachnospiraceae bacterium
GCGAGAAGAAGCGGTGTCCCCTGTGACAGGAGGTTTAAGGCGAAGAAGTTCTTCATCTGGCGAAGGCGCAGGGTCCGGACGTCCTTGCGTTGGCTCTTTCCCTCCACGCCGCAGTTCCAGGAGAGGTTCTGGTCGTTTCCGTCCCTTCCCTCCTCCCCGTTGGCCTCGTTGTGCTTCCAGTTGTAGGAGACGAGGTCGCAGAGCGTGAAGCCCTCGTAGTTGGTCACGTAGTGGACTCTCCCGTGCTCCGTCGGGACATCAGTAAAGACCCGGGCAAAGTCCTGCAGCACGCCGTTGTCGGATTTGACAAAGCGGCGCAGAATTCCCTCGTACTGGTCCGTATACTCACAGAGGTGCTGAACCCGCGGGCGGCCCGCGGCGGGATTTTCCTTGTCCTGCTTCTCCAGATCCTCGTAGGGGAAGTTGTAGTAAAAGATCGCGGTGTCGGAGAGCATGGGATCCGAGCAGAGGGTCTTTAAGGCGGCATCGTTCCCTTTTAAGTGGAACCCGTCGATGTGATAGTGGGTCACGTAGAACCTTGCGCACTCAAGCTGGGTCTGGATCGTCACCGTGTCCGGGAAAAAGAGCTGCAGATAGACCCGGATTCCGGCCTTATGGAGCTTTGCCACCATCTCCCGGAACTCCTTCTGGGGCTCACCGGTGGCGGCGTACTCCCTCTTGGGGGCAAAGTAGCACCCCTCCCCAAAGTTCCAGTAGTTGGGCTTGTCGGACCCTTCGGGCTTTGCCAGGGGAAGGGAGGTCGGATGCTCTTCTGTCTTTTTGGCGGCTGGGTCCAGAACCTCCATTCCCAGCACCTCCGGGCGAAGCTCATAGACCGGGAGAAGTTCCACGGCGGTGATGCCGAGCTTTGAGAGGTAGGAAACCTTGTCAGCCAGCCCCAGGAACGTCCCTTTGTGGCGGCCGGTGGCGGTGCGGGAGGCGGTAAATCCCTTGACATGCATGCAGTAGAGGATCTCATCCGCCCAGTCCGCCTTGGTTCTGCCAAAGGCGCCGCTGTAGGCAGGCAGAGAGTCCTCCGGCGCAAAGAAGAGCCGGCAGGCGGTCAGCGTCTCCCCATCCTCCGTGCGGATGGTGACAAGTTCCCTGGCATAGGGGTCCTCAAAGGTATAGTTGTCCCGATAGTAGCGGTAGGCATAAGCACTGGGATCGATGTGATCAATGCGGATGGAGTACAGGCTCCCATAGCGATACTTGTCGGTGAAGGGGATGACCGTCTTTTTGGCCGGACCGTTTCCGGAAATGCGGTACAGAATGATCCCGCACGAGGTGCAGTCGCGAAACACGGCGCTGAAAACCACGCTGTGCTGGTAGACGATGGTGCCGGGCAGAACGGTATGAGCAGGGGATGTAATGAACGATTGCGGCATAATTCCTTCCCTCCCAGGGTCGCAGATTTTTGCCTGTGCAGGGAGATATTTTACCACAAAGGAGAACGGACTGCACTGATCTGGAAATGATTTACAAAAAGTTGTATCTACTGTG
>JBJEYC010000403.1:0-6692 GCA_051886435.1 Lachnospiraceae bacterium
ATGACTCACTTGAGGCAAATGTGAAGCAAGGATCTGCCGGCGGCGCTCATCAACGCATTCTATGACTTACTCCCGTCCATCATGGAGCGCCAGAAGTCATCCCTCCGGAGAAGGTAAGCAGGGACGTCCATCCCATAGACCTTCTGCAGAAGGTCCCTTGTCAGTACCCGCTCCTTCGGCCCTGCCGCAAGCATCTGCCCATCCTTCAGGATGACCAGATCCTCTGAGAGGTCCAGGGCAAGCGTGAGATCATGGCAGACACTGATCAGGGTGTTGGGGACGGTTCTGCCGTCCGGCAGTGTCGTCTGCCGTGCTTTCCAGCGCTGCAGGAGCCCGGCAAGCTCCGCCTGATATTTGAGATCCAGACTGCTGGTAGGCTCATCCAAAAGCAGGATCGGCGTCTCCTGGGCAAGCGCCCTGGCAAAAAAGACGCGCTGCAGCTGACCACCGGATAGCTGTGTAATCGGTCGGTCTGCAAGATCTTTCAGTCCCGCCTCTTCGAGGCTTTCCTCTACTGCTTCCCGATCCCGCTCCCCGCCCTCTCCTCTGGCATAACGTCCCATCTCCACCGTCTCCCGAACAGTATAGGAAAAACCGGTTGGGAAAAACTGGCTCATCAGTGCAAGGCACTGGGCGATCTCACGCCGCTTCATTCTGTCAAGGGGCTCCCCGAAGAGCAGGATCTCCCCCTCCGCGGGAAGAATCCCCGCAAAGGCGCGCAGAAGTGTGCTCTTTCCGGCGCCGTTCGGCCCAAGGATTCCCAGGGCGCTCCCTGCGGGAATCACCAGGTTCACATCCCGCAGCACTTTCTTTTCCGTGTCAGCAGGATGCTGTTTTCCATATGAGACGGACAGGTTCCGTACCGCAAAGGCCGAAGGCAGGTCCGCCCCGGTTACTGTCTCACCCATGTTTTCCTCCTCGCACATACAGCCAGATGAAAAAGGGCGTGCCCAGGATGGCTGTTACGGCCCCGACCGGCAGCTCTCTCGGAGCCAGGATCGTCCTTGAGATCATGTCGCACAGGGCAAGGAAGGCACCGCCAAAGAGAAACGAGAGCGGCAGCACTTTGCCATTTTCTGCACCGAAGATCCTCCGCACCGCATGCGGTGCGATCAGGTCCACAAAGCCGATCGTTCCGGTAAAACACACCGCAGCACCGGTGAGAAAGGAGGAAAGGGCGAGGGCAAAGAATTTGGCCCGCCGCACATTCACCCCCAGCGAGAGCGCGTTCTCATCTCCGAAGGAGAGGATGTCCAGTTCCTGCGCATGCCGGATCAGAAGGAAAAGACCCACCAGGCAGATGGGGAGGAGAATCCCGGCGTGGTACCAGCGCATGCCCGAGAAAGACCCCATCTGCCATAAGAGCAGCTGCTGTGACTTCTCCCCCGCAAAAGAGGAGACCAAAGTCAGCAGCGCATTCACAAACAAAGACACTGACATACCCATCAGAATCACCGTATGACTCTGCAGGGAATTGCTGATGCGAGAGGAGATGAAAAGCACCACTGCGATCACAAGAAATCCGCTGCCAAATGCGGCGGCAGGCAGAAGCAGGGTTCCCAGGACCGGCAGGGAAATCCCGGACACGATCACAATCGCCGCTCCCAGAGAAGCGCCGCTTGAGACGCCAAGTGTGTAGGAGGAGGCAAGAGGGTTCTGCAGAATGGTCTGCATCACCGCGCCGGAGAGGGACAGAGCGCCGCCCGCAAGAAACGCCATCGCTACCCGCGGCATCCTGATGTCCCATAGAATTGAGATCAGCGAGGGATCCAGATCCGAAACGGATCCTGCCCCGGTGAGCTTCCACCAGATGATCCGCAGGGACTGTGCAGGAGAGATGGCAACGCTTCCCACACCCACGCACAGGACAAGCACAAAGACAAGGAGCGCTGCCAGCCCTGCGGCGGCAGCGCCCCATCCTGTTCTCCTCTTTTTCGTTTTGCGCTCACTGCGCAAAAGGATCCTCCAGATCTGCATAGGCATCCGGATAGATGTCCTTTGCCATCTCGACCATCGCGCTGATCACGTGCTGGTTGGGCTGATTCAGAAGATTTGCATCGATGTAGTAGACATCTTTGTTCTGTACCGCGGTGACGTTTTCCCAGCCAGTCAGGTTAAGGAGCGTGTTCACCACATCCTCGGTGTAGTTATCGGTCGTCAGGATGACATCCGGGTTCATCGCGATCGCTGCTTCCTCAGAAATGGACGGCCATGCGTCCTCCTGATCTGCCGTCAGACTTGTCGCTCCGATATCCGTGATTGCCTCCGTGATGTAAGTATCCTTTCCAGCGGAATAAATCGTCGGAGAATCCGAGGTGGGTGTGGTGATCTCATAAAGCACGGTCTTTTTCTCATCCTCCGGGATTGCGTCGCCGATGTCCTTGATGTCGGACACAGCGGTTTCAAAATCGCTGTTAATCTCCTCTGCCTGCTCCTTTGTGCCGGTGCATGCACCAACGAAAGTGATGCTGTCCTCAATCTCCTGCAGAGAGGAAGCGCTGGGGATGTCTGCGGTGCAGATACCCGCTGCCCGCACAGAAGCATAAACATCGGTGCCGCCGGAACTGCTCATTCCGGAAGTGAAGACGATATCGGGTGCAAGTGCAACAATGGACTCATTGTCGGGCTGCATCATGTCATAGGTGGGAAGGTCGGCAGGGAGCTCATCCCCGTAGTACTCCTCCGAATTGGTGTCCACCGCGATGATCTCGTCGGAGAGCCCCAGATCGATCAGAAGTCTTGTGACCGAAGGAGCCATGGAGACGATCTTCGTGACATCTTCCGGCACTGTGATGTCATTTCCCGAGAGATCCTGTGTGGGAAGTCCATCCTCTGCCGCAGCCTCAGTGGTCTCTGCAGCTGCCTCTGTGACTGTCTCTGCCGCTGCCTCGGTGGTCACCGCCGCTGCTGCCTGTGTCTGTGCAGCTGTGGCAGCCTCAGTGGCAGTCGTTGCTGACCCTTCTGAGCCTGATCCGCAGCCCGCCAGCGACGCTGCCGTCATGGCAGCCGCCAGAATACACCCAAGCCATTTCTTTTTCATAAGTTTTCCTCCTTGTCCCGGTTTCCGGACATGAAAAACCATCCGATGGGAGGGTATACTCCCGCCGGATGGCAGTTCTCCAGAATCATACAGCACGTTTTCTCTGATCCCGAAGAAACGCTGTGCCAGCATGCAGGCAGGTATCTGGCTCGGAGCATTCGCTCCACACAGTAGCGGCACTGTCAGGGATTCGCACCCTGTTCCCTGTTGGTCTTCCCCCGGAGCCTGTGCTTCATCAGGAAGAACCTGCATGGCAAAACTGTATCATTCGAAACCCATAAGGTCAATGAACAGAAACTGCGATTCGTCAGAGTTGCCAGGATGCACACAAAGTCAGTCAAAAATCTCTCTGTACACACGCTTTTCTTATCGCAGCACCTGGCGGAAAAAGTGGTAGGTGAGATCTGCGATCGTTGTTCTCTCATAGGGGATCTTCACCTGGTCCATCGCCCGCATCTGTTCCTTTGATGGATACACGTAGGGGTAAATCCCGTACATAAACGGAAAGAAAGCGTAACGGATCTCTTTGACGCGATCATCCGGGATGCCAGGTATGAATTTGCGTAAGACCTTCTCGAACACGGTCACGGATTTCTTGAAGGCCTCTTTATAATCAACCAGGTTTTCAAACCGGCTGTTTGTTTCGATCTCGTACAGGTTCATGGCAGAGATCTTCAGAAGGATGATCCGCGGCGTCAGCGTATCGGCAAGGCGCCGGGCCAGCTCGTCTGCAGAGATCTCTTTGCAGCTGTCCAAAAGAGTTTCAAGATCCTCGGTCCACTTCTTGTATTCCTCCGTGAGCAGCGCCAGAAAGATCTCCTCCTTTGTCTCAAAATAATTGTAGATGGAAGGACGGGACATGGAGGTTTCCCTGCTGATATCCCGAATCGTGATCTCCTGGTATCCCATGCGCTCATAAAGTTTCCCACAGGCTTCCAGGATTTCGCTTTTTCTTCTCTTTACCAGATTTTCGTTTTCTTTCGGCATAACAGATCTCCTTGATTTTGTCTCGGCAGGAAAGTCTCCGGGCGCAGCCCATTTCATCACAGGCTGCGCGTTTCTGACCGGATATTATGTTATACCTTCACCTCATCCAAAAGCACAACCCCCTGGGGCGGATTGTGGTCAATGGCGCCGACAATCGGATGCGGTACATAGGGGGCTTCCAGATAGGCGATCTCCTCTTTTGTCAGAGAAATCCGGAGTGCATCTTTGGCATCGTCCAGATACCCCGCTTTTGTCGCCCCGATGATCGGCGCGGTGACACCCTTTGCCCACTCCCAGGCGATTGCAATCTGGGACATCTTTCCCCCATGTCTTTCTGCCAGCTCATGCACCCGATGAACAATCTCAATGTCGTACTTTTCCATGCGGTCATACTTTCCCATCGCCACCCGATCCGTCTTTGCACGCAGCGTCGTTCCTGCCCAACTGTTTCTGGTCAGATGTCCTCCTGCCAGGGGGCTGTAAGGCATCAGCGAGACGTTCATCTGTCGGCAGATCGGGATTAACTCCCGCTCATCCTCCCGGTAGATCAGGTTGTAGTGGTTCTCCATTGTCTGGAACTGCGCCCACCCGTGGTCACGCGCACACAGCTGCATGTTGTAAAACTGGTAACCGTACATGGCTGAGGCGCCGATCGCCCGCACCTTGCCGGCTTTGACCAGATCATTCAATGCCTCCATGGTCGCGTCGATGGGCGTGTCGTAGTCAAAACGATGGATGATGTACAGATCAAGATAGTCCGTCCCCAGCCTTTTGAGCGACCCGTCGATCTCCCGCATAATTGCTTTCCGGGATAACCGTCCCTTGTTGAAATATACCTTGGAAGCGATCACAACGCGCTCCCGTGAGATATTGTTTTTCAACGCCCGCCCGAGATACTCCTCCGAGGTGCCTGCGCTGTACCCATTTGCGGTATCAAAAAAATTGATGCCTAGATCCAGTGCATGCCGAACGATTTCCTCTGTCTGATGTTCATCGAGCGTCCAGTCATGCATGGTACCCGCCTTTCCGAAGGACATACAGCCGACGCAGAGTTTTGAGACTTCGATATCGGTATTTCCAAGTTTGGCGTATTCCATTTCTGTCTCCTTTTGTTTCAGACTTCCATCGTGAAAACCGGAATGCAGGATTCCCCACTCTCCGGCTTTTTGATCTCACGTGCCGGTGTACCGAGCGCAATTTATGGCAGCTGCATCATTGCATATTTCAGCCTCTCATCTGATGCTCCTACCCAGCTCGTAGGCCTTTTCCGGATACCCGCTCGCACGTGTCATCGATGGAGTTCCGCAGCCCTTCCCGATCACCATGCCGCAGTCGCGGAACTGCATGTACTCACAGATTCTGCGGTAGTATGCGATTACAATGTCAAAGACGGAATCCGTATCATCCCATGCTACAGTGAGAAGGGCCGTCTTCTTTTTCATACTGGTCAGCTCCATTGTAAAGCTGTAGAAGCGGTCAATGACGGTTTTCAGCTGCGCAGGCCAGTTGTAGTAGTACACGGGCATCGCAAAGACCAGCATGTCCGCGTCCCGGATCAGGCCCTTCAGTTCCCGCTCGTAATCATCCTTCAGTACGCAGGGGCCATTCATCTCACAGGCATTGCAGCCAAGACATGGTCTGATGTCGTGTCGGCGAACATCGTAGACAGTGACCTCATTGTGGTTTTCCTCTGCGCCGCGAATAAAAGCCTCCGCAAGCATGTTGGAGGATCCCTTTTTGTTTCCGCTGCTCTCCAGTACCAAAATCTTCATTGTTGTTCACTCCTGTTCATTTGTCCGCAGTCTCCTGCTTTTTCACCAGTCAAAAAATATTCATAGGTTGGGAATTCAAAGAGGACCGGCTTAAAAACATGATAGTCGATTTTCCCTTTGTCATTGAGAATACTCTCATCTGCGTACGTCGCAAGGATTTTGCAAAAGAAATTGTCGAATCCTTCCCGAACCTCATCGCCATCCACCTGACACTCGATCGACAGCTTCGCCTCATCGATGAGCGGTGCCCCGTTATCACCGATGGTCCAGGCAAACGCATCTGACTTGTCCACCTTATTTCCGGAAACCACGCCCATCCTGTCCGCATCCTTCAACCAGGATGCATCTATGACATTGACAGACACCATCTTCGTCTCGCGGATGCCCCGATTGGTGTAGTGCGCCTGCATCATGGACAGCATCAGATGACTGTGTGCAACCGTGCCGGCGTGGGCCACAAGGGTCCAGTTCGGTTTCCCATCCACCATGGCGCCGACGACAATCAGCGGTGACGGATAAAGTGCCAACTGTGCTCCGATATTCTTCTTCATTGTAAATTCTCCTTCCATCGGCAGTCCGCATTCTACAGCTGCCGTGTGCACTGCCATGAGCAATAGCTCGTCAAGATCTGACACTGTGTCAGTGATCTAACCTTAGCACAGTTCTGACACTGTGTCAACATTCAGGAATTGGAACAGAAATCAAAATATCCGTGGACGCAGCGGAATGTTTTTCCTCAGAGCAGCGCCTCTCCTTTTCCGGTTAACAAAAAACAGAGGCCACAGCTCCTTTCGGAGCCATGACCTCTGTCAATGGATCAGGAAAATTTATGATTGATTCAGAACTTGCCCTGCTCAGCTGCAAGTGCAACAGACACTGCAGTGGAAACAGTT
>JBJEYC010000404.1:0-6622 GCA_051886435.1 Lachnospiraceae bacterium
GTTTCCACGCTGGAGGTGGACCTTGCGGACCCGGTGCTGGACCTTGCGGTGACCCTGCAGTACGGCGTCTTTGACGATGTGGATGTCATCACAAGGAGCGCGCGTATCACCAACAACGGGAAGGCCCCGGTGGAGCTTCTCCGCTGCCTTTCCTTCTCTCTGGACCTTCCCGCGGGGGACTACGACATGATCACCCTGCAGGGCGCCTGGGCAAGAGAGCATGAGATCGAGCGGCGGCCGGTCGGATATGGCGGCATGGAGGCGGGATCAATCCGGGGCATCCCCGGGCACGACGCCAACCCGTTCTTCTTCCTCGCGGACCGCAGCGCAAACGAGAGGCAGGGGAGCGTCTATGGCTTTGTCCTAGTCTATTCCGGAAACTTCCTTGCAAAGGTGCAGAAGACCCAGTTCGGCAGCATCCGGGCGGTGCTCGGCATCCACCCGGAGCGTTTTACATGGCACCTAGCCCCGGGGGAGACTTTCCAGGCGCCGGAGGCGCTTCTTTCCTGGTCCGGCACCGGGATTGGTACTCTTTCCCGGACGTACCACGATCTCATCCGGCAGCACCTCATCCGCTCGAAGTACCGCTTTGCAAAGCGCCCGGTCCTTGTCAACAACTGGGAGGCGACCTACTTCGACTTTGATGAACAGAAGCTCCTTTCCATCGCTGCCGCGGCCAAAAAGGCCGGCATCGACATGCTGGTCACGGACGACGGCTGGTTTGGCACCCATCGGGACACGGACTCCGGATGCCTCGGTGACTGGTTCGAGAACCGGAAGAAGTTCCCGGATGGGTTCCCTGCCTTTGTGGAAAAGCTCCACGGGATGGGCCTTCTTGCGGGGCTCTGGTTCGAGCCGGAGAGCATCTCGAAGGCCTCGGAGCTCTATGAAAAGCACCCCGACTGGTGTCTGAAGGTTGCCGGCAGAACCCCGACCCTCTGCAGGGATCAGTGGATCGCGGACCTCTCGAATCCAGACTGCGAGGCGTACCTGACAAACGCCATCCTGGAGATGGTCCGAAGGTCTAAAATCGACTACATCAAGTGGGATATGAACCGGCCGCTCGCAGATCTCGGGAGTGCTGCCCTTCCCCCGGAGCGCCAGGGGGAGATCGCCCACCGGCACATCCTCGCGGTGTATCGGATGCAGGAAAAGCTCCTTGCGGAATTTCCGGATCTGCTCCTTGAGAACTGCGCCGGGGGCGGCTCCCGGTTTGACGCCGGCATGCTCTACTACAGCCCCCAGATCTGGTGCTCCGACGACATGGATCCGGCAGAGCGCCTAAAGATCCAGGAGGGCACGGAGCTGGTGTATCCGGTCTCCACCATGGGGGCCCACGTGGGGGCATCGCCCTACGGCATCACCTCCCGGGTCAGCGATCTCGACACCCGGGCAAAGTGCGCGATGATGGGGACCTTCGGCTATGAGCTCGATCTCACGAAGCTCTCCGAAGAGGACCTTGCAAAGATCCCGGAGCAGATTGCAGAGTACCGGGAACTGCAGCAGATGGAGGAGACCGGGGACTACTATCGTATCGCCTCCTATCGGGAGACCGGCTGGCTCGATGCGGTGGAGATCGCAGCAAAGGACGGGAAAGACGCCTTTGTGCTTGCGGTGCAGGTCTTAACGCAGCCAAACGAGAAATCGACAAGGCTCTATCTCCAGGGCCTTCGCCCCGATGCCCGCTATGAGGTGGAGGGAAGAATTTTCCCCGGAGACATCCTGATGCAGGCGGGGTATCCTCTCGCCCACAAAGTCCACGATCTCGATGCCAGGATCATCCGGATCCGGGAGGTGGAAGAATGAAATACCAGGGAGAGGTACTCTCCGAACTGGTATCCTCCGGGGCTCTCCGGATTCTCGGAAGAACATCGAAGTCCCGCCCCTTCTCCTTTTTCTGGACAGCCTCCGGCATCGAGTTTGCCGCGGCGGCAGAAGAGGTGTCCTGCGAGCTCACTTCCTCCTATGAGGACAACGAGATCTTTGTGGACGTCCTTATCGACGGGGCAAGGATTCAGCGGGTGATGCTGCAAAAGGGCACCCAGACTCTGACTCTTGCAAGAAATCTGGATCCGTCTGTCACAAGGACATTTTCCATTCGCCGGGACACCCAGGCGATGCCGGAGGAGGATCCCTCGATCCTCACTCTGGAGAGCCTGTCGGTGAATGGGCGCTTTGCGCCGCTCCCGAAGCACCGCTGGAATCTCGAGTTTATCGGGGACTCCATCACCTCCGGGGAGGGCGGATGCGGCGCCGTGACAGAGAACGAGTGGAAGTCCTTTGTCTTTGACAGCTATGACAACTACGCCCGCATGACGGCGGACCTTTTGGGTGCTTCCTATCACGTCCTCTCCTCGAGCGGCTGGGGTGCCTTCTGCTCCTTTGACGGAAACCAGAGGCATGCGCTTCCTCTGTATTACGATGCAGTCTGCGGTCTCCTTGCGGGTCCGGAAAATGAAGCGGCGGGCGTGGGAGAGCCGTGGGACTTTGCAAAGTTCCGGCCGGATGCCGTCGTGGTGAACCTTGGCTCCAACGACTGGAATGCCTGGCAGGGCGGGTTCCTGCCGGAAGAAGACCTGCTTTCGGGATTCCGAAAGAGCGTCATCTCCTTTCTGAGAGACATCCGGGCGCACAATGAGACAGCTGAGATCGTCTGGGCCCTTGGCATGCTGGGCGAGGGAATGGGAGAACCTGTGCGGGATGCCATCGCTGCGTATCAGCAGGAAACCGGGGACAATCACGTCACCTATCTCTCCCTGCCAAATACCCTTGAGGGAGAGTATGGCGCAAGGCAGCACCCGGGCCGCCCTTCCCACGAAAAAGCGGCTTCTGTCCTTGCAAAAGCGCTTTCCAGGATCCTGGCCGGGAGGTCGTAACCCTCGGAAACTTTGGGCAGAATTTGAAATCTGTTGCACGAGTTGATGTTGCAATTTCCAACCGCAAAACGTAAGCTGAAGGGAAGAAAGTGTTTGAGGGGTATCGATGAGCGCAGCAGAGAAACTGGGACAGATCGTGGAGAGCCGGCTTGCCGGGGATCCGAGAAAAGCGCGGGGGTGGCTTCGTGCGGGCTGGGAAGCGGAGAATGTCCTCTTCCATATTGCCCCGCACAAGGAGCTTGCGCCCGCCGACCGGTATCTGCAGCAGCTGATGATGGGGACCATGCTTGCGCCCCTCCGGCATCCGGAGGAGAGCGCCATGGTCTCCATTTTTGTTCCCTGTGAGATGATGCAGGAGGTGGAGCTCGTGCCCTACAGTGCAGAGGCCTTCTCCTGCTACCTCTCCGCCTCCTTCTGCGAGGGGGCATGTCTGGAGCGGGCAGAGGAGGAGGGCATCTCCGATACCCTCTGCAGCTACCACAGGACCTTCCTTGGCGCGGCAGAGGCGGGCCTTCTTCGGGCGCCCAGGTGCATCGTCTACACCAACGTCACCTGTGACGCAAACCTTCTGACCTTCCGGAAGATGGCGGAGTTCTATCAGGTCCCGGCCTTCTACCTGGAGGTCCCGATGGACGTGAGCGAGGCATCCGTCACCTACGTGGAGCGGCAGATGCGGGAGCTCAAGACCTTCCTCGAGAAGGCAACCGGAAAGACCATCTCCGAGTCCGCCCTCTGTGAGCGGGTGGCAAGATCCAAAACCTCTCTCGAGACCTTCCGGAAGGTGCAGCAGAAAAAGGCCGACCGGTACGTCCCCACGGACCTTGTGACGCCGTTCTACTCGGCCCTCACGGCAAATCTCCTCTTAGGGACAGAGGAAGAGGAGCACTACGTGGAGATGGCCCTGCAGGATGCGGGGAACGCACAGGCGAAGAAGGGAAAGCACATCTACTGGATGCACACGATCCCGTTCTACTCACAGGCCGTGAAGGATCGGTTTTTGTTCAATGAGTCCGCCCAGATCGTGGGGGATGAGCTCTCCCAGGTCTGCTTTTCGGACTTTGACCCGTCCAATCCCTACCGGGCGATGGCAAAGCGCCTCGTCACCAACGCGATGAACGGCCCCAGCAGGCGGCGGATCGAAAAGGGAATCGAAAATGCCAGGGACGCGAAGGCGGACGGCGTCATCTGGTTCAACCACTGGGGCTGCAAGCACACCCTGGGCATTGCGGAGCTGGGACGGCAGCAGTTCGAGGCGGCCGGCTTTCCCACGCTCGTCATCGACGGCGACGGGTGCGACAAGTCCAAGGAGGGGGAGGGCCAGATCGCAACGAGAATCGGCGCCTTTCTGGAGATGCTGGACCGGAAGGAGGCGATGGCATGAGCGAAACACCTCACTGCGTTCACTACATGTGCCGGTACGCACCCTTAGAGCTCCTTTCCGCCATGGGGGCAGAGACCTCCTACCTCTCCTCCATGCCGGAGTCCTTTGGGGACTCGGTGGCCCTTCTTGGCAGCAACATCTGCGGCTTTGGCAAGTCCCTTTTGGACCGCGTCCTTGCGGGCGAGGTGGAGGAGCTGGTTCTCACCAACTGCTGCGACACGATCCGGAGCGTTGCGGATGTCATTGAGGCAAAGAAGGAGGCGGGAGCCCTTCCCAAGCTGAAATTCCTCTACTTCCTGGATCTTCCCCGGGATGACGGGGACTGCGCTGTGGACCTCTACGCCGGGCAGCTCCTCGCCCTGAAACAGGCCTATGAGGCCTACAGCGGGAACCGGTTTGATGTGAAAAAGTTTGCGGCTGCCGTGCAGGTGAGCCACACGCAGCAGGTAAAGCCCCAAAGACCGTATCTTGCCCTCCTTGGGGGCAAGGCCGGGCGGGAGCTTCACATGCTGGCGGTGCGCTCGATGCCGCTTCCCGTGCAGAACGCGACCTGCGCCGCGGGGCGCACCTTCGGGGAGGCTCTCCCGGAAGAAAACGTCCTGCAGGATGAGAAGGCCCTCTTTACCTGGTACGCGGGAGAGCTTTTGCGGCAGATCCCCTGCATGCGGATGCAGGACGCCCAGGGTAGAAAGCGCCTCTTTGCGGATCCCAACTTAAAAGGCATCCTCTACCACACGGTCCGCTTCTGCGACTTCTACAGCTTTGAGTACGCGGATGTGAAGGACCACGCGGCGGTCCCGATCTTAAAGTTCGAGACCGACTACACGATGAGTGCCAGCGGCCAGCTGGCTACCAGGTTTGACGCCTTTGCGGAGGAGATCCTGACAAGATACCGGGACACCCCGGAGATCTTTGCGGACCGGTTCCGGAAACCGAAGGAGGAACATTCGATGCAGGAACATCCTGCGGGAAAGTACTATGCGGGGATCGACTCGGGATCCGCTTCCACGGATGTGGTGATCCTGGACGCCGATAAGAATATCGTGACCTATGTCATCCGGCCCACCGGGGCCGGGGCCGGCGGCAGCGCCGACAAGGCGCTGCAGGAGGCACTCGAGAAGGCGGGCCTTCAGAAAGAGGATCTGGCCGCCACGGTGGCAACCGGCTATGGCCGCGCCGCCATCGAGACGGGGAGCCGCTCCATCACGGAGATCACCTGCCACGCCAAGGGCGCAAGGTTCCTGGACCCCTCGGTGCGCTGTGTCATCGACATCGGCGGACAGGACTCCAAGGTCATCGCCCTGGATGAAAAGGGAAACGTCGAGAACTTTGTCATGAACGACAAGTGCGCGGCGGGCACGGGGCGGTTTCTGGACATGATGGCAAGAACCCTCGAGATGAACCTGGACGAGATGTCCGGCCGGGGCCTCACCTATGGGGAGGACATCACGATCTCCTCGACCTGCACGGTGTTTGCCGAGTCTGAGGTGGTCTCCCTGATCGCCCAGAACAAGAGCACCGACGACATTGTCCACGGCCTCGACAAGTCCGTTGCGTCCAAGACGGCGCTCCTTGCGGCAAGGGTCCACGGCCGGGGGCCCTTCATGATGACCGGCGGCGTTGCGAAAAACGCCGGCGTTGTCAAGGCCCTGGGGGAGAAGCTCGGCGAGCCCCTGATTGTCAGCGACAAGGCACAGATCTGCGGCGCCCTCGGCGCCGCGCTCTTTGCCATGGAAGCATAAAGCAGCGTTTCGGTGCCTGACCGTTTCAGGCAGTCTCATTCCCAATGAGGAGGGGAACATGGAAAAATTGTTTAAGCTAAAGGAACACGGGACCACGGTCCGCACGGAGGTGATTGCGGGCCTGACGACGTTCATGACGATGGCGTACATCCTCGCCCTGAACCCGTCCATCTTGTCGGCCTCCGGCATGGACCAGGGCGCCGTCTTCACGGCGACGGCTCTTGCCTCGGCAATCGCCTCCTTCTGTATGGCGATGTTCGCCAACCTGCCCTTCGTGCTGTCGGCAGGCCTGGGCCTCAACGCCTACTTCGCCTACACGGTCTGCGGCACCATGGGCTACACCTGGGAGCAGGCACTGACCGCTGTCTTCGTGGAAGGCGTGATCTTCATCGTCCTGTCCCTGACCAGTGTCCGTGAGGCAATCTTCAACGCGATTCCTGCAACCCTGAAGCTGGCCGTCTCCGTCGGTATCGGCCTGTTCATCTGCTTCATCGGTCTGCAGAACGCTCACATCGTGGTGGATGGCTCCACCCTGGTCACGCTCTACTCCTTCCCGCAGAGCATTGCAAACGGCACCTTCCACTCCGAGGGCATCTGCGTGCTGCTCGCTGTCATCGGCATCA
>JBJEYC010000405.1:0-6591 GCA_051886435.1 Lachnospiraceae bacterium
CATAGACCACACGGATGAAGTAGTCACGGCAGAGCTCATCTGTTCCCATGATGTGAGGGAAGATCCTAACGTTGTACTTTTCCATGTAGGCCTGCTCACGCTCGGAGTACTGGAAAGGAGCAAGGTTTGCTGCACCCTTGTCACGCACACCCTCAACGGTGATGATCTCCTCATAGCTGTAGGGAACCACCATAGGGGCAAAGAGCATAATCAGGATCAGAACGACGAGGACCCAGAAGGAGAACACCGCCAGCGGGTTCTTCCGAAGTCTTCTCATACCGTCTTTGAAGAAGGTGGTGGACTCGGCCATCACATCGGTCTGCTTCTTCTCCTCATCGGTTGCTTTCTCAAAAAGTGCCGGATCGATCTGGAGGCTCAAAGGATGCTTCTTCGGTGCCGGGATGTTGTAATTCTCGCTCATTGTTTTCCTCCTTCTTTAGTCCAGCTGAATTCTCGGATCCACCAGCTTGTACACGAGGTCGCTGAGCAGGTTCATCAGGACCATAATGAAGGCCAGAAAGATCGTCGTACCCATGATCATCGGATAGTCACGGTTCGTGATGGAGTCCACGAACTTGGATCCGAGGCCGCCGATCGTGAAGATCTTCTCCACAACCAGGGAACCGGTGAGGATCGAGGCGGTGAGCGGTCCCACATAAGTGATGACCGGGATCAGAGCATTGCGCAGTGCGTGCACAAAGATGACTTTGATGGGACGAACACCCTTGGCACGTGCGGTGCGGATGTAGTCCTGACCCAGGACATCCAGCATGGAGGTCTTTGTCAGTCTCGTGATGTAGGCCATTGGCGAGAGGGACAGGGCGATGACCGGCAGGACGTAGGAAGGATGCTCCGTGCTCCAGACCGGCACCCACTGGAGCTGGATGCAGAAGATCAGAAGCAGGAAGGAAGCCGCCACGAAGGAAGGCATGGCCGTGAACAGTGTCACGAAGAAGATGATCACGTGGTCAGGCCACTTGTTGCGGTTCAGTGCTGCCACTGCGCCAAGGACGATGCCGCAGATCAGGGCGACGATGATCGCGATGCCTCCGATCTTGGCGGAGACCTTGAAGGACTCCCGGATCGTGGTGGCGATGTCGCGCTGGGTCTTTAAGGAGACACCGAAGTCGCCATGAAGAAGGTTCTTCATGTAGTTGATAAACTGGATGCCCACAGGCTTGTCGAGTCCGTACTTCGCATTCAGAGCTGCCAGCACTGCCTCCGATTTCGCCTTCTCTCCGTTGAAGGGGCCGCCAGGGATGGCGTTCATGAGGAAGAAGGTGATGAAGCAGATCAGAAACAGGGTGATGATCGCGAGTATGACTCTCTTGACGATGTACTTGGCCATTTCTTTTCCTCTCTTTTCGATGTGTTTCTATGCTCAGGCGGCATCTTGCCGCAAAAAGCCTTTTGGAAGTCCTTTATGATCTGAAGTGGAAATGGGATTTGGTGGGAGATTCACTGAGACCTGACCTTGAAAAATTTCGTGCTTTATCACTTTAGCCGCATAAAGCACACAAAAAAAGATGCATTGGTCCGGGAAATACCTGCACCATTGCACCATTCTAATCAGCCTGAGATTGATTCTCCATTCCTACTTCAAAGGACACGTAAGGAGCAGTCGCCTTTACGAAATAATTAGCCATATTTTATCCGCTATTCTTGGCAGTTGTCAAGGCAGAGGCGCCCCAGACGAAATATTCATAATATTGTACGCACTGTATACACGGATTCAAACATTGGGGACGGGAAGGCCTGCCATTGCTAACACTGCGGCGAAATCCTCAGGGATCGGCGCGTGAAGCGAAAGCCTCCTGCCGGTAAAGGGCTGGGTGAAGGTCATGATCCCCGCGTGGAGAAGAGCCCTTCTCGTCCCGTCCGGCATGCTCATGACATGCCCCTCCTGCACCGCCCCGAACCCGTAGAGGGTGTCGTGGACGATGGGATGACCGACGGATGCCATGTGGAGGCGGATCTGGTGGGTTCTTCCCGTGTCGATCGTCACAGAAAGAAGAGACGCGCCGGGAATTTCCCGCCCTCCATCATCTTCCCATGGCTTGGTGGACTCCTCAATCACGCGATAACGGGTTTTCGCGGGAACACCGCCAGACTCTGTCATTCTCCGCAGCATCAGCACATCCGGCGCCTTCTCCATGTTTCCCGTAAGCACCCCCTCCCGCTCACTTTCCGGAAACGTCCCCTCCACCAGGGCAAAATAGGTTCTGCCGGACTCATTTTGATTCCGCTCCCGAATCAGCCTTGCCGCGGCAGCCCGGTTTTTCGCAAAGAGGATGACACCGCTTGTCTCCTTGTCAAGGCGCCCGGTGATCCTGGGCGCCGTGGCGATCCCTTCCTTCTGGAAGTATCCTGCCACAAAGTTTGCGAGCGTCCCAGTGTAGTGGCCAGGGGACGGATGCACCACCTCTCCTGCCTTCTTGTTCAGCGCAATCAGGTCCTCATCTTCATACAGGATGTCGATCGGCGCATCCTCCGGCAGGATCCTTGTCCCGTCCTGTGTTTCGGGCAGGGTCACCCGGATCACATCCCCGACCTTGGCCCGCTCCGAGACCCGGATCGGCCGCCCGGAGGCGGTGATGCCTCCGGGGGCAAACTTGGCCCGGGAGATCTCGTGTCCTGTCACGTGCAGGTGGTTTTTGAGAAGGAGGGAGACGACACCGCCTGCGGTGTCTGCCATGTCCTCCTCCTTCACTTCATAGGTCAGCACCTTGTCCATCGTCAGGTCCCCGGAATGTAGGAGAGAAACAGATTTGCCTGGTCGTTGATGCTCTCCTCGTAGCTGTCGCTCCCGAGCGTCACGCACAGGTACGGCTTTCCGGTCCAGGAGGTGAACATCGAGAGAGCGCCATAGGTTCCTCCTGCGGTAAAGCTGTCACCAAAGGTGTCCATGCCGGGAACCGGCATCAGGTTCATGCCCATCTTGTAGTTGGTTCCAATCTGAATTCCATCCGGATGCTGTGCGGTGGCGCCGATGGTCCAATTGTCGGCAAGCAGTACGCTGCAGGCAGTCTTGTTGGCAAGAAGAGCCTGCGTCAGGATCACAGCATCCTCAGCGCTGATATAGGAACCCTGTCCCGGAATCCCGGCTGCATTGGCGAAATACGTGTTATGCAGTCCCAACTGGTTTGCTTTCCGGTTGAGAAGAAGTGCAAACACCGCATCACTCCCTGCGGCTTTTCGTCCAAGGGCGAGCACCGCGTCATCCGCTCCGGTCAGGGCCGTGGCGTAGTACAGATCCTGCACCGAGACGGACTCTCCCGGCTTGAACAGGTTTGTCCCGCCCTGGGCACGAACCGCATCCTGCAGATCTTTGGTGATCGTCACCCGGTCCGCCGGGCTGTAGATGTTCTCGCAGGCAACAAGCAGTGCACATAGACGCGCGAGATCTCCTGGCTCCATCCGAGCCGTCGGATTCTTCTGCGCGCAGACCTGCTTCCTGTTCATGTCGTAGAGAACAGCGCTTTCGGCTGTAAGTGGAATGCTCTCCGGCACGTTAGCCGTAGCGCCAGTCACCTTCAGGGAGGCTGCCTGCACCGCTTCGGGCTTTACAAAAAGCAATCCGCCTGCAAGAGCCAGGGACAGCAGCGCTGTCAGTAATCGTCTTTTCATCTTTCCTTCCTCCTACTCGTACCGGAGCGCCTCGATGGGATCCATCCTGGCAGCCCGGTTTGCGGGATAGTAGCCAAAGAACACACCGACGGCAAAGGTCAGGCCGAAGGAGATCAATATTGTCCGCGGATCCAGCACAACATCGATGTGCTGCACCAGCCGGCAGACCACCACACCGGTCACCACTCCGGCGATCATACCGATCAGACCGCCCAGGAGGCTGATCAGAATCGCCTCCGTGATAAATTGGGCCCGGATCTCCCGGTTCTTGGCCCCCAGGGCCTTTCTTGTCCCGATCTCTCTGGTGCGCTCTGTGATGGAGACCGTCATGATGTTCATGACGCCGATTCCGCCGACAAGCAGGGCGATGGCCCCGATCATCGTGATCGTCAGCGTCTGTTTTCTCATGTTTTCCTCTTCCTGCTTGATCCATTCCGCGTTGTTGTAGCAGTTGACGACAAAACCGGAGTCGGCATCAAACTGGGCCTGGAGATAGCTCTGCAGCTGGGTGGAAAAGTCCGACACATCGGTGCCTGACGTGCAGCGCAGGTCAAAGTACTGGATCCGTCCCGTCTGTGAGGTATACCCCTGGCTCTGGTCGTAGGCAGCGCCCTGAGCTTCCATGTTCAGATAGGGAATGAAGACGCTGCTCTGGATGTCCTTCATGTCCGTGACTCCGCCCTGGGAGAACATCTGGCTGTAGTCGCTCGATGAGTAGACTCCGATGATCGTGTAGTCGTTTGTTGTTCCGGTGTCCGAGAGGTTCACCGTGATCTTCTGCCCCAGAGCTCTGTCCATGTCCCCGTCAAAGAGGTTGTTCACCAGAAGATCCGATACCAGGCAGACGTAGGAATCCGCTGTGGTCTCATTTGCCTGGAAGATCCGGCCTTTCTGCAGAGTAATCGAGGTGTTGTTTACGGTGAAGTACCCGGGATTGACGCCGGAAAGATTCACGTTGGCGTAATACTTGTCCGGGTCTTTTCCGGAGACTACGGCCTTTCCGGAAAAGGAATAATTGCTCTGCACAGAGATCCCCTCGATCTCGTCCGCAAAGGCCTCGCACATGCCGGCGAGCACATCCTGCTTGAACTCGGGGATGTGCTTGGTGTAGTCGATGTTGGGGTCGCTTCCGTCGTCCTGAAAATACACGTAGACGGAGACGTTGTCGATGCCGAACATCGAGTTCTGCTTGCGGTTCTCCGCCATCTGGGAGTTGCCCACCGTCATGATCGCGATCACCGAGGCGATGCCGATGATGATGCCCAGCATCGTCAGGAAGGTGCGGAGCTTGTTGGCCGCCATCGATGCCGCCGCAAGGCGGATGTTTTCCATCAGCATCGGGTTCCCCTCCTTTCTGCGATGATTCTGCCGTCGGAGAGGGTCAGAATCCGTGGCGTCTCCTCCGCGAGGGCGGCGGAGTGCGTGATGAGCACAATCGTCCGGTGCTCATCGTCGTGGAGCTTGTGAAACAGATCCATGATCATGTGTCCGGTCGCCGAATCCAGAGCGCCCGTAGGCTCATCGGCGAGGATCAGGGCGGGATCATTTGCCATCGCCCGCGCGATGGCGACCCGCTGTTTCTGTCCGCCGGAGAGCTCATCCGGGGTGTGAAGCATCCGCTCTTTCATTCCGACAAGTTCAAGGAGCTGTCTTGCCCGCTCGGTGCGCTCCGCCTGAGGGACCCTGGCATAGAGCATCGGCACCTCCACGTTTTTCAGGGCGCTCATACGTGGAATCAAGTTGTAGGTCTGAAAGACAAAGCCGATCTGCTGTCCCCGCACAGAGGAGAGCGTGTCGTCGTCCATCGCCCCCGTGTCCTCTCCCTCCAGGAGATAGGTACCGGATGTTGGGTGATCCAAAAGTCCGATCAGATTCATCAGGGTTGATTTTCCCGAGCCGGACTCTCCGACGATGGAGGTGAACTCGCCCTGACGCACAGTGAGAGAGATGCCGTGAAGCACCTCCAGCTCATTCTCCGTCCCGATGTAAAATCGCTTGACGATGTCCCGCATGTCGATGAGGGGCTGATCCGTGGGCGTCTCATCAGCTGCCGGCTCTTTTTCCGGTGTATCCTCCCGGATCAGATCATCCAGATCGGTGATGGTGATCCCCTCCTGGACTGCTCTTTTCTCCTCATCCTGCTGCATAGAGACCCTCCAACAGATCCGAGGAGCCGGAGGTGCTGCCGCCCGGCTCTTCCACCAGGTCTCCCTCTTTGACATCCCCGGACGTGATCTCGGTGTAGTAGTCATCGGAGATGCCGGTGGTGACGGGGACCATCTGGGTGGGATAGGAAGTCATGTCAGCGGAGGCATCCTGCGCGCTCTCCTTCCCGGTGATACGGTTCAGGAAGTTCGTGACCCGCTCTCCAAAGGTTGCGGGCGCTGCCTCTTCTGTGGAGGTGTCCTCTTCCGTCCCTGTCTGCGCCGTCTGATCTGCCACGTTCACATAGCTGTTTCCGTTCTCATCCGTCTGGATTGCCGCGGTAGGAACCGCCAGCACATCCGATGCGGATGCGAGAATGAAAGTGACATTGGCTGTCATGCCGATGCGGAGCCGGTCATTGGGGGAGTCCAGTGTGACCTCCACCCGGTAGGTTGCCTTGGTGCTGGTGCTCACAGCAGTATCCTGGGAATTGCTACCGCTGGCAGTGGGCGTTGCGGTTGTCGGCGTGATCGCCGTGTAGGTCACCTTGCCGCTTAAGACTTCATTCCCAGTGGAGTCGGTCTTGACGGATACCCGCTGTCCGGTCTGGATATCCGCGATGTGACCCTCTTCCACCTCAATGACAACTTTCATGGTTTCCAGGTCGTTGATGACCACCGCGTCGGTGCCGGGCATCTGTCCAGGCTGTGCGCTGACGCTGGTCACCGTGCCGTCCATGGCGGCGCGGATCACCGCGCCGTTGAGCTTCTCCTGCGCCTTCTGGATCTCGTGCTGCGTGTCCAGGGCAGAGGATTCCTG
>JBJEYC010000406.1:0-6504 GCA_051886435.1 Lachnospiraceae bacterium
TCAACATCCGCACGCTGGTCAAGCTCATCGACGCCATCGGCGGCGTGGACATCGATTTGACCGAGGCCGAGGCCAACCACCTGGACAACCCGGAGGGTACCTACACGGAAGGCTATGCCAAGGGCGTCGGTATGGAGGACGAGGAGCAGTTTGATCTGACCGCCGGCGTCAACCACTTAAACGGCGTGACGGCCATGGTCTACGCGAGAACCCGTTACATCGACGATGACTGGCACCGTGTCCAGCGCCAGAGAAAGGTCATCATGGCGGCAGCGGAAAAGCTCTCCAAGCTCTCCGCGTCTGAGATGATCTCGACCCTGGACGCCGTGATTCCGCTTGTGCAGACCGACCTCTCGGAGACTGAGGTGGCAGAACTTCTGACCCTGGCACCTGTCTTTATGGGCGCGGAGATTCAGCAGATCACGATCCCTGTAGACGGCACCTATGGCTCCATGAAGGGCATGGACGGCAGATCCATGTACGCGGTGGACTTTAACGCCAACGCAAAGATCCTGAAGGAGATGCTCTACGGCATCACCGATGAGGAGGCTGAGGAGCAGGTGAACGAGGAGGGCGGCACCGCTGCCACCGACTACACCAATACCTCGAGAACCTCCGGATATGTCTCCGACGAGAGCGTGACGGCAGAAGATGCCCAGAACGCTCAGGCTGCAAAGGCTGCGGCGGACACCGCAGCAGCGAATTCCGCGACCTCTTCGTCCGGTTCGACATCGACAGGAAGCAGCACTGGCACCACTTCCAGCAGCTATCTGCAGCAGCAGACGGCAAACGAGGAAGTGGAGCAGGCGATGAACGTGCCCCAGAACACGACAACAGACACGGACACCCAGGATACGACAGGGACGACGGACACCACTGGCACTGCAACGGATGGAACGCAGGATGCGGCGAGCGGCACCACGACGGACTACGCAGCCCAGCAGGCTCAGTATCAGCAGCAGGCGGACAGCCTGAACCAGGCGGCCACGCAGAATCAGGCGGCGGCCACCCAGGCGGCGCTCCAGGCGCAGGATGAGACCCTGACGGAAGAGCAGAGGGCAGCGGCCCAGGAACAGGCAAACCAGCTGGCAGTTCTTGCCCAGCAGCAGGCGGTAGCGGCGCAGCAGGCCCAGGAGCAGGCAAATGCGGCCGCGGCCCAGGCCGCCGCAGGTACCGGCGATGGCACAGCAGCGGGCAACTGAGCCGACCCGCCAAAGACGGGGCGGGGGAACGGACCGTGTGACGATCATTGTGGCCTCCCACAAGAAGTACCGGATGCCGGATGACCCCATGTACCTGCCGCTCCAGATCGGGGCGGCGTGTACGTCGGAGGATCTTGGCTTTGCGAGGGATGATGTCGGAGACAACATCTCAAAGAAAAATCCGTGCTTTTGCGAGCTGACAGGCCTCTACTGGGCCTGGAAGCACTTAAACTCCGACTACATCGGCCTTGTGCATTATCGGCGCCACTTTAAGGGCCGCGGCAGGGGGACGGCCTGGGACAGGATCCTGAAGGAAGAAGAGCTCCTGCCAAAGCTTGGGCAAGTCAAGCTGTTTCTTCCGCGCAAGCAGTACTACGTGATTGAGACGCTCTACTCCCACTATGCCCACACGCACTACATTGAGCATCTGGACAAGACCAGGCAGATCCTGGCAGAGAAGTACCCGGACTACCTGGACGCTTTTGACCGGGTGATGCACCGGCGCTCCGGCCACATGTTCAACATGATGATACTGGAGCGGACGCTCTTTTCGGAGTACTGCACATGGCTCTTTGACATTCTGTTCACGCTGGAAAAGCGGGTGTCGACGGACAAGTACTCCTTTTTTCAGGGGCGGTACGCCGGCAGGGTCGGGGAGCTGATTCTGAACGTCTGGGTCGAACAGCAGCTTGCCACCGGCCATCTCAAAAAGAGTGAAGTCAAAACCCTTCCCTATCTCTACACGGAGAAGATCAACCGGCTGCGGAAGACGGCCAGGTTTCTGAAGGCCAAGTTTTTGAACAAGAAGTACGAATGACACCAGGAAGATGAAACTCTCGACGATTGAAGTCTTCAAGCACCTGCGCTCCCGGGATGCCATTGAGCTTTCGGATGCCCAGCTCCATGAGCTGCAGCAGACACTCAACGGCATGCTCTCTGACATCGTGGATGTGTGTGAGCGATACGGAATCCGCTACAACCTCGGTGGCGGCACCGCCCTGGGGGCAGTGCGCCACGGGGGCTTTATTCCGTGGGACGACGACGTCGATCTGAACATGCCCCGCAGGGACCATGACCGGTTTGTGGAGATCTTCGAGAGGGAGTACGGGGACCGCTACTGGGTTCACACGCCGAAGACCACCAAAAACTACGGGCTTTTGCTGTCCCGTGTCCTATTAAAGGGTACCTGCGTCAAGACCCGTGAGGACTTCTGGAACACCGAGTGCGGCTGCTTTGTGGACATCTTTCCCATCGAGAACACCTACAACAACGCAGTGCTTCGAAAGATCCACGGCGCGGGTTCCATGGCCCTTGGCTTTGCCCAGTCCTGCAGGAAGTTCTACCGGGACCGGGAACCACTCATGAACCTCATTGAAAACGGGGAGAACGGGACGGATAACGAGGAGATCAAAAAGGTCTTTCAAACCAAGATCCGCATCGGGCGATGCCTCTCCTTCTGGTCACTGGACCACTGGACGAGGGTTTGCGACCGCTGGTACGGGCGCTGCAGGGATGAGAACTCCACCTATGTCACCGTGCCATCCGGGAAGAAACACTTCTTTGGAGAACTATGCCTGCGGGAGGGCTTTGTCGACACGAAGCCGGTTCTCTACGAGGGAAGGCCGATGCAGGTTGCAGCGGACGCGGACCGGTATCTGACCCGGTTGTACGGAAACTGGAAGAAGATCCCGAAACAGCGGGAGCGGGAAAAGCATGTGTACTTTGCGCCCTTCTACCTCAATGAGAAGGAAAGGGAAGCGGCGCTCTCCAGAGGGGAAGGCAGGGAAACATGAACACAGCACTGATCTTTGCAGGCGGCACCGGAAAACGCATGAACACCCACGGGGTGCCGAAGCAGTTCCTGGAACTGTATGGCAAGCCGATCATCATCTACACGCTGGAGAAGTTCGAGAACCACGATGAGATCGATAACATCGTGATCTCCTGCCTCGAGGCCTACATTCCCAAGATGTGGAAGCTGTGCAACAAGTTTCACATCACCAAGGTCCAGGCCATTGTGCCCGGCGGCTCGACCGGGCAGGAGAGCATCTACCACGGACTCGTGAAGATCTACGAATCCGTGCCGGAACCGGAGCACACGGTGGTGCTGATCCACGATGGGGTGCGGCCCCTGGTGGACGCAGAGACGATCACGAAGAACATCGCCTGCGCCCGGGAGAAGGGAAACGCGATCACGGTCACCCCGGCTACCGAGACCATCATTGTGGACTCGAAAAACGGCGAGGTGGGAAACATCCTGGACCGGTCCCAGTGTGAGCTGGCAAAGGCGCCCCAGACCTTCCACTTAAGCGAGATCCTGGAGTGTCATACCCGTGCTCTCAATGAGGGAAAGAACAACTTCATTGACAGTGCAAACCTGTTCCGCTACTACGGAAAGCCCCTCTTCACCGTGGAGGGCAAGACTGAGAACATCAAGATCACGACACCGATCGACTTCTACATCTTCAAGGCGATCATCACGGCCAAGGAGAGCTCCAACGCCTTCGGCCTTTGACAACAACAACCAGGGAGGAAAAAATGCTGCTGCCGGACGTAATCGGGAAAAAGGCAAAGAGTGTGGGACCGGTGATCCTGGAGGGAAAGCTCCTTCGCAGGACCGGTGTGAATATTCAGCGGGGAATGATCTGGCTGGACCGGAAGATCGGAGACGGGGCAAGAGCCGTCGTCATGCCGAACTGGAAGGTGGTAGACAACCAGATCATGTTTCTGCCCTATCAGCATGAGATGGCCTGCAACCCCAAGTATATCTCCGATGAGCTGGTGCGCCGGATGCCCAACATCCAGATCTATTGGTCGGTGAACCTCTCCCAGTATGCGCACATGGATCCTGCCGACATCCTGGCAAAGGAGACCCAGGACGGGAACGTTGTGAAGAAGTCCCCGGAGTACCGAAAGCTCCAGTCCTGGATTGAGACCCATGTCCACTTCGTGCGGCCCAACTCCTATGAGTATTTCTATGCTGCGGCAACCTCGAAGGTCCTTGTGACCAACAGCATCTTGGGCGACAAGTTTTACAGCTTTCCGGTCAAACCCGAGCAGCATGTGGTGGAGACCTGGCACGGTTCCCTTGGCATCAAGCGCTTTGATCCCGCCCACTACAACACGAACCTCTCCTGGCCTGTGTTCGCGAAGTGGACCGGCACGGTAACCACCGAGTGTCTCTCCAACTCGACCTTTGAGGAGAATGTCTACCGGGAGACCTTCTGGCCGGACACGAAGATCCTGCGCCTTGGTCACGCGAGAAACGACATCTTTTTTGACAACTACGCGGGAATGCAGAAGTACTTAAAGCACCATTTCTGCAAGGCCCACGGCCTCTCTGAAGAGACCCGCTTTGCCCTCTATGGACCCACCTTCCGGGATGACCACGACTTCTCGGTCTTTGACCTGGACGGAGAGCGGGTGGTGAAGGCCCTTTCCCAGCGATTTGGCGGAAAGTGGAAACTCCTCGTCCGCTACCACGACAATGACAGAAAGACAGGCTCTGCGCAGCGCAGCACGATCGCGGGTCCTGATATCATCGATGTCACCAATTACCCGGATATGCAGGAACTCTTATCCTTCACGGACGCCGGCATCACCGACTACAGCTCCTGGATCTACGACTTTGTCCTGACGGGAAAGCCGGGATTTCTCTTTGCCATGGACGTGGAGCGCTACAATGACGAGCGGGGCTTTTACTTCAAGCTCGAGGACACCCCGTTCCCGGTGTCCACCGACTCCGACGGCATCGTAGAGGACATCAAAAATTTCGATGAGGACGTGTATGCCCGGAAGGTGAAGGAATTCCTTGCCGGCAAGGGCTGCATGGATGATGGTCACGCCTCCGAGCGGATCGCCGACACGCTCCTTGGCTTTATGGGCCAGAAAACAAAGCGTAACGAAGCGTAACCAGGAAAAATAAAGAACAGACAATATCAACAGGACGGGAGGATGGACAGCACGATGGAAGCAGCAAGGCCTGAAAAAAGAAAGCGAAACGGCAGGATCGACCTCCTTCGCTTTGTCTTTGCCCTGGTCATCATGCTGCACCACTCGAGGTACGTGCTGGGAGATGACAACTCGGTCTTTATCGGCGGGTCCCTGGCCGTGGAGTTCTTCTTTCTCGTCTCTGGGTACCTGATGGCGGTGTCCGCGGAGCGGGCAAACAAAAAGGGTCCTATGTCAAGGACCGGCGCCGAGACCTGGAGCTTCCTCTGGAGAAAGTGCAGAGGGTTTCTGCCGGAGTTCTGGATCGCCTGGGCGATCGGCTTTGTCTTCGTCAGCTTCGCGGAGCGCTACACGCTCCTGCAGGCCTTCCACGCCTTCAAGGATGAGATCTTTGAGGCGCTTCTCCTGAAGATGACCGGCCTCTATGTGCAGGGAATCGACGGGGTGATCTGGTACATCTCCGCGATGCTGGTCGCAATGGCGATTCTCTATCCTCTCCTTCGAAGACACCAGGACGTGACGGAGAAGATCATCTGCCCGCTTGTTGCCCTATTGATCCTCGGGTACTTCTGCCAGGAACTGGGACACCCGAGAAACCCCACCAAGTGGCTTGGGCTTGTGTACAAGGGCCTTCTTCGCGGTATCGCGGAGATCAGCCTCGGGGTCACACTTCGGGTCTTTGTGCGCCATCTTGCCCCGAAAAGGCCAAGGACATGGCTTCGGGTCTTTCTCGAGGGCTTCGAGGCGCTTGCTGTCATTTACCTTGTCTGGTACATGTTTGACCACCTCCCCTCGGTGCAGGACTACTTTTTCATCCTGCTCCTCTTCGTCATGCTGATGGTGGACTTTTCCGGTCACGGGATCCTGACAGAAAGATATGAGGGAGACCGGGCCCTTCGTGTGACCGGAGCCCTTGCAAAGTACAGCGGGGCGCTCTTTTTCTCCCACCTCTACTTTGCCCAGCACCTGAATTCGGTCCTGTCCCCGGATGTGTATTCCGGAAGGATGAGACTGTTGATCTATGTCGTCCTCTCCCTTGCCAACGCGGCGCTTGTCTGCGCTCTGGCCGGGGCGTACCGCACACACCGCCAGCCAATCCACACCGCCCTGCACGCCCTCCTGTATGAGGACGCATCGAAAAAAGAGGCCAAATGAGCAAACCTGCAGCGAAAAAGCAAAATAAACTTGTCATGACGGTGAAGAAGTACCAGTTCATGTTTGAGGAGCTGGTCAAACGCGACTTCAAGCAGCGCTACAAGCGAAGCATCCTCGGCATGGCCTGGTCCATCCTGTCACCCCTTTTGACGCTCCTTGTCATGCGGGTCATCTTCACGGAGTTCCTCGGCAAGGA
>JBJEYC010000407.1:0-6416 GCA_051886435.1 Lachnospiraceae bacterium
ACGCTCATCGCGTAGTCGATGTAGGACTTCTGCATCAGCTCCGAGTACTCGCTGGTGATGATCTTCTCCCGGGATGGTTCTTCTGTGTTCTTCTTACCTGCCATAGCTCCCCTTACTTATTCTGTCAGACATCGAGCTGTGCGTCCGCTGCATGGGCCTGGATGAAGTCGCGCCGGGGCGCCACATCAGTTCCCATGAGAAGGCCTGTCATCTCCGATGCCATTCTTCCGTCATCGATCTGCACCTGCCGAAGGCGCCTGGTTGCTGGGTCCAGCGTGGTTTCCCACAGCTGCTGGGGATCCATCTCGCCAAGACCCTTGTAGCGCTGGAGCGTAAAGCCGCCCTTGTGGGTCTTCCGGTACTTGTCCAGTGCCGCATCGTCGTAGAGGTACTCTCCCTCCACGCCCTTTTTCTGGGGCATGACCTTATAGAGGGGCGGCATCGCAACGTACACATGCCCCTCATAGATCAGTTCCGGCATGAACCGGTAGAACAGCGTCAGAAGCAGAGTGGAGATATGGGCGCCATCCACATCGGCATCGGCCATGATGATAATCTTGTTGTAGCGCAGCTTCGTGATGTCAAAATCCTGTCCGTACCCTTCGGAGAAGCCGCAGCCGAAGGCGTTGATCATCGACTTGATCTCGGCGTTGGCAAGGACCTTGTCCATCGAGGCCTTCTCGACGTTCAGAATCTTGCCGCGGATCGGGAGAATCGCCTGGTACATGCGGTCCCTGGCCATCTTGGCGGAGCCCCCTGCGGAATCTCCCTCGACGATGAAGATCTCGCACTTGGAGGCATCCCGGGACTCGCAGTTTGCGAGCTTTCCGTTGGAGTCAAAGGAGAACTTCGGCTTCGAGAGAAGGTTCGTCTTGGCCTTGGCCTCGCTCCGGCGGATCTTGGCGGCCCGCTCGGCGCACTCGATGACAGCCTTTAAAGTCTCCACGTTCCGGTCGAAAAACCTGGTGCACTCGTCCTGGGTGACCTGGGCCGCCGCCTTCTGGGCGTCGGGGTTGTCAAGCTTGGTCTTGGTCTGTCCCTCAAAGCGGGGATCCGGGTGCTTGATGGAGACGACGGCGGTCATGCCGTTTCGAACGTCCGCGCCGGTGAAGTTTGTGTCCTTCTCCTTTAAGATCCCCAGCTCTCTTGCATAGCTGTTGATGATCGCAGTGAAGGCGGTCTTGAAGCCCGTCAGGTGCGTGCCGCCCTCGGAGTTGTAGATGTTGTTGCAAAAGCCCAGAATCTCCTCGCGGAAGTCCCGGATGAACTGGAAGGCGACCTCCACCTGGATGTTCTCGTAGTTTCCCTTGAAGTAGACAATATCCGTGACGGTCTCATCGGACTTGTTGAGCTCCTTCACAAACCCGGAGATGCCTTCCGGCTCGTGGAAGGTCAGCTCCTCCTCGGAGCCTTCCCGGCAGTCCTTAAAGTGAATCACAAGGTTCGGATTCAGATAGGTGGTCTCGTGGAGGCGGCTCTTGACATCCTCCGACTTGAACCTCGTCTTCTCAAAGATCTCCGGGTCCGGCAGGAAGTTGATCTTCGTGCCGGTGCCCTTTGCCTTCCCGACGACGGGGAGCAGGCCCTTTACGAGTTCCATGTCCGGCTTTCCCTGCCGGTAGCGGTCCTCGTAGACATTGCCGTTTTTCTTCACATCCACCGTCATGCGCAGGGAGAGCGCATTCACGACCGAGGAGCCGACGCCGTGCAGGCCGCCCGAGGTGGCATAGGCCTTGTTGTCGAACTTGCCGCCCGCGTGGAGCGTCGTAAACACGACGCGCTCTGCGGAGACGCCTTTTTCATGCATGTCGATGGGGATGCCCCTGCCGTTGTCCTCCACGGTGCAGGAGCCGTCATTCTCGAGTGTTACCCAGATCTCGGAGCAGTAGCCCGCGAGGTGCTCGTCAACCGAGTTGTCGACGATCTCATAGATCAGGTGATTGAGTCCGCGCGTGGATGTGCTTCCGATGTACATGCCGGGACGCGTCCTGACGGCCTCAAGGCCCTCCAGGACGCGGATACTCGACGCATTGTATTCATTGTCTGCCATTCGCTCTAATGTTTCCTTTCTCCGTTACTTCGCCTCATCCACCACCTTGGAGCAGGCGATGGCAAGCGCCCCCGGTCCGATGTGGCAGCATACGGACAGGGAGAGGCAATCCGGAAGAACGCTGCACTCGGGGAACGCAGCCTTCACCTCCTCGAGCCAGGGCGCAAACACGTCCGGGCACTGGGCATGCACCGCATACATGTGCACGTTCTTCGCGCCGCCGTAGAGCTGGGTGCAGTCATTTTTCATGGCGTTGATCATGGTGGTTCTGCCCTGGGCAAGGGTCCTTGCCTTGGAGAACGCATCAAGCCGCTCGCCCTTGATCTGGAGCACCGGCTTGATCCGAAGGAGCGTCCCGATGGCAGCCGCTGCCGGCGTGATCCTGCCGCCCCGCTTTAAGTAGGTCAGCGTGTCCAGCATGATGTAGATCGAGGAGTCGAAACGGACCTCCTCGAGCTTCTCCCGGATTCTCTTCGCGTCCCACCCTTTCTCCGCAAGGTGCATCGCGTCGAGGACCGATGCCCGCTGCGTCACGGAGATGCGCTGGTTGTTCACCACCTGCACCCTTCCGTCGTAGTCGGAGGCGAGCATCATCGCACTCTGGCAGGAACCCGAGAGGCCGGAGGACATCGGGATGTGGACCACCTCATCGTACGTCTCGAGGAGCCGGTCCCAGACCTTGAGCACCTCTACCGGGGTCGGCTGGGAGGTGTGCACGGTCTGTCCCGCCTGAAGGCGCTGGAAGAATTCCTCCCTCGTCAGGTTGATGTCCTCATAAAAGGTCTCCTCGCTGTCCCCGAACATAAACGGCATCGGGACAACGGAGATTCCGAGATCCCGCCCCATCTGCTGCGTGATTCCGCTGTTTGAGTCCGTTACGATTGCAACTTTTGGCATATTTTCCCTCATTTTTCTGCGTTTTGCTCAAATGCACAGACTTCCAAATTTATGCCTAATCTTACGTTCTGTTGATGGAGTTTGTCAACAACAGGGTCATCCTTTCTCCAGGAGCCTTGTGATCTCCGCATCCCGTCCGAGGACGAGCAGATGCTCCTCTTTCGTGATCACGGTGTCCGGCCGGATGGACATCTGAATCTTTCCGCCTTCCTTTGTGGCGAGGATGTTGATGCCGGCGCGCTTCCGAAGGTCGAGGTCTGCGACGGTCTTCCCGATCCAGGACCCCGGTGCCTTCAGCTCCATCACGGCATAGCCGTCGCCCATGGAGAAGTAGTCCGCAAGAAAGTCCGAGGAGTAGCGCATCGCGGTCCACTCCGCGACCTGCTTTTCCGGATAGACGACCTCGTCAGCGCCGTTTCGAAGCAGGAACCTTGCGTGCACATCCCGGGATGCCCTGGAAATCACCTTCTTTGCGCCGAAATCCTTCAAAAGGGCCGTCGTCTCCAGGGAGTCCTGAAAGCTGTCCCCGATGCAGACAAAGCACAGGTCGAAGTTGTCGACGCCCAGCGACTGCAGAAAGTCCTGTCTTGTCGCATCGCCGACGAGGGCATTTGTCACAAGGTGCATGCAGGCCTCAACCCGGTCTTCGTCCTTATCCACCGCCATGATCTGATGGCCGAGCTCCCCGAGCTTCTCGCACATGTGCCGGCCAAATCTCCCAAGTCCGATCAGAAGTATCTGTTTCATCACATCTCCTTTTCCCTATCCTACCGTCAGCGTCTCCCTCGGGTACCGGCCGCCGTGTCCCGCCCTGCGCACCGCAGCGTAGATTATCGTGAGGCCGCCGACCCTGCCAAAGTACATGAGCACGATGAGGATGAGGTGGGACAGGGCGCCAAGCTTTGGCGTAAGGCCCAGAGTAAGGCCCACGGTTCCCACGGCGGATCCCGTCTCAAACATCGCGGAGAGAAGGGGGACGTGCTCCACCCTGCTGATAACCATCGCGCTTCCCCCAAACAGAAGCAGGTACATCATCAGGATCGCTGCTGCCTGCCGGACGGTGTCATCATCGACTCTTCTTCGGAACATCACGGTGTCGTCCTGCCTTCGGAACACGGAGATGGCCGAGGCAAAAAGAAGGGCCGCTGTCGTTGTCTTCATGCCGCCCGCCGTGGATCCGGGGGATCCGCCGATCAGCATCAGAAAGATCATAAGCAGGATCCCGGATTCCGAAAACCGGGAAAGGTCGGTCGTGTTAAAGCCCGCCGTCCTGCAGGTGACAGACTGAAAGAGGGATGCAAGAACCCGTGTCCCTCCGGTCAGATTCCGGTACTCGCCAAAGTAAAACAAAACCGCGGGGACAAGGTCCAGAAAAAGGCTTGTGACCAGCACCACCTTGGTCTGCAGCCTGCAGCGGGAGAGGTGCCGCCGGTTTTTCGCAAGGTCCTCCCAGACCAGAAAGCCGATGCCGCCGACCGTGATGAGGGCCATGACCGTGATGTTGACAACAGGGTTGCCCTCATACCGTGTGAGGGAGGAGAACTGCCCGCTGCTGCCGTTCAGATCAAAGCCCGCATTGCAGAACGCGGAGACCGAGTGAAAGACGGCATACCAGAGGCCCTTCCAGACGCCGAAGTCCCTGGCAAATACCGGAAAGAGGACGGCCGCGCCAAGGATCTCGATTGCAGCCGAGGTGCGAACGATAAACCGCGTGAGCCGCACCATGCCGCCCACATGCCCCGAGGAGATTGAGTCCTGCATCACGCTCCGCTGCATCAGGGAGACCCGTCTTCCTGAGAGGACGGCAAGCGCAACGGCCATCGTGACAACGCCAAGGCCTCCGATCTGGATGAGGACAAGGATCAGGACCTGTCCGAAGAGGGACCAGTGCGTCCAGGTGTCATAGACAACAAGGCCCGTCACGCAGGTCGCAGAAGTCGAGGTAAAGAGCGCATCCAGAAAGGGCGTCACCTCCCGCGCCCTCGAGGAGACGGGCAGCATGAGAAGCAGGGCCCCGAGGAAAATCACCCCGGCAAAGCCGAGCAGGATCACCTGAAAGCTCGAGAGGTGAAACCGCTTCTGCATGATCCTGAGAAACGGCAAACCCTTCTTTGACATAAACTCCTCCCAACATCGAAAACATCAAGGTCAGATGCTCCGAAAGTCCACCTTTCCCGCAAAGCGCGCCGCTCTTTCGGGATCCGTCTTCATCAGGTCCTCCGCAAAGGATGCGGCCTTTTTCAGGATGTCCGCATCCTCGTAGATGTCCGCAAGAGCAAAGCCCATCTCGCCGCTCTGCCTCGTCCCGAACATGTCCCCGGGTCCCCGGAGCTTTAAGTCCTCCTCGGCGATCTGGAAGCCGTCGTTTGACTTCTCCAGAATCTGGAGTCTCTTTGGCTTTTCCTGAATGCCCTCGCTGTACATGAAGATGCAGTAGGACTGGTCTTTTCCCCTGCCGACGCGCCCCCGGAGCTGATGGAGCTGCGAGAGGCCGAACCGCTCCGCGTTCTCGATGAGGATCACCGTTGCATTGGGCACGTTGATACCGACCTCGATGACAGTCGTCGAGACCAGGATGTCGGTTTTGTGCGCCGCAAAGTCCTCCATGACCCGGTTCTTCTCTGCGGGCTTCATTCTGCCGTTTAAAGAGGCGATGCGGATATCCGGCGGAAGGGCCTTTCTGATCTTCTCCGTGTAGTCCGCAACGTTCTCCAGATCCGGCATGAACTCCGATTCCTCGACCGCAGGGCAGATCACATAGGCCTGGTGGCCCTTTGCGATCTCGTTCAGAATAAAGCGGTAGACCTTCCCCCGCTCCCCCGGCCCGCAGGCGAGGTTCCGGTTCGGAAGGCGCTCCGCGGGGAGCTCCAAAAGCTGCGACACCGACAGGTCCGCGTAGAGGATGATCGCCAGGGTCCTCGGGATCGGCGTTGCGCTCATCACAAGGACCGGGACCTTCTCTCCCTTTCCCGCAAGCGCCTCCCGCTGCCGGACCCCGAAGCGGTGCTGCTCGTCCGTGACAACTAGGGAGAGGTCGTGGTAATTCACCTTCTCCTGGATGAGTGCATGGGTCCCGATGACGACATTCGCCGTGCCGTCCGCAATCGCCTCCAGAGCGCTCTTCCGCTCCTTTCCCTTCACGGACCCTGTGAGCAGGACCGGGGAGAGGGGAAGGCTGTATTCCTCTGTCATCCGGATAAGGTCCTCATAGTGCTGCCTGGCAAGGACCTCGGTCGGCGCCATCAGGGCGCCCTGCCTTCCGTTCCCGGCGCACAAGAGAAGTGCCAGAAAGGCGAGGATCGTCTTTCCGGAACCCACATCGCCCTGGAGGAGCCGGTTCATCACATGCTCCCCGCAAAGGTCCGACTCGATGTCCGAGTAGGCTTTCTTCTGGGACGCGGTGAGCGCATAGGGAAGGGCATCGACAAGGCGCCTGGTATCCGGGATGCGGTGCATGGGGCGGGTGTTT
>JBJEYC010000408.1:0-2602 GCA_051886435.1 Lachnospiraceae bacterium
GCCATCCTGTCGGCGATGTACGTGTTCTTTGAGGACACCTCCTACCTCTACGACGTGGTGCTGACCCTCCTCAACTACATGAGCGCCATCTTCTACTCGGTGGACTCTCTGAGCAAGCACCTGCAGACCGCCTTCCTGTTCAACCCGGTCTACGTGTACATCAAGTACTTCCGTGTGATCGTGATCGACGGCATTGTGCCCTCCCTTCCCTATCACCTGCTGTGCCTGTTCTTCCCGGTGTTTTTCCTCTCCATCGGGATGTTCATCTACCGCAAGTACAATACCCAGTTCCTCTACTACCTGTGATATCCGGGAGTGTTTTGCATGAGCGACAAGACCGCAATCAAATGTGAACATGTTTCGATCCGCTACATCACCGGGGACTTCAAGTCCATCGGCCTGAAGGAATACGTGATCCGCCGCCTGACTGGCAACTATCATGTGAAGGAGTTCTGGGCGGACAAGGACGTGACCTTCACTCTGAACAAGGGTGACATGCTGGGAATCATCGGCAGCAACGGTGCCGGCAAGTCCACTCTGTTAAAGGCCGTCACCGGCATCATGGTGCCAACCGGGGGAAAGATCACGGTACACGGCAACATCGCAGCCCTCCTGGAGCTGGGCTCCGGCTTTGACGGGGATATGACCGTGCGGGAGAACACCTACCTTCGCGGGGCGCTTCTTGGCTACACGAGGAAGTTCCTGGATGAGAAGTACGACGAGATCATCCGCTTCGCGGAGCTCGAGGATTTCCAGGACTACATGTTCAAGCAGCTCTCCTCCGGTATGAAATCCCGCCTTGCCTTCTCCATCGCCTGCCTGGTGCACCCGGATATCCTGATCCTGGATGAGGTGCTGTCCGTGGGCGACGGCGCCTTCCGCAAGAAGTCCGGCGCCAAGATGCAGGAGATCATCCAGGGCGGCGTCACCGCCATCCTGGTCTCCCACGTGATGCCCCAGGTGCGGGAACTGTGCACCAAGATCCTGTGGCTCGACCACGGAAAGCAGGTCTGCTTCACGGACGACGTCCAGCACACCTGCGATGCCTACGAGGAGTTCCTGGCCCGTGGCAAGAAGGCTAAGGTTCCGAGAAAGCAGGAGCAGATCGACGAACTTGCGGACGCCTACCAGAAGCGCCTTGCCGACGCGGCGGCCGAGAAGGAAAAGGAAAAAGAGACCAGGATGTACCAGACGGTCTGAGCAGGGAGGAAAGCGCGATATGGGCGTACTGCAGGAGGATTTTCAGGGGATCACAGAGGATCCCATTCTGTCCGTAAAAGAGAACCTTGACAGACTGAGGGGCGCGTCGGTGGTCATCACCGGGGCGACGGGCCTTGTGGGAAGCATGCTGCTTCGTGCCCTGCAATACGCGGACGAGGAGAAGGGCCTGTCCCTCACCCTGATCCCGCTTATCCGGAATCCGGAGAAGCTCTCCGGGATTCTCGGCGGCATCTCAAAACAAATCCATCCCGTCGTGCTGGATGTGACGGACCGGGATTTTGTGGAAAAGGCAGGAGACGAGATCAGATCTCTTCGCCCAGCGGGATCTAAGCTCTACTTCTTTCACTGCGCCGCGGTGACAGCATCGAAGACCATGGTCGCAAAGCCTGTGGAGACGATCCTTGCCTCCTTTGAGGGGACAAGGAACCTCTTGGAGACCGCCCGCGTTCTGCAGGCGGACGGCTTTGTCTACCTCTCCTCCATGGAAGTATACGGGGATATGTCCGTCTACGGGGACACAAGGGCCAATGAGACAAAGCTCGGCATCCTGGACGTTCTTTCTGTCCGCTCCGATTATCCGGAGTCCAAGCGCCTCTGCGAGAACCTCTGCCTTGCCTACGCGAAGGAGTATGGCCTTCCCGCAAAGATCGCCCGCCTCGCCCAGACCTTTGGCGCGGGAATTCTCCCCTGGGAGAACCGGGTCTTCGCCCAGTTCGCAAGAAGCGCTGTGGCGGGAAAAGACATCGTTTTGCACACGAAGGGCCTCTCGGAGGGGAACTACTGCTATACGGCGGACTGCGTCCGGGGACTTCTGACCATCCTCCTTTGCGGCAGCGCAGGAGAAGCCTATAACGTCGCCAATGAGGCCTGCCACACGACAATCGGCGGCATGGCCGAGATGGTGGCAGATCGCATCGCGGAGGGGAAGATCTCCGTTGTCTACGACATTCCGGAGGGAAACGTCTTTGGATACGCGGCAGACACGCACCTTGCCTTGGACAGCAGAAAGCTCCGCTCCCTTGGCTGGGAGCCGCGCACGGATCTCGAGGAGATGTATCGGCGGATGATCCGATATATGCGTGAGACCGGGATGGAAACCGCATGAGTCAGGAGAATGCGAAAATTCCCTCCCTTGCCCTGCGCCCGGCAGCAGCATCCGACAGCGGTTTTCTCCTTGCCCTTCGGAATGACCCGAAGGTGCGGGCAAACTCCTTTCAAAAGGACGAGGTAAAAAAAGAAGATCACGAGCGATGGCTTGCGGGCGTTCTGTCGAATCCCGCAAGGCACCTTTACATCCTAGAGGAGGGGGACACCCCTGCCGGCCAGGTCCGGATCGATGTGGATCCTTCGGGGGAAGCGGAGATCAGCTACAGCATCGCGG
>JBJEYC010000408.1:2702-6365 GCA_051886435.1 Lachnospiraceae bacterium
GCAAACGGCGGCGCCTGGTCTATCGCCAAGGCGGTGTTCAACGCCCTGGGAGCGGACACCTACGTCTGCGGCGACCGGCCAAACGGCCTCAACATCAACCGGAACGTGGGTTCCACGCACATCGAGAACCTCCAGAACTTTGTTCTGGAGAACCGCCTGGATGTGGGCTTTGCATACGATGGGGACGCGGACCGCTGCCTTGCTGTCGATGAGCGTGGGCAGGTCGTGACGGGAGACCACATCCTGTATCTCTACAGCAGGTACATGAAGGAGCGGGGAAAACTGATTGGCAATGCCGTGGTGGCAACCGCCCAGTCCAACTTCGGGCTGTTCCAGAGCCTGCAGGAGGCGGGGATTGATACGGTTAAGACCGATGTCGGGGACAAGTACGTCTATGAGGCGATGAAGCAGGGCGGCTACCGCATCGGCGGGGAGCAGACCGGCCACATCATCTTCAGCAAGTACGCGACAACGGGTGACGGGATCCTGACCAGCCTCAAGGTCATGCAGGCGATGCTGGCCAAGAAGAAAAAACTCTCAGAACTTGCCGGCGAGATGCGGGTCTACCCGCAGGTGCAGGAGAGCGTTCGGGTAAGTGACAAGGAAGGGATCATGAAGAGCGAAAAGCTTCAGGATCTCTTGGAGGAAGTCCGGGGCGAGCTCTCCGGCAGCGGCTCCCTTCTGGTCCGCCCCTCCGGCACCGAGCCTGTCATCCGGGTCGGTGTGGAGGCCGAGACGAAAGAGCGCGCGGAGGCACTGAAGGAGCGCATCACCAGTATGGTGCGGGAGCTCGATGGCAGAGCATAACAAGGCTCCCCAAAGGATCACCTCGGTGGACCGCGGCAGGGGCCTTGCGATCCTCATGATTGTATCGGCCCATGTCCTTCGTAAGGGGACTCTTGCGGACTACCTGATGTCCACGGGTGTGGCGCTCTTTTGCATCCTCTCCGGGTACCTGATCCCCGGCGAAAAGAAGCGGAGTTTCCCGCAGAAGGCGGCAAGGCGCCTTCGAAGGATCTACGTTCCCTACCTTCTCGTTGGCCTTGTGAGCATTCTCGTTTACGCGGGACTTGGCCACGTGGCGGCGTCCTTCCTTTCAACAAAGTCGGGAGAGATGGAGACCGGAGTGCTGACCAACATCGGGTATCTTCTCTTTGCGAACTCCAAGAATCACCACAGCATGAAGTGGAACGAGACGCTCTGGTTCCTGCCGTGTTTTTTGCTTGCCCTGCTTTTTTCAGCTGAGATTGAATACGCCGTGGCTAAGATCCGAACAAGTGGCGCTGCGGATGACAGAAAAAAAGGGCAGAACCGTCTTCTTGCGGGGATACTTCTCCGCCTTGTGCTGAGCGCTTTGTTCCTTCTTCTTGGCGCGGTCCTTGTCCACCGTTTTGACGCAAGGCTCCCCTTCCAGGGAGAGAGCGCCTGCCACCTTCTCCCCATGCTGGAACTTGGCGTCACGCTGGGGGAGCTCTTCCCACCCAAGAAGGAAGAGGCAGGGAAAAAAAGCCGCGCGGCCCTTGCGGCCATCGTCCTGATTGTAGTTGGCATATTGCTTTCCATCCCCTTTGGGCGGGTGAGCATCCGGACGGATGAGTATCCCGCGGGGCTGTTGTCCTATCTGACTGTCCTTGTTTCCGCAGTGGGGTACTTTGCGTTTGTGAAGGCTCTGCCGGACATCCGGTTCCTGGAAGTCTTCGGGGAGAGGTCTCTTGGGATTATGCTTTGGAACAAGTTCCCCGTTGTCGCGGTGCAGGCTGCAGCGTCCCACGTGGGGATTGCGGGAGCCTTTCTCGAAAAGAGTACCTTCCTTTCCGGGATTGCAGCTCTTCTTCTCGGTTGTGTCTGCATCCTGCTGTGCCTCTTTTGGACCGGGATCCCAAAGTGGGTGGGGAGGATTACGAAACAGACGGGACCTGCCGATTAGATAGATGTACATGTTTGTGCCTGAACGCGCTGGAAACGTGCCGGAATTTGGGGAGATCTCCGAAAATGGGAAAAGCGCCGTCCCACTCCCGGGTAATGCCTTGAAACAGGCATGAATTGCCGGTAAAATAGGAAACTGCTGTGAGACAGCAGATCTGTGCTCTGCGGCTTATGGAGGAAGTGGAGGAAGTGTCTGTATGAATGAGAATGGAACCATGGCAGAAGTCGATGATGATGAGATCGAAATCGATGTCGGCGGAATCTTTCGGGCACTGCTCCACTGGCTGTGGCTGATTCTGATCGTGGGCGTAGCAGCCGGTTTGGTCGGCTACAGCATTGCACGGTTTGTTCTGCCGAAGGAGTACGAGTCCACGACTTCGATTTACGTCCTGGATCGGAATAACGGAGATTCCACAACCTACAGTGATCTGCAGGTCAGCTCTCAGCTGACCGCGGACTACCGGGAGCTGATCAAGTCCAGATACGTCATCGAGAAGGTCATCCAGGATCTGAATCTGGATCAGGAAGGCTACACCTTTGAGAGCCTCTCTGGCGCGATCGAGGTCACATCCCCTGACAACACGCATATCCTGGTGGTGACCGTGACCGACACGGATCCCCAGCGGGCTCAGGCGATCTGCAACGACGTCCGTGAGGTTGCCGCAGAGCACATCCAAAACGTCATGAAGATCGACGCTGTCAACGTCGTTGATGAGGCAAACCTTCCTGATGAGATGTCCGCGCCTTCTTACAGCCGCTGGACCGTCGGCGGCGCGGTGATCGGCATCCTTGTGGTGGCCATCGTGATCATCGTCCGGTTCATCGCGGATGATACGATCAAGACCACTGAGGATGTGGAGCGGTACCTGCATCTCTACACGCTGGCAGTCATTCCGATGGATGAGACGGTTGCTGAAAACAGCGTAGAGGGGAAGAGCCAAGCACGAAGAAAGAAGAGAAGAAAGAAGAGCTCTTTCTCCTCCGCAAGGTCAGGAAGCGGCGAGGGCCACAGAAGAAGCTCGCAGGGAAGCTCTGCCAGAAACAGCGCTCCCAAGCGCGGCAATCCTTCCCCTGCAGCGGCGGTATCCCCCGTGGGGAAGAAGAAGACGGAAATTTCCCCGGCACTCGCGCCTTCAGAACCGGGTCCCGAGGATAACGGCTCGCAGGATGACTACATCACGATTGAGTGAGGAGGCGGGGCATGCAGAAAGTAATTATTAATGATGTCGACTATAACTTCCGCACCAAGGAAGCGTTCAAAACCCTGCGGAGCAACATCGAGTTTTCTGGCAATAATGTCCGTAGCATCAGCGTGACGAGCTGTATCCCGAATGAGGGAAAGTCCGAGGTTGCCTTTGAGCTCGCGAGGTCGATGGCACAGAACGGAAGCAGCGTGCTCTTGATCGACGCGGATATCAGAAAGTCCGTCATGCAGGAGCACTTCAAGAGCGGCAAGGTCCGGTACGGCCTTTCCAACTATCTGGTGGGCCTTTGCGAGATGGATGACGCCACCTGCGAGACCAATGAGGAGGGTTTTTATATCATGTTCTCCGGCCCTGTGACGCCGACTCCTTCCGAGCTTCTCGGGAGTGAGCAGTTCGCGGAGCTTCTGCATCAGTCTCTTGAGATGTACGACTACGTGGTCGTGGATACCCCGCCGATCGGCTCCGTCGTGGACGGACTCATTGTGGGCCGTCAGTGCAACGGCACGGTGCTGACCGTGGCGAGCCGTCAGAT
>JBJEYC010000409.1:0-6354 GCA_051886435.1 Lachnospiraceae bacterium
TCTGTCTTCCATGGCCGCGGTGTCCGCCGAAGTCATCTCTGTCCTCGGGGAACTCTCTTTCCTGCGGGAGTCCTCCCTCGTTCTCCTCCAGCTGCATTCTGGCATAGGCCTCTCCCTTGCCGCAGTGCGGCGCAGAGAGCGGACAGTGTCTTCCGCATCCCGGGCAGCTGCCCTCCATCTTGTTGTTTACGGCTGCATTGTTGTTCTCTATTTCAATCTGATTTCTCATCATGTTGTTCTCCTTTCTATTTCAAATGCTGTTGAATTTTATTAGGTACCTAATAAATAACATGCCCGCCACAGAATGTCAAGGTACCTTAATAATTTTTTGACGCAGTTCCCGTGTGCCTCTCTTCCGACCCGGACTCCCCCAATCAGCCCTGTTTTTCGCAGCCTTTTCCTCCTCTTGGGATACGCAGCAGGCTTTGCCTGCTTTTTCGACAGCCTTCCATGCTTAAATATATATTTCAAATTTCAATTAGTTGTATTATATCCAAGGAAGTGATACATTACTGTTGAACTGACAAACGACTCACAGAAAGGCAGGCAGTTATGACAACGAAACTGGTACTGATCCGGCATGGGGAGAGCGAGTGGAACCAGAAAAACCTCTTCACCGGCTGGACCGATGTGGATCTCTCGGAAAAAGGACATGAAGAGGCAAAGGCAGCGGGAAAGACACTCCTGGAAGCGGGATATGACTTCGATGTCTGCTACACCTCCTATCTGAAGCGCGCTATCCACACACTGAACCACGTATTGGACGAGATGGACCGCGCCTGGCTCCCGGTCCACAAGAGCTGGAAGCTCAACGAGCGGCACTACGGCGCCCTGCAGGGCCTCAACAAGTCCGAGACAGCACAGAAGTACGGCGAGGAACAGGTGAAGATCTGGCGCCGCTCCTTTGATGTGCTGCCGCCGGCGCTCTCTCCGGACGATCCGCGCAATGCGGTACTCCAGCCGATGTACCGGGATGTGGATCCTTCTCTGCTTCCCGCCGCGGAGTCCCTTGAGACAACCATCGCCCGGGTGGTTCCCTACTACGAGGAGGTCATCAAGAAGGACATGGAGGCCGGCAAGCGGGTTCTCATTGCCGCCCACGGCAACTCTCTCCGGGCACTGGTCAAGTATTTTGACAATGTCTCGAAGGAGGATATCGTCGGCGTCAACATCCCCACCGGCACCCCTCTTGTCTATGAGTTCGACGAGAACTTCCACGCCGTGAAACACTATTACCTGGGCGACCAGGCGGCGATCCAGGCAAAGATGCAGGCCGTTGCCAACCAGGGAAAGAAGGCCTGAGTCCTCACATCTTTTTCCGCCATGCGTCCTTTGGACGGCATGTTTTCCATTTTTCCTGAAGGGGCAGAGCCGCAGCCCGCGGCCCTGCCTTTTTCGATATCAGGACAAGACAAACGGACCGGCTTCCCGAGAGGGAAAGCCAGTCCGTCTGTCTAAGGAGAAAATAAAGTGGTCAGTTCGTCAAAAGCCGATATCGTGTAACCAAAAATCAGGTGATCGAGGCGGCGTAGATCAGGTCTGCTGCCTTCCGGACGTTCTCATCGAACTCCGCGTCGGTCTGTCCCTTCCGAAGATCCTGTGCGAAGGCGCGGGAGAAGCTTGCGATCATGCCGTGATTTTTCGCAAGGCGCTCGCAGGCCTCCTTCTGGGAGTAGCCGCCGGAGAGGGCGACCACACGCACCGTGTGGGGATCCTTCATGAGTTCCGCATAGAGATCATCCTGCGTGGGGATCGAGACCTTGAACATGAACTTCTCGTCCTTTAACGCCCTGGTCTTCTCGAGCAGGAGCTCGTTCAGGAGCTTCTCGCACTCTGCCTTGTGCGGGCTGTGAATGTCAACCTCGGGCTCGAGGATCGGAACCATGCCGTGGGACCAGACCGTCTCGCCGATCTCAAACTGCTGGTCCACAATGTCGCGGATGCCCTTCTCATCATAGTCCAGGATGACTGAGCGCTCCTTGGTACCGAAGATGTGGCGGTCCTTGTGGGCGTGATCGAGTGTCGCGTCCAGTCCGGGGATCGGTTTCATCCTGCGGACATGGTCCTTCTCGTCCTCCAGACCCTTGTCGATCTTGAGGATCGGGACAACGCCCTTGACATCCCAGAGGTAGTCCCCGGTGTACAGATCATCGATCTTCCGGTCCATCGTCTTCTCAAACAGAATCGCAGCGAGGATCTTCTCGGCAGTAAAGGAAGGAGCTTTGATGATTCTCGTCCGCATCTCGTGGACGAGGTCGAACATCTCATCCTCTGTCTTCCATGCGCCCTCCTCCACGCCGTAGGCCTTCAGTGCCTTCGGGGTGGAGCCGCCGCTCTGATCCAATGCGGCGATGAAACCGGCGCCGGTGTGCATTCTCTCCAGCTGTGTGTAGTTCATCGATTCACCTCCTGAAAACTGCGGCAGGTTTCTGCTGCCGTATGCTTCCTTATCCTGTCGGCTCTCCCGACGGGATGATTATCGCGCAGAATTCCCAAATAGTCAAATATGTATAATCATAATTATGTATGTATAACCATCAGGGAAGCGAAACCGCCTGCCCCGGCATCCCGGAACAGGCGGCCCGATCGGTATCGGTATCAGACGCATTGCGTGTCTGCATCTGATCAGCTTAAGTCAGAGGAGATGGATTTCAGTCCTTCTTCCCCTCGTCGGCATCCTTGACCTCGGCATCCTGTACCTTGGCGTCATCGGCCTTGGGAGCTGCCGCATCCTCTGCCGGCATCTCCTCGCCCTCGACCTTCTCGACAGTGCCATCGGCCTTCTTGTCGTCCTTCTTTTCCTCTTCCTCCGGTACATCCTCCTCATCCACATGGCGGTCTGCCAGGATCAAAAGGATATCATTGGAGCGGCGCACAAAGGCGGACATCTCCTCAGCGGACAGCGGCGCATTCTGAAGCTTTGCCAGGTCATAGAGCTGCTTGGCAATGGTGGACGCGTTCTTTGCGCGCTTGTGGGCAGACAGGTACTGCACCAGCGGATGATCCGCATTCAGCACCAGCGTCTCGCCCTCTCTGCCATAGTCCATGAAGCTCATGCCGCCGCTGGCGTACATCTTCATCATGTCCTGCATTCTGCGGCTCTGCTCGTCCACAGTCAGCATAGATGCGACGTTCTTGTCCTTTAACTTCTCCACATGGACCGCGATCTTATCGTCGTTGAGGGCCTTGCGGAAGACCTTCTCCAGGTCCTTTGCCTCGTCCTTCAGGGCATCGGCATCCTTCTTGTCGGTCTCGGTCTTGAGCATGTCGTCGACGGCAGCATCCACGCGGACGAAGTGGATGTTCTCATCCTTGTACTCGATCTGCTGGATGAACGGCGCATCGATATTGCTGTTCAGCACGAAGGCCTGCATGCCCTGATCCCGGAACATCTTGACGTACTGTCCCTGCTGCACCGGATCGGTGGTGTAGTAGATGGTCTTGGGCTCCTTCTTCTCGTCCTTCTTGTCCTCGGTCTTGGCCTCTTCCGTCTTGTTCTCCTCGGTCTTGGCCTCGCCCTCTGCCTTCTCCTCTTCCTTCTTCTCGTTGATGTCGAGTGCCTCCGGAAGCGGATGGTACTTGCCGTCGAGATCCTTGAACAGGATGAAGTCCTTGATCTTATCGGCGAACTTCTCGTCCTTCAGATAGCCGTACTTGATAAACGGGCTGATGTCATCCCAGTACTTCTCGTAGTTGGCCCGGTCGGTCTTGCACATACCGGAGAGCTTCTCCGCCACCTTCTTGGTGATGTAGTCGGAGATCTTCTGGGCAAAGCCATCGTTCTGCAGTGCGGAACGAGAGACGTTCAGCGGCAGATCCGGGCAGTCGATGACGCCCTTTAAGACCATCAGGTACTCCGGGATGACCTCCTTGATGTTGTCGGCGATGAACACCTGATTGTTGTAGAGCTTGATCACGCCCTCGGCGGACTCGTACTCCAGGTTGATCTTCGGGAAGTACAGGATGCCCTTTAAGTTGAACGGATAGTCCATGTTCAGATGGATCCAGAACAGGGGCTCCTTGTAGTCGTTGAAGAGCTTGCGGTAGAACTCCTTGTACTCCTCATCGGTGCAGTCCTTGGGGTTCTTCATCCAGAGCGGATTCGGGTTGTTGACCAGCTCCGGGCGCTTTCTGATCTTGAGCTCCTTCTCCTTGGGGGTCTCGTCCTTCTTCTCCCCGTCTTTGGCCTCATCCTTCTTCTCATCTGCCTTGGGCTCGATGACCTCGATCACCACATCGTCCGGTCTTCTCTCGGACTCCTTGATGGTCTGGGTCTCCTTGGTGTCCTTCACGGAGAGGTAGATCTCGGTGGGCATGAAGCCGCAGTACTTCTCGATGACTTCCTTGGCGCGGTAGTAGTTGCAGAACTCCACGCAGTCATCGGTCAGATGCATCGTGATGGTGGTGCCGATGGTCTTGCGGTCGGAGTCCTCCATCGTGTACTCGGAGCTGCCGTCGCAGGTCCAGTGAACTGCCTTGGCGTCCTTCTGCCAGGAGAGGGTATCGATCTCCACCAGGCTCGAGACCATGAAGGCACTGTAGAAGCCCAGGCCGAAGTGGCCAATGATCTGATCGTTGTTGGCCTTATCCTTGTACTTGTCCAAAAAGGCCTGCGCGCCGGAGAAGGCGATGTTGTTGATGTACTCCTTCACCTCATCGGCGGTCATGCCAAGACCGTTATCCGTCACGGAGATGGTCTTCTCATCGGGGTCCAGAACCACATCGATCCTGCCCTTGAAGTCGGCCGGCATCTCCTCTTCGCCCATCATAAAGAGCTTGTTGCGCTTAGTGATGGCATCGCAGCCGTTGGAGATGATCTCACGATAAAAAATGTCATGATCCGAATACAGCCATTTCTTGATAATCGGAAACATGTTTTCACTGTTGATGGATAACGATCCTTTTTCTGCCATAGGTTTCACACTCCTTGATCTGTTCCACCCGAAAGACGGGTGAATTTATTTTTATTCTCAGGGGGCGGGGCGTCCCTTTGCAGCGCCCCGCCCTCGATATTTTCAACAGAATGAAGTGTAATTCTGTCATGAACGAAAGTCAATAAAAAATTAGCACTCAGCAAAGATGAGTGCTAACAATTCCCTGGAAAACCCACTGTCTGCGGCAAAAACCGGGATTCTTAAACTTTTGTGAAGGCCGGCCTGCGGCCTTTGGGGCAGTTCATGAATTTTTTAGATTTTGGATATCTCCCCTCCTGCTGCCTCTGGCGGGTATCCCCAAAATCCGGTAGAATAGGACAGTTTCGACACATTGATGAAGATTCGAGGTGTTTTCATGAAAAAGAATAGAACGCTTTTTTTTGTCTCCCTGGCGCTTGTCGCCGTCTCGGTCACTGTCTACCTGCTCCAGGTTCTGATCTTCCGCGATCCCAGGACCACTGAGTTCTACATCTTTCAGGATTTTGCCTTCCTGCCGATCTCGATCGCGGTGGCAACCCTGGCAGTAAACGCCCTCATGGCGGACCGGGAAAAGCGGGACAAGATCGCCCACACCAGCATGCTGCGGAGCCAGTTCTTCACCGGGGTCGGTGTCCCGATGCTGCGGGCTCTCTCCGACTGCTGCAAAATCGAAGGTGAGCTTCCCGCACTCTCCGATCAGGAGGATTCCCCGAAGGACCGGGAGCGGGCAAAGAAAAAGATCGAGGATCTCCCCCTCTCGGTGCACCTGGACGAAACTGCCTATAACCGCGTCCGGAGCCTTCTCGAGGAGAGCCGCACCGAACTTCTCATCCTCGGTTCCAACCCGGACCTGATGGAGGCGGAGTGCTTCACCCAGCTTCTCTGGGGGATCTTCCACCTTCTGGATGAGTACCGGCTGCGGGGAAACTGGCAGGATCTGAAAGCGGACGATATCTCCCACCTCGAGGAGGACTTTGCCAGGGTGCTCCGCCTGATCCTTGTCAACAATATCGACAATGCTGTTTACCTTCGCACCCACTTTCCGAACTTCTACGGAACGGCAAGGGCAAGACTTGCGGAGGAGTTGAAGAGCCGCAGGGGATAACACGCGCCGCATCCGCCGCGTGATGTCAAAATCAGACAGATCTCTTCAGATCCAGCAAAGGCCGCAGCCCGATTGTCCGGGCTGCGGCCTTCTTTGATATCTATCCAATCCTTTCTGCCTGCCTGATACCTGAAAGATAATCCGGGATCTGCTGGATTGTTAATCGAACTCCTCAGGGCTCCAGGAATCCCGCCAGGTGATCACGGGTTTGTCTTTCTCAAACGAGATCGGAAGCCAGACATAGTCCGCGATGGAGGTATTGGCCTTTCCGTCCTGCGGGCTGTCGACCATGATCTTTCTCTCCGCATCGGTTGCCTGATAGTGCTCCGGATCCTG
>JBJEYC010000410.1:0-6308 GCA_051886435.1 Lachnospiraceae bacterium
TCTGGTTGATGTGGAGGTCGTCAATCAGGGACTGCACGGCCTCGTTTACCTTGTCCACATCCTCCAGGCGGATGCCCGGGATCTCGATGCCCTGGCGGTTGGTGATGTCGATGACGCCGTTTCCGTACTGCTCAGCGATCTCCACGATCTTTGCCATGGAGGAGGCGTTGATCACGCCGCCCGGAATCCGGATCCGGGACGCGGTCTCGCCGCGCACCTTGGAATAGCGGAACGCATTCTTTTTCAGTTTTCCAACATTGACGTCTAGCTCTCCCATGGGATCCTCCTCAGTCCATCATCTCCCGGGCCACGGTGTAGGGAAATACCGGGCCGTCCAGGCAGATATACTTGTCATTCACCCGGCAGTGGCCGCACTTGCCAAGGCCGCAGCACATCTTCCGCTCATAGGAGACCGTGATGTGCTCGTCCGTAAAGCCCTTTTTCTTCAGCTCGATGATGGTGAACTTCATCATCGGCGGCGGTCCCACCACCACGGCGCGGGCAGAGGCGGGATCCTTCAGGGGGAGATCTGCGATGTAGCGGGTTACAAGGCCGACCCTTCCGGTGTATCCTTCCGTCGCGCCGTCCACGGTCAGGATCAGGTTGAGCCTGTTTTCCCAGTTCGCAAGATCGTCCCGAAACAGCATATCGTCGGGGCTCTTAAATCCCGCGATGACATATTTGTCCTTCGCGTTGTCCATCCGGCTTAAGGACTCGATTACGCCGCGGACCGGGGAGACACCGGTGCCGCCTGCGACCACCACGGTCTCTCCATCGCGGTAGAGATCGATGTCAAAGCCGTTCCCGTAGGGACCCCGAAGGAGCAGGGACTGTCCCTTGTAGTGCTCAAACACCTCACCGGTGACCCGGCCCACCCGGCGGATTGTCAGGTCCACGAAATTTTCTCCGATCCCGCTGACGGAGATCGGCGCCTCGCCGTATTTTGGCACGGACACCTCAAAGAACTGTCCCGGCTTCACCTCGCCGCGAAATTCCATGCGGAAGGTGTACTCCTTCCCGGTGTGCCGGATGACATCCAGAATCTGGGAGGAAAAAGGAAGATAGGGGTTGCTCATGCGCCGCACTCCTTTCCGGCAGGCTCCTCTGCCTCGAGGGAAGCTTTTGCCACCTTGTTGATGATGTTGCTGTAGGAGATGTACTCGGGACAGATGTCATCACAGCGCCCGCACCCCACACACATGTCATAGCCAAAGCGCTTGCGGAAATCCACGATCTTGTGCAGAACCTTGAAGCGCATTCTCTCCCCCTGGGTCTTGCGGTACTGGCCGCCTCCGGCGACATTGGTGTATCCGTCCACCATGCAGGAGGCGCCGACACGGCGTCTCTCACCGACTTTGCCGTTGTCGGTGTAGTACACGTCGGTCATGGTAAAGCAGCTGCAGGTGGGACAGACGAAGTTGCAGCGCCCGCAGCCGATGCAGCGGGTGGTGTACTCGTCCCAGAGAGGTGCCTTCTGTACGGAATCGGGCACCGTTTCCGGGATGGTGACTTTGGTTTTGTTTTCCGTCACGTGGAGGGGTGTCACCGGCTGCTCTCGCAGGGCAAGCCGTGCAAAGGTTTCCTCCAGGGAGGGATCCTGCAGGTCGAAATACCAGTCCCCGTCCCGCTGATCGACGGAAAAAGCGTAGCCGTCCGTTGTGATGTTTGTTCCCATGGAGGCGCAGAAACAGTTTTCAAAGCTGTGGCCGCAGCCGATGAGAACAAATCTGACCAGGTCCCGGCGCCTTCTGTAAAACCAGTCCTCTTCCCCGTTTTTCAGGTAGATCTCGTCCAGCCGGCGAAGGGCCTGCAGATCACAGCTGCGCAGGAAGATCAGGACGGGTTCTTTGGAAAGTTCGGAAACGCGGGTGCTGCTCTCCGTGAAGTAAAACAGGGTCTCAGAGAGCGGCGTCAGAAACTCCTTGAAGGAGTAATCGGACTTCCGGTCAAGCACCAGCTCGGAAGCCTCCTTCACCTCATCGTACAGGACCACATCTGTATCCGTAAATCTGCCGGCTCCCCGCTTTAAGACCGGCGCATAGATCCGGAATTCCCGGGAGAGGGCGCGGATCAGTTCCGCAAAGCCCTCCGCATTCAGTACATATCCCACAATCTCCTCCTGTGTCTGGTGTGCGCCGGCAGGTGGCAGCCGGCATGGTTGTCGCAAGGTTACCTTCATTGTATCGAAACAACAGCAATGGATCGTTGCATATGCAACGATATACAGAACTTTCCAGTGAGATCATCAGAGGATACAGAAAACTCTGGACAGACGGGGCAGGTCTGGAAAGTGTGGTACACTCACTCTGACCGCCGGGGGTTCCGGCGGCAGAAGAGGAAAACTGGAACCATGGCACTGTATGCAATCGGAGATCTGCACCTGGCCTTTCGGGCGCAGCTCAAGAACGAGGAACAGCGGACCGGCGCCCTCTGGGTGGGCCGGGAGAAAAAGATGCGGGAGAACTGCGCGCGGTGCATGACCCCGGAGGATACGCTGGTCCTTCTGGGGGACCACAGCTGGGGGAGAAACCTGGAGGAGGCGGCGCCGGACCTTGCCTACATCGAGGCGCTCCCCGGGAGGAAGATCCTGCTTCGCGGCAACCACGACATGTTTTGGGACGCAAAAAAGACCGAGAAGCTGAATGCCCAGTTCGCAGGGCGGCTCCTCTTTCTGCAGAACAACTTCTATTCCTACGGGGACTACGCCCTGGTGGGGACCAAGGGCTTTACCTTTGAGGGACCCTTCTATGTCAACGGCCGCGGCGAGATTACGGGCTGGGACGAGGCGGCGAAGGCCCACGCGGACAAGCTGATTGTGCGCGAGCTTGCAAGGCTTCGGGAATCCTTTGAACAGGCAAAAGCGGCGGGGTTCACGAAATTCATCATGTTTCTGCACTATCCGCCGACCAACATCCTGGAGTCCTCCAGTCCCTTCACGAAGATGGCAAAGGAGTACGGCGCGGAGCAGGTGGTCTACGCCCACTGCCATGGGGAAGAGCGCTTTCACGACAGCCTTCTTGGCAAAAAGCGGGGCATTCGGTACAGCCTGGTCTCCGGGGACTACCTGCACTGGCAGCCGCAGAGGATATTGTAAGGAGCACGCACATGAGAATCGCACTGGCACAGATGCACATGACAGACAGCAGGGAGGAGAACCTTCGCGCCTCCCTGGAGTATATCGGGGCGGCAAAGCGGGCCGGGGCGGATCTTGTCCTGTTCCCGGAGGTGCAGCTCTCCCCGTTCTTTGCCCAGTATCCGGGAAAGGAGCGGGAGCCCTTTGCCATGACCATGGAGGACCCCTGTGTGCAGAAGATCCTGGAGGCCTGCCGGAGGGAGAAGATCTGGGCATCTCCGAACTTCTATCTGAAACAGGACGGGAAGTACTTTGACACGAGCCTTCTGGTGGATGACCGGGGAGAGATCGCAGGGCGTCAGACCATGGTCCACATCGCGCAGGCGCCCTGTTTTTACGAAAAGGACTACTACACACCCTCGGAGGATGGCTTCCACGTCTTCGCAACGCCCTTTGGAAAGATCGGTATTGTCATCTGCTTTGACCGGCACTACCCGGAGAGCATCCGGACCGAGGCGCTTCTGGGGGCAGACCTGGTGCTGATCCCCACTGCCAACACGGATGCCGAGCCCGAGGAGATGTTCCAGTGGGAGGTGCGGGTGCAGGCCTTCCAGAACAGCGTCTTTGCGGCGATGGCAAACAGGACGGGACGGGAGGGAAACATGACCTTCGACGGCCTCTCCCTGGTCTGCGGCCCCGACGGGGAGCTCCTTGCCCTGGGCGGGAGAGAAAAGGAGCTGGTGCTTGCGGATCTGGATCTGTCCCGGGCGGGCGCACGGCGCCAGGCAAAGCCCTATACGGACCTTCGAAGGCCTGAGTGGTACCAGTAAGGAATCAATCATGTACGCCGATCATGTACAGATAGCAAAAAAGAGGGCGCAGCCCTCTTTTTTCGTACAATAATTCCATTTTGCATTTCTGCGGAAAACGCCGCAGCGCTTCAGGCTCCGGTGCTGCCAAAGCGCTTGCGGATGCCTGCAGCGAGGTACTCCGCGGTGCCGTCCACACCGAGGAAGGAGCTGTCGATCAGGATCTGCTTGAACCGGGGATCTCCTGGCGCATAGCCCGCGTAGCGCATGTGGTAGGAGCGCCTTGCCTTGTCCACCTCGTGGATCAGGTGCCGCGCCTCCTTTTCGCTCATACCCAGGCTGTGTACGCTGTTGTAGACCCGGGTTTTATACGGGGCATAGATGAAGATGTGGCAGCTGTTTGCCATGTCGCTGAGGATGAAGTCTGCGCATCGGCCGACGATGATGCAGGTCTCCTTCTCCGCAATCGAGCGGATGACGTTTTTCTGGGCGGCAAAGATGTCGTCCTGGGTGTCGCTGGTTCCGTCGTCCAGGGGAAAGCACATCCGAAGGAATGGATTCGGAGGAATCGAGATGGCCCGCTCTTCCTCCTTCTTGACCACCGACACCGGCAGATCCAGCTTTTTGGCCGCAGCCTCCACGATGTCCCGGTCGTAGTATTCGATCCCGAGCAGTTCGCTCATCTTCTTTGCGATCGGCCGCCCCATGCTGCCGAACTGCCGCTGTATTGTCACCACGTAGTGTTCCATAAAACTTCCCTCCGACTGCTATTTTACACCACCGCCTCCTGTTTCCCAAACGCCGCGGCTAGAGCACAAAGCCGCAGACCGCAAAGCAGAGGATGGAGAGAGCTGCGGAGATGATGACATAGGGGAGCTGGGTGAGGGCGTGCTCCATGTTTTCGATGCCGGAGGACTGGGAGGCCAGGAGCGTGGCGTCCGCGTAGAAGCAGGCGTGGCTCCCGAAGGTGCCGCCGGAGATGACCGCCGCCATGATGAGCACCGGGTTGGCGCCAAGGCTTGCGCCAAGAGGGAACACGATCGGGGTGAGGATGGAGCTCATGCCCCAGTCGGAGCCCGTGGTGAAGGCCAGGAGTGCGCCGAGGATGAAGGTGGCCGCCGGGAAGATCTGGGCGAACAGGTAGGGCTCTGCGACCTGGATGATGTAGTCGGTCATGCCCATCTTGCCGGAGAGATCCTTCAGGACAAAGGTCACAAGGAGCAGGGTCAGCGTCGGCAGCATGTCCGCAAGGCCCCGGATGAAGCTGGCAAAGAACTGGTCCACAGTCAGGATTTTGCGCGGCACGTACAGGAAGAAGCACACGAGCAGGGAGAGAATGACCGCGGAGAGGATGTCGTTGGTGGCCACCGCATAGGCGACCAGGATCCCCATCGGGATGATGAAGTTCCAGATGTTGCCCTCCACCTCGTCCTCCTCGAAGGCCTCGTGGTTGTACTTGCGGCTGCGCTCTGAGTAGACCTGTCCGGTCTTCTCCACCCGCTCATAGGCCTTCTTCATGGGACCGAGCTTGGGCATCCAGCCCATGCAGAACAGGAAGACGATGATTAGGGTGATGATGGGATAGAACAGGTAGGGGATGGCCATCGTGTAGGCCTGCATGGCACTGGTGACCCCCAGGGCCCGCACGCTGTCCTGCTGATAGAACAGGCTCGCGTAGAAGGCCGCCCAGGTGGAGAAAGGGAGCAGAACGCAGACCGGCGCACCGGTGGAGTCCAGAAGGTAGGCCAGCGTCTCCCGGGGGAGCTTCTGCTTGTCGCTGATCTTCTTCATGCAGGCGCCGATGGAGAGCACGTTCAGGTAGTCATCCACAAAGATCAGGATGCCCATCACGAAGGTGGTGAGGAGGGTCTTGCGCTGGGTGTTGCAGAACTTCGAGATGTAGTGGGAAAAGCCAAAGCTCCCCCGCGAGTCGGTGAGGAGTCCGATGAGGCCGCCAAAGAGAAGGCACACCAGCATGACCCAGACGTTCTCCGACAGCATGTCCTGCAGAGAGGTGCCCCAGCCGGAGAGAAAGTCCTTTCCGTAGAGCAGGACGGCGCAGGCGAGCGACCCCGCGACCATGAATTCGATGCAGCGCTTCGTGATGATGGCGCCGACAATGATGCACAGGGTGATGATAACAGCACAAAGTCCCAGATTCATGGTCATGCAGGACTCCTTTCCGGTCTGCCCGGCGGCAATCAAAAAAGGGCATACCCCTTCAGCGGAGTATACCCCTTTGTATACGTTTTACCAGCGCGAATTTTGTGCGGTTTGGGAAGCGGATCAGGCCTTGGCGGCTGCCCACTTGCGGGTGTCAGCAAGCGCTTCGTCCATCCGGGAGATCACGTCCTTCATGTCCTGCTCGGAGATGACGGCGGTGGGCTCGAAGCGGATCGTCTTGGCGTTGACCAGGGTGCCGGCGG
>JBJEYC010000411.1:0-6270 GCA_051886435.1 Lachnospiraceae bacterium
TTCCGCAGGGCGAGCTCCTTCTTCTTGTCCTCGGTGATCATCCGGCTGGTGCCGGAGGAGATGAGCTGCTCCGCGATCCTGGGAAGAAGCGGCAGGCAGTGCCGCCCGAGGGACCGGGAAGCGGTCTCCACCTTTTCCAGATAGGCCTTTGGCACCGCCGCGTAGGAGGTCAGAAGGCCCGGCCCCACCGCGCTGGCAAAGCCGGAGAGGTAGATCGCCTGGTCCGGCAGGGCAAGTGACATCGGCGGGATGGGCTCTTCGCAGAGCGGCGAGAAGCTCCCGTCCTCGAGAAGGAGCAGGCCGTGGCGCCGGATGACCTTGATGAGGATGGACCGTCTCGACTTGGAGATGCGCTGCCCGGTGGGGTTGTTGGAATCCGGGTTCAGATAAATGCCCCGGACCTTCTTTTCCCGGCACAGAAAGGCCAGGGCGGAGGGTTTCATGCCCTCTTCATCCGACTCGACCGGCAGAACCGACAGGTGAAGGAGCGAGGCAAGGCGCAGAAATCCCTCATCGGTGTAGCGGTCGCACGCGATCGCATCCCCCGGGTCAAACAGGGCCGTCAGGCACGCCGCCAGGGCGCTCTGGGACCCTTCTGTGATAAGAGGCGAGTCCGCCGCCTCCTTTGTGAGTCCGCAGTCCTGCAGAAAGGCAGAACCCGCTTTCTCCTGTGCCTGGGTGTCCTCCTCGGTCCTTGTGCCAAAGAGCTCGGCGGCATCCGATCCGGACAGGAGGCGCTCCGTGTACTGCCGGATCCACTCGTTCTGGCTGTAGAGCGGCACCACTTCCCCGAGGTCTGCCGGGGCATTGCGCTGGTCCTTTCCCTCTCCGGTCCGATTCTCTCCCGCCGCGTCCTTTTTCGGGAGCGTGATGAAGGATCCCTTGGTCCGGAAGGTCTGGAGTATTCCTTTTTCCCGGCACAGGCCATAGGCCTTGCTGATCGTATCCACGTCGACCCCGAGCCAGTCCGCAAGCAGGCGCTGGGGCGGGAGCTTGGTCCCGGGAACCAGCCGCCCGGCCTCGATGTCCTCCTCCAGAAGCTGCACGATGCAGGTGGTGTAGGGGCGGAACAGGCGGCTCTTTGCCGGCTTCCAGGTCATGGTGGTGAGTTCATATCGATTGTCCGGATGTGTTGACATAGCAGATCTTCCTTTCGAGGGCAAATTGCCATCTTTAGTTTAGATTACCACATCTGCGCGCATTGTGCGAACGTTTTCTGTAAAAAGATCGCGTTGAATCAACAACAGTGGCATTTATCAGCGAACTTGTCCAGCGCAGCGTTCCCAAAGTGGTCACAAATGGGAAGCCGATCGGGTGTATCATAGCGGGACATGGCCGAAAAGGAGGAAGATGTGATGCTGGGACGAACACATTTTGCGGTGGGGGTGGCAGCGGGGCTTTTGCTGATCCCGCCGAAGACTTTTCCCGCGCTGGCGGCGGGGATCGGCCTCTCTGCCCTTGGGGGCGTTTTGCCGGACATCGACTCCGGCACCTCGGAGGCGCACAAAGATGCTGACCGGATCATGGCGGTCTCCATTCTGGCTGCGGGCGGCGCCTTCGTGGCGGAGGCCTTCTTCCACGTGGGGCTCTTCGGGAGGATCCTGCAAAACGGCGCCATCGCGAGGGCGGTTATCGCGGCCCTCGTATTTCTGCTTGTCTGCGCCTTTGGAAAGGAGCAGCCCCACCGCTCCTTTATGCACTCGATTCTGGCGCTTTTGATCCTCACAGCCTGCATCGCCCAGATCTTTCCGGATGCGGCGGAGTACTTCGCGGTGGGATTTGCCTCCCACCTTGCGATTGACCTTCTGAACCGAAAGCGGGAGAAGCTCTTCTATCCCATCCGGCGCGGCATCTGTTTCTCCCTCTGCTCCTCGAGGGGCCTTGTCAACCGGCTCCTTCTGGTTTTGGGGATCCTCGCAAGTGCCGCCCTGATCCTCACCTCCCTCCCCGTGCGGAATGCCGTCTCGATGGTCCTTCCCGGATAAGAAAAAGCGCAGGGCGAAGCTGTCCTGCGCTTTCTTACAATATGCTTATTCCGGCACCAGGAGGTGTTTCTGGTACAGAACGGGGAGCGAAAACTTGCGCACCGCATCCTCCTCGAACCGGATCCAGATCCGGGGCCCCTCGAGTCGGACGACGACGCCCGGGCCGTATCGGACATGAATGACAGACAGGCCGACGGCAAGACCCTCTGCAAAGGCCTCATACCCGGAAGCGTCCCTCTCCTCCTCTTCTTTTGAAGCGGATGGGGAGGGTTTTATTTTGGAGTAAGCTGCCGCTTCTCTCTTTGGCGGAAGGACGCCTGCTGCCTCCTTGAACTGGGTCAAAAGCGCCGCAGGCTTTCCAAACTCAAACAGGATGAGGCTGTCCCGGGCTCTTGTGACCGCGACGTAAAAGAGCCGCCGCTCCTCCTCGTAGGCGCCCCTCTCAGCGCCGGTTGGGTGATCCGGGTCCTCCGGCATCTGCTGCGGAAAGAGCCCGTCGGCGGCATCGATGAGGTAGACCGTGTCGTACTCAAGGCCCTTGCTCGCGTGGATCGTGGAGAGGATAAAGTCGGTGCGGGGATTGCTCCTCTCGGTGATATAGGTCTCGAGGGAGGAGAGGCGCTGCAGAAAGTCCTCCATGTCCCCCGTGCGCCCTGCGAGCTGATAGAGGATCGGGACTTTGTTCTGGCGGATGCCAGCCCGCTCCAGATAGCTCCCATACCCCATGGAGCCCATGACAAGGTTCAGCGCCTCCACCGCCGTGCAGCGGGGAAGCTCATGGAACTTTGCCCCGATCTTTGCCATCGAGGTGCGGACCGAGGTGGGAAGGATGGAGCTTCCCCTGGCTGCGGCAAAGGGGGAGATTCCCTTTGTCCTTGCGCTCTGGCATAGCGCCGCGGCTGCCTGCTTATTCAGGTAGGTGCCGAGCTTGTAGTAGATCTTCAGGAAAAGATCCGTGTCCTTCGGATTCCTGGCAAAGGCCATGATGTTTCGGATGTCCGTCACTGTGCGGGAGGTGAAAAAGGAGGTGTCGGGGCGCCGCAGCGTAAAAGGCGTCCCCTGGGCTTCCAGGAGGTCAATAAGAGGAAGGAGGGACTCGTTGTCCCTGCAGAGGACCGCAGTCTTTCCTTTGGGCGTCTCGGCGGCCTTGGCAAGGTACGTGTACTGGGCACCCCTTGCCCGCAGGGCAAGGAACCTGATGTCCGGCCCCTCTGGCCTTGCAGCCTTCATGTGCTTTTCGTGCCGCAGGGTGTTTTTCTGGATGAAGGCATCCGCCGCGGCGACGATTTTTGCATTGGACCGGAAGTTTGTCTCCATCAAAAGGACCTTACCGCCGGGATAGCGGTCCTGGAAGTGCAAAAGTTCCTCCGGGCAGGCTGCCCGAAAGCCGTAGATCGACTGGTCCTCATCCCCGACAAGAAAGAGGTTCCGATCCTTCCCCGCAAGGAGGTGAAGGATCTCGTGCTGGATCCGGGAGGTGTCCTGCGCCTCATCGACGCACAGGTACGGGTATCTTGCCTGAAAGTGCGACAGAAGGTCCGGGAATTTCAAGAGCAGCATCCTTGCGTAGATCATCTGGTCGTCGTAGTCCATGCACTTCTGGCTGCGCATGGCCTCGCAGTAGCGCCGGTAGATCTCGGAGAGGTTGATATTGTTTTCCTCCCCGAGTGCCTGGATGCCCTCCTCTTCGAGCATCTGGTTTTTGACATACGAGATGAGGGTGCGGACTTCCTGCAGGTCGCCCTCCGTGGGGGACTCCTCCTCCACGTCCGTGTAGATCCTGCGAAGAAGCCCCATGGCGGAGGCATCCTCCGTCACCAGGGTGTAGGCGCGGCGTCCGATCTGCTTCCCGAAGGAGGCGATGATCCCGGCGCAGATGCCGTTGATCGTGCGGAAGGAGAGCCTCTTTGCAAGGTCTTCCCCAAAGATTCCGGCAAAGCGCTCTGCCATGTCCCCTGCTGCCGAGACCGTGTAGGTGAGCGTCAAAAGGTGTTCCGGCGCGACGCCCTGTACAAGGACCAGGTACCCGAGCCTTGTCACCAGCGTGGTGGTCTTGCCGCTTCCCGGGACAGCAAGAAGCAGCACCGGCCCCTCGGTGGTCTCCACCGCCTGCCGCTGCTGCTCGTTCAGCTGTTTTCCATAGGTTTTCCAGAATGCTTCTCTTGTCAATCCGCCTGCGCTCCCTGCCGCTGCAGAGCATTATACCGCATTCATGGGCCGAAGTCTCTTCTCAGCCAAAAGGAAGGAGCGCCGGATCATGACAAAGGCGATCACCGCGGTCACCGCCTCCGCCGCCGGGAAGGCCGCAAAGACGCCGTCCATGCCGATCATCCGGGAGAAGACCATGGAGAGGGGCACGAGAAGCCCCACACACCGCAGAAACGAGATCACAAAGGAGGAGGCGCCCTCTCCCAGAGCCTCCAGGGTGCCGGCTGCGGTCACCGAGAGGGCGGAGACCGGAAAGCCCAGGCAGATGAGCCGCAGGGCCCTGCTTCCGAGATCCAGAACCTCATCCCGGCTGGTAAAGAGGGCAAAGAGCTGTCCCGGCACGAGCAGGCACAGGAGCGTCCCCACCAGCATGAGGACGAGATTGACAAGGCTCGCCGTCCGGAAGATCTCCCGGACCCGCTTCACATCTCCCGCCCCGTAGCTGTAGGACACCGGGGGCCGGATCCCCTGCACGACGCCGGAGGCAGTCAGGTACAAAAAGCTCTGGAGCTTGTAGTAGACGCCGAGGACGAACACCCCGTCCTCCCCAAAGGAGGCGAGGATCCCGTTTAAGAGCGCCACCATGATGCTCTGCAGAAGGAGGGAGCAGGCAGCAGGGATTCCCACCCGGTAGATCCTGCCGGCAAGAAGCCGGAGCTTTGCAGCACCCCGCTTTAACGAGAGCGCAAAGGGGAGGCGGCCCTTCCTGCTCACAACAAGGTAGAGCACCAGGGTGAGGATTGTTCCAAAGTCGGTGGCAAGGGCCGCGCCGTCGATTCCCATCCTGGGGAAGGGCCCGAGGCCGAAGATCAGGACGGGGTCGAGGATGATGTTGGAGATGCATCCCATGGCAAGGCAGATGACAGGGGTTCTCATCTTCCCCACCGACTGATAGAGCTTTTCGTAGACGAGCTGTACCTGCATGGCCAGGGTGCAGGACATGACAAGATTTAAGTATCTCGTCCCGTAGTTGATCACCGTCTCATCCTTTGTGAAGGAAAAAAGAAACGGACGCCCCAGAAGGGGAATGAGGATCGTCAGAACGATCCCGTGCAGGAACGAGAGTAGAAGCCCCACGGAGGCGGCATCATCTGCCCGCTCCTTCTCTCCCGCCCCGAGGAAGAAGGAGACCGCCGCTGAGATGCCGACGCCCGTGCCGATTGCCGCCGCGGAGGCCGCGTACTGGAGCGGGAAGACAAGGGAGACAGCGGTCATCGCCTTTTCCGAGAGTCTGGCCACAAAGTAGCCGTCTACGATGTTGTAGAGGGCATTGATCAGCATGGAAAAAGCCATGGGAATGCCCATGGAGAGCACAAGGGGGAGCACGCGCTGCGTGCGGAGCCGGTCGGTATTCATGGCGTCATCCTTTCTGCGGGCAGGGTGGCCCGCGCACAAAAAAATCGCCACACGGAAAAATCCGTGTGGCGAAAAGTTCTCAGAAAAATCCACAGTCCGCTCTCATCGGGGAGCGGGTTTTAAAGGTATGTGGTTTTGCAGGGCGCATCATACCAGATGGAAAGAGCCGCTGTCAAGTGGCCTCGTTCAGAAGCGGTGTGAGCGCACCCTCGGCAAGGACCGTCAGGTCCGTCGTTGCCCGGGAGAGGGCCGTATAGAGACAGTGCCGGCTTAAGAGATCCTCCGGGTAGTACTTGGCGCTGGCATCCGGCAGGATCACTCCGTCGAACTCCAGACCCTTGGCGTTGGCGAGCTCGATGGCAAAGACCCCGTGCTTCGGGAGCTTCTCGTCCCGGCCCACCGTCGCGATGGCATCCTTTCCGAGAAGGTCCACAACGCTCTGGAAGGTGCGGCGGTCCCGGCAGACAACGGCGGTAAGGCCATCCCGGGCACCGGCCTCTTCGATGGCTTTCCGCAGCGCTTCCACGTAGGAAGCGTGGTCATCAAAGGCTGTGATCTTCGGTGCAACGCCGGGGCGCTGCACGGAACTTGCCAAAAGCCGTTGCTCCCGGGGAAGGAGACCCGCAAACAGCGAGGTGATCTCCGGCGAGGAGCGGTAGGAGGTGCGAAGCGGAAGCTCTGTGACCTTCCTGCCCGCCTTGTCAAAGAGATCGTGGATCTC
>JBJEYC010000412.1:0-6193 GCA_051886435.1 Lachnospiraceae bacterium
CCTTCGCCGATGGCAAAGATGTCGTTGGGCTCCTGATCCGGCTTGTAGGCACAGCCGACGCCGCCGGAGAGGTTGATGAAAGCAAAGTGAATGCCGAGCTTCTCGTGGGCCTCCTTTGCAACTGCAAAGAGCTGGGCAGCGAGTTCCGGGTAGTAATCGTTGGTGACGGTATTGCTGGCAAGGAACGCGTGAAGACCGAAGTTCTCCACCCCGTGCTCCTTCAGCCTTGCGTAGGCCTCAAAGAGCTGCTCCTTGGTCATGCCATACTTGGAATCCCCGGGGTTGTCCATGATGCCGTTGGCAAGCTGGAAGACGCCGCCCGGATTGTACCGGCAGCACATGGTCTTCGGGAACTTGTCGCCGATGATGGAGGCGAGAAAGTCGATGTGGGTGATGTCATCGAGGTTGATGATTGCGCCCAGCTTTTTCGCCAGCGCGTACTCCTCTGCCGGGGTGTCGTTGGACGAAAACATGATCTTCGGCCCCGGAGCTCCCACGGCGTCAGAGAGAAGAAGCTCTGCCTTGGAGGAGCAGTCAAAACCAAAGCCATAGTCCTGCATGATCTGCATGAGGTAGGGATTGGGGGTTGCCTTGACGGCAAAGTACTCGCAGAATCCCGGGTTCCAGGAAAACGCCTTTTTCACGTCCTCGGCGTTCTTTCGGATGCCCCGCTCGTCGTAGAGGTAGAACGGTGTGGGATGGTCTTTTGCGATGGCTTCTGCCTGTGCTTTGGTGACAAACGGTATCTTTTTCACTTGTCTGCTGCTCCTTTGATGCAATGGTGATCAGTTGCTGTGGTCGTAGAGATTCGGTACCTGCCAGTTGATGGGCGTCTCGCCGTGGGCCTCCAGGAAGGCGTTGCACTTGGAGAAGTGCCGGCAGCCGAAGAACCCGCGGCTTGCGGACAGGGGACTCGGGTGCGGTGCCTTCAGGATCAGGTGTTTCGGGTTGTCGAGCATGACCTCCTTCGACTGGGCCTGGCTCCCCCAGAGCATGAATACAATCGGACGGTCCTGGCGGTTCACCGCCTCGAGGATCGCGTCGGTGAACTGCTCCCAGCCCTTTCCCTTGTGGGAGTTGGCCTCGTGGGCGCGGACGGTGAGGACTGTGTTCAGCATCAGGACTCCCTGATCCGCCCAGCACTTTAAGTACCCGTTGTCGGGCATCCTGCAGCCCACATCGTCGTGGAGTTCCTTGTAGATGTTGATGAGTGACGGAGGGATCTTCTTTGTATCCGGCAGCACCGAGAAGCACAGCCCATGGGCCTCGTGGGGCTCATGGTAAGGATCCTGTCCCAGGATCACGACCTTGACTTTGTGGAGCGGGGTCAGATCCAGTGCCGCAAAGATGTCCTCCGAGGGCGGGTAGACCACGTGGTTCTGGTACTCCTCCCGCACGAACTCAAAGAGTTTTCTGTAGTAGGGCTTCCGAAACTCCCCCTCCACCGCGGGGAGCCAGTCGCCGGTTATGCCTGCCATGCGTGTGCCTCAGGCCAGGGCTTCCATCGCCTTGACGAGGAAGTCCCAGGTGCGCCGAACGCTCTCCACAGAGAGCTTTTCATCAGGGGTGTGGATGCCCTCCATGTCAGGGCCGATGGAGACGCTTTCAAGGCCCGGAATCTTGGCGGCAAGAAGGCCGCACTCGAGTCCGCCGTGGGTGATGGAGAGCTTTGGCTTCTTCCCATAGGCTTTCTCATAGACAGAGACCAGAGTGTCACGCAGCGGGCAGTCCTTCTGGTACTCCCATGCAGGATAGTCGCCGGTTGCGTCGATTCTTGCACCGGAGAGCTCTCCCACTGCCTTGACCTTGGACACCAGGTACTTCTTCTGGCTGTTGATGGAGGAGCGCACAAGATACGTGATCTCGATCTGGTCCTCCTGCATTTTGCAGATGCCGAGGTTCAGAGAGGTCTGCGGGCGTCCGGTGTTGGGATCGGTCTCGATGAGGCCGTTCGGAAGCGCGGTCAGCATGGCGACCGCCTTTCTCGTGTCGTGGGCTGTGGCGACCGCGGTCTCCTGGCTCGTCAGATCCGTCCAGTCGGAGCGGACCTCAATGTCCGGATCCGTGAACTGATACTCGTTGCGGATCTGCTCCGTGAACTTCTCCACGGTAGCGGAGATGATCCGGTTGTCGAACTGGCCGAAGAACAGAAGGTCTGCCGTGCAGGTCCTGGGAATCGCGTTGTCCTTGGAGCCGCCCTCGAGGGAGCCCAGGGAGAACTCGGACTTCTTGAAGAGCTTGCGAAGAAGTCTCCCCATCAGCATGACGGCGTTGGCGCGTCCCAGGTTGATGCACTCTCCGGAGTGGCCGCCGCGAAGTCCCGTGATCTCCACGTGCAGCTGCATACCGGTCTTTTTCTTGAGCTGAACAGGGAGCAGAAGCTCCATGTGGGTGCCGCCTGCGCAGCCGACGGTGAAGACCCCCTCCTCCTCGGAGTCGAGGTTGATGAGCTGCTTTGCCTTGAGGACCGATGCGTCCAGCGCCACCATGCCGTCCATACCGATCTCCTCATCGGTGGTGAACACGCACTCCAGCGGCGGGTGCACCAGGTTCTTGTCGTCGAGAGCGGCGAGCATCATTGCAACCGCGATGCCGTCATCGCCGCCGAGCGTTGTGCCCTCGGCGTGCAGAAAGCCGTTGTCGTACTTTAAGTGGATCGGGTTGTTCACGAGGTCCAGCGGCACATCCCGGTTCTTCTCGAGCACCATGTCCATGTGACCCTGGAGCATGAGGGGCGCGGATTTCTCGTGGCCCGCTGAGCCCTTTTTCCAGATGATGACGTTCTCCGCATCGTCCTGGACCACCTTCAGGTCCCGGTCCTTTGCAAACTTGACCAGGTAGTTGGAAATTTTGGTCGTGTGATGGGAGCCGTGGGGAATCGCACAGATCTCCTCAAAGTAGTGCAGAACCAGCTTGGGTTCGACGTCATTCAAAATGTAGTACATATATTCTCTCCTTCTGGCCGCTTGCTTGTCACACCGGCCGAACCGGCACACCCCTGCCGGCAAGATACTCCTTTACTTCACGGATGGTGAGCTCCCGGAAATGGAACAGGGAGGCGGCAAGCGCCGCGTCTGCCTTTCCGGCGGTCAGGGCATCGTAGAAGTGCTCCTTCGTGCCGGCACCGCCGGAGGCGATGACCGGGATGTCCACAAGCTCCGCAACGCGGCTTGTCAGCGGGATATCATAGCCCGCCTTCGTCCCATCGCAGTCCATCGAGGTCAGAAGGATCTCTCCTGCCCCCAGGGACTCGGCCTTTCTTGCCCACTCCAAAGCATCGATGCCAGTATCAATGCGTCCGCCGGCGATGACCACGCTCCAGCCATCCTCCGGATCCTTCGTGCGCATCTTTGCATCGATCGCCACGGTGATGCACTGACTTCCGAACTTGGCCGCGCCCTCCCGGATGAGCTCCGGGTCCTTCACAGCCGCGCTGTTGACGCTGACCTTGTCAGCGCCCTCCCGCAGGATCGCGCGCATATCCTCCACGGAGCGGATGCCGCCGCCCACGGTGAAGGGGATGAACACCTCTTTTGCCACGCGCCGGACCATGTCGGCCACAGTCTTTCTCGCGTCGGAAGTGGCAGTGATGTCGAGGAAGACCAGCTCATCAGCGCCCTCTCTCGAGTAGGCGGCACCGGCTTCCACCGGGTCCCCGGCGTCCTTGAGGGAGACAAAGTTGACACCCTTTACCACGCGTCCGTCCTTGACGTCCAGGCAGGGAATGATTCGCTTGGTCAGCATGCGGCACCTCCTGTCACAGAAAGGAAGTTTTCCAGTATGATCCGTCCCACCGATCCGCTCTTCTCCGGGTGGAACTGGCAGGCAAAGACGTTTCCGCTCTCCACCGAGGCGTCAAAGGTGACGCCGGCGTAGGTGCTGACTGCCTTTGCGATCGACCGGTCCGTGGCATGGGCGTAAAAGGAGTGGACGAAGTAGACATAGCTGTGCTCGGGAACGCCCACAAAGAGCCTCCCCGGCGCGGGATAGGAAAGATCGTTCCAGCCGATCTCCGGCACCTTGCAGGGGTGGCCGTTCTCCTCTTTGGGGAACTTCTTCACAGTCCCCTTCAACAGGCCAAGGCCCTCTGCCCCCGGGCTCTCCTCGGAGGACTCAAACAGAAGCTGCAGTCCCAGGCAGATCCCGAGAAAGGGAATGCCCTCTCCCACTGCCTGCCGGATCACCCCGACAAGATCGCGTTCCCGGAGCCTGCCCATGGCATCGCCGAAGGCGCCGACCCCCGGCAGGATGATGCGGTCGGCAGAAAGGATCGTCTTTTTGTCGCTGGTGAGCACGGCCTCCTGTCCCATCGACGCCATGGCGTTTAAGACGGAGCGGATGTTTCCGGCATCATAGTCAATCACTGCTATCATATGCGCGTTCACTTTCTTGTGATGCTGTTGTAAATCGTACCAGCAAAGTATAACGCAACCGGCCGCGAATGGAAATCAAAAGAACCCTCCGCAGGGGAAGGGAATCCTGCAGAATTCTGTTTTTCTGCTCTGATTTCCTCTGCCGGAGGGTTCCTGTTTGGTTGTTTTCAGACCGGAGCGGGCGCATCCGGCTCCTGGATCTCGCCCTCTTCCCGGGTTGAGGTGTCAAGCTCAAACCAGAACTCCACGCCGTTGTCGTAGTTGATGGCGCCGTACTTCTGGTGCAGCAGGTCCATGATGGCCTTGACGATGGAAAGGCCCACACCGGAACCGCCATAGGCCCTCGTCCTTGCCTTGTCCACCTTGTAGAACTTCTCCCAGATGCGGCCCAGGGACTCCTCCGGGATCGGCTTTCCGGTGTTGAAGACGCTGATGCGCACGGTGTCCTTCTGCTGGGTGAACCGGATATCGATGACCTTGTCACCCTCCACGTGGTTGATTGCGTTGGAGTAGTAATTCTGGAAGACCTCCTCTGTCAGGAAGCGGTCGCTCCAGACCATGATCGGTCCGGAATCCTGCACGTTGACCTTCACATCCTTGTCCTTGGCAAGAAGACCTGCGGAGTTCAAATAGCTCCTGATCAGCTCCACCACGTCGAAGTGCTCAATGTTGACATCCGTCTGGCCGAATTCCAGGTGAGTCAGGGCGAGGAGCTTCTGAACCATCCTGTTCATCTTTCCGGCCTCATCGATGATGACATCCGTGTAGAACTGCCGGGACTCCTCATCGTCCGCCACCGCGTCCGAGAGTCCTTCCGCGTAGCCCTGAATCAGGGCGATCGGGGTCTTGAGCTCGTGGGTCACGTTGGAGATGAACTCCCGCTGGAAGGCCTCCACCTGTTCCTTCTGCTGCAGGTCGCGCTGCAGCTGGTTGTTGGCGGTCTTGAGCTCGGAAATCGTCTGCTCCAGGGTGGAGGAGAGATCGTTGATGTTGACACCGAGTTCACCGATCTCGTTCTCATCCTGCCCCTCATAGCGGGCGGAGAAGTCCAGCTGCTTCATGCGCTGGGAGATGTCGGAGAGGGTCCGGATCGGGCGGGAGATCCGATTGCCCAGGACCATGGCGATGAAGACGCCGCCGATGATTGCAAGGATCCCCACGTACAGGATGAACTCGTTCGCGATCCTGGTGTCATTGGTGATGGACTCGATCGGGGTCCGAAGGAGGTAGAAGGAGCCGTCCCCCAGGATTCCCCACATCTCCATCGACTGGGAATTCGTGCGGGTATCCAGCACCATCTGCAGGCGCTGGCTGGTCCCCGTGGGGATGGTCTTCACCACCTGGTAGCGGTCATCCGAGTCCTCTGCAACAGGCTGCGAAGAAGCCGCGGAGGAAGCCGTATTTCCGCTGTCCGTGCCGGATTCCGTGGCGCTTTCCGTCGAGGTCTCCGAGGAGGCCGCGGAGGATGCGCTTGCACTCGGAGTTTCCGACTCCTCGTTGTAGAGCAGGTTGTCCCACATCCTGCGCAGCATGGTCCCCGGGTCCTGGGCATAGCACTTCATCGTCCGGGACTCATCGCTCATGATGATGCAGCCGATGGAGTCGCGGCTTGTGATCTGCAGCAGCTCCACGTCAAACTCATCCGAGGTGATCTCGTTGGCCTTGGCCGCCTCATTGATGCTCTGGTAGGCATTCTCCAGGGCCTGCTGCTTGTTGCGGATATAGAACTTCTCCAAAAAGAACGAGTTGGCAAGGTAGATGACCAGCACCATGCCCGCCATCAGGATGAAAAACAGGAGGGTAAACTCCTCCCGCAGGGA
>JBJEYC010000413.1:0-6143 GCA_051886435.1 Lachnospiraceae bacterium
AACAGGCCGTCGATCTTTGCTTCCTTGAACTTTGCCGCGATCTTCTCTCTTCCTGCGTCGTCAAAGAGAAGTCCCTCCTCGTTGACATCTGTGATGTCAACAAAATCGATGCCAAGCTCCGTCAGCTTCTTTCTTGTCAGATCCGCGTAGCGGACCGCTGCGGGGGCACTGAAGATTGCCCTCCTGGTGGGTGCAAATCCGATCCTGATGTTGGTTTTCATGGCAATGACCTCCCTGCCCGTGTTTTCGTTTCGTATTGCGTCTCTTCCTTTCTGAGACAGCCTGATCTTAGGGCAGGGAGAACTAAATTCAAAGACAGTATTAAGTGATTATTAACTTAATCTACTAAATTTCTTTACCCCTTCCCCGCCCTCTGCTACACTGGGGCTGACCCGGAAAAGGGAGAACATGCTGCGTAAACTGTGGATTTCCTGCGCTCTCTTAAGAGAAATGCACCAATTTGGGGATTCACTACGGAAACTTAAGTCGTTTGGTACCGGGTCTTGGAATGGAAAAGAGACAAAGCCCTTGATCTTACGATCTTCAGGGCGCACTTAATCTTTCACTTTGGGGATAAAGGGCAAAAGGCGTTCCGCCCTTTGGAGGAAGACATGACGGCAAAGGAACTTGCAAAGATATTAGGGCTCTCGGAGGCATCGGTCTCCTTTGCCTTGAACGGTAAGCCCGGCGTCTCCACGAAGACGAGAAACCGGGTGCTGGAGGAGGCGGAGAAGTACGGGATCCAGGTGAGCCGGAAGGCTGCCACGGGACGTGCTGCCATCTACCTCATCTACTACAAAAAGCACGGCGCCGTGCTCACGGACACCACCTTCTTCTCCGAGCTGACGGAGGGGGTCGAGGAGGAGTGCGCACGGGAGGGATACCGGGTGAACATCCTGAATGTCTATACGGTGGAGGATCTCTCCCGGCAGCTTGAGGAACTTGCGAACCAGGGAGCAGCAGGCTTTATGGTGCTTGGAACGGAAATGCACGACGAGGACTTCGCACCGCTTCCCTTCTGCAAGGTACCGGTGCTTCTCCTCGACAACCACTTTCTCTCCTCCCGGGTCGACTCGGTGCGCATCAACAACGTGGACGGCGCCTACCAGGCGACCAACTACCTGATCCGAAAGCTCAAGACCGTGCCGGGGTATCTGCACTCCTCCTATCCCATCAACAACTTTGATGAGCGGATGGAGGGCTTCCAGAAGGCCCTGCGGCACAACGGAATGTCGGTCTCCAAGGCCATCGTCCATCACCTCGCCCCCTCCATCGACGGGGCCTGCGGGGACATGCTGGAGATCTTAAACCAGGGGGAGGAACCCGCACGATGCTACTTTGCGGACAACGACCAGATCGCGATCGGGGCCCTTCGGGCGTTCCGGGAGAAAGGCTATCAGATCCCGGGGCAGATCTCCCTCATCGGCTTTGATGACATTCAGATGTGCAACTACACAGAGCCCCCGCTCTCCTCGGTGCATGTGCCGAAGTACCATCTCGGGCTCGTTGCCGCGGAGCGCCTCATCCGGGACATCGGACAGAAGGACTATTACGCGGTGAACATCGAGGTATCCACGAACCTGGTGCTCCGGGGGTCCATCTAGGGGCATTGACAGGGACGTTCTCCTGCGTTACAGTTTTTGGCGTGACGTAAAGATTTTTGAATATAGACGTTCGAGAAGAAATCTGCAGGAAAACAGCGCACTATGCTGGCCGAAGGAGCAACACTCTCAGGTGTCCGGGACCCCGGATGGATACCGCAGATGGATCGGGACTCTGGAGAATCCACGGCAAATAGCAGAAGCTGTAAAACAGGGATCTGATTTTTGGCCGGGTGCCGAAGGGGCAAACGCCCTCGGGGTGCGAAACGCACCACGGGGCCGAATCTCTCAGGCAAAAGGACAGAGAAGAAGGCGCGTTTTGTTGTACCACAGGACGCGGTGCTCTGACTGGTTGGGATTTGGGGAGTCGGTTTTGCCGGCTTCCCTTTTTCTTTGGTCAGCGCGCTGCGTGCATTTCTCTGTTTTGTCTGAAGCTCATTTCGCTCACTTTTCCATTTTCCCCTCCGAAATTTCCGGCGTCTGCCACGAGGAGGGAAGAAAAGATGTGGTCATCTGTCAATTCAGTTCTCAATTCCATTGACAACTTTGTCTGGGGTGTGCCCCTGATGGTGCTCATCCTCTCCGGCGGAATTCTCCTGTCGGTGCGGGTGCGGTTTCTGCAGGTCCGCAATCTTCCCCTGGCCTTCAAGTGGGTCTTCCACAACGAGAAGGGTCAGGAGGGTGAGGTCTCAAGTTTTGCGGCGCTGATGACCGCCCTCTCCGCGACGATCGGAACCGGCAACATCGTCGGTGTCGCGACCGCGGTCTGTGCCGGCGGCCCCGGAGCCCTCTTCTGGATGATTGTGGCCGCCTTCTTCGGGATGGCCACCAAGTACTCGGAGGCGCTTCTCGCGGTCAAGTACCGGGACGTGGACGCAAACGGCAAGACCCTGGGCGGACCCTTCTACTACATTGAAAAAGGCATGGGAAAGAAGTGGACGCCGCTTGCCAAGCTCTTCGCGTTCTTTGGCTGCTGCGTGGGCCTGTTTGGCATCGGCACCTTCTCCCAGGTAAACGGCATCGTCTCCGCCGTCAACAACTTCTTCAACCCTGCAGGGAACACCCCCATCGAAATCCCCGGGATCGGATCCTACAGCGGCGTCACAATCCTCTCCTCTCTTGTTCTTGCCGTTGTCGTGGCGCTCGTTGTCATCGGCGGCCTGCAGCGGATTTCGAAGGTGGCCTCCGTCATCGTCCCCTTCATGAGCATCCTGTACTTTGTCTTTGCGATGCTCCTCATTATCCTGCACATCACTGAAGTGCCCGCCGCCTTTGCCCAGATCGTGATCGGCGCCTTCCGGCCGCGCGCCATCGCGGGCGGCATCGCGGGCAGTATGCTGGTTGCCATGCAGAAAGGTATCGCCCGGGGTATCTTCTCCAACGAGGCGGGCCTTGGTTCCGCGCCGATTGCCGCGGCAGCAGCGAAGACGAAGGAACCCGTCCGGCAGGGCCTTGTCTCCATGACCGGTACCTTCCTCGATACGATCATCATCTGCAACCTGACCGGTCTTTCGATCGTGATCACCGGTGCCTGGAAGGTAGACGGCCTCGAGGGCGTCGCGGTCACCACCTACGCCTTCCAGCAGGGTCTTCCGTTCCCGGAGCGCTTCTCTGCCTTTGTCCTGATGCTCTGCCTGATCTTCTTTGCCTTCACGACGATCCTCGGCTGGGACTACTACTCGGAGCGGTGCCTGACCTACCTCTCCCACGGAAGCAGGAAAGCCGTAAAGATCTTCCGCTGGTTCTACATCTTCGCGGTCTTCCTTGGACCCTACATGACCGTATCCGCGGTCTGGACCATCGCTGACATCTGCAACGGCCTCATGGCGATACCAAACATGATCGCCCTCTTTGCCTTAAACGGCGTGGTGGCAAAGGAGACCCACGACTTCTTCGCGGCAGGAAAGCACAAGCTGGATTAACACAAAAGGCTGGCCGTTCATGGCTGCCGGGAAAGTGCCACAGGGCATCTGCAAAGGTGCCGCAAGGCATCTCCATGATGACAAAAAAAACGGACCTTCTCCCATCTGTCGCTGCCTGGATGAGAGAAGGTCCGATTTTCGTTACCCTTCGATTGTCTGTGTGTTTCCGCTGTTTTCTCCTGCTTTACCTGGGCGTCAGCAGGGATGAAACCTCAATGCCGCCCATGTAGGCGCCGCAGGCGGCAAGGATGTCATTTGCCACTGCCGGGTTGTCGATGTTCTTGTAGTAGTCGTAGGAGAGCTTTCTCGTATAGGTCTTTCCATCATCCGAGGAGAGCACACCGACAGCAAGGCCCTGTGCAATCTCCTCCGGTGCATCCGCCTCCCGGTTGAAGAATCCGTCGATGTACTGGTTGTTCTTCGCCTGCAGGTAGCCAAAGACCAGCGCGGCTGCCTGCTGGTTCTCATCGTTGGGATATCCGTTATAGGGCATGGAGCTGTATCCAAGCTCGGAGCAGAGTATCGAGCGTACCTGACCGTCATTCTGCAGCATGGCTTTCTGGCAGAAAAAGTCGGTGAACACACCGATGTTTGCCATCGTGATGTAGGGAGAGTTCTGCGTCTGATCGCAGACTCCAAGATTCTGCATCGTCCAGGTCTGGGACGCGTACAGCGGCACGTTGTAGGGATGGACGGCTACACCGTAGTCAAAGTTCCCCTCGGCCGAAATCTGCGCCTGCATGGTGGTCAGAAAGTCCTTCGCCGCGAAGTGGAAGCCCGGGAAGTCGCTCTGCGCCCACTCGTGGTCCACGCAGGCATAGACTCTCGCGGAGGCGTTCTGGGAACGGATCCCGTTGTAGAAGATCCGGACGGCCTTTTCATATTCCAGAGAAGCTGCCTCCATGCTTCCGGCGGTGTTGATGTAGTTCCAGTCCAGGGCGTTCGCCTCATTGCCGACGATCCAGTTGTCAACCGTGCCGTGGGTACCGCCGCTGTAGCGGGATCCCAAAAACGCTGCGATGGCAGCAAGTTTTTTGGCCCCCTCTTTCGTCGCAGTGTTGAAGGCGTAGTAGTTTGCCTCGGTGGTATCCCGGGCAAGCGGGTGGATCAGCGTCAGGTCATTGGAGTTTGCCAGGTTGTTCAAAAGAATCAGGGTGACCGAGACGCCGACCTTGTTCATCTTGGGGACGATCAGGTCGTACTGCCCTACGATGTCCTCGTTGAAGACATAGTCGGTACCCTCATAGGTGAAGTGGATCTTGCCGCCTTTTCTCGTGTCGCACAGATCTCCGATCGGCAGGTTGTAGGTAACCTGCGAGACGCCGGCCTCAGTCAGGTAATTGGTGACATTCAAAAGACGCGGATCCAAAAGAAACCCCTTCTTGCTGCCGTCATCGATCCTGGCAGTCTTTTTGCCAAGCGCCTCGGGATTGGTGATGTAGTGGGCATCTGACACTGGGACAAGCTGGCCGCTTTGCATGACACAGGCGGTGAACTTCTGCATCAGATGGGAAGATGCGGTTCCCGCCTGCAGCGGGAACGTGAAGGTCAGGCTCGTGGAGACCGGGACCTTGGCGACCTCGGTTCCCTGGCTGCCCGCCTCATAGCAGTACTGGGCCATCAGGTGGACACAGCCATCATCGCTTGTGGGCGCGGCGGCTGCCGTCGCAGTCACGTTCACATTCTTTCCGGAGATCGCAGCCGCCGTGATCTGGACCGGCATGGACGATTCCGCGTGCGCGCCCATCGGAAGACACCAGAGGACGAACACGAGGGCAAGCGCCGACCAGAGGAGCGCCCATCTGCACCTTTTCTTCTCAACAGCTCTCATAACTCACCTCTCCATTCCATTGATTATGGAATTTTTGATATTGACACGGTCAATATCATACCGCAAAGCAGCGTCCTGTCGAGCGTCAATTTTTGCAAAATCCGGAGAAAAGAATGGAAAGCATTGGAACTGTGGCTGCACAAAAGGAAAAGAAAAAGAATGCGCCCGGCCGCCTTCCCTGTGCTGCCAGAGAGCCTTCCTTCTTCAGCTTTTCCCAAAACTGCCCACGAAAAAGCAGGGCCGGATGAATTCCGGTCCTGCCACGTGTTTGGTATTTCGGATGGCTGACTTACTCCGCGAACTTCACAGCGGTGTTCAGCGCGATCTCCATCATGTCGGTAAAGCCGTTCTGCCGCTCCTCGGCCGAGAGGGCAACCGGCTTGAACAGATGGTCGGAAATGGAAAGGATGGAGAGGGCGCGCTTTCTGTTCGCGCAGGCCTCCCAGTACAGTCCTGCGGTCTCCATCTCAACGCAGAGATGTCCGAGGTCGCGGAGTCTCTCATTGAGACCCGGCTGCGGATAATAGAAGAAGTCGGAGCTGTAGACCTTGCCGACTTTAAACTTGCATCCCTGCGCCCGTGCGTTCTTCACAGCCTCCTCGAGCATGTCGAAGTCCGCGCAGGCAGCCAGCTGTCCCGGCACGCCATAGGCATTGCCGTAGTTCGAGTTGGTCGATGCCGCCTCGGCGATAACGACGTCCTTCGCGTCCACATCCATGTCAAGGCCGCCGGCAGAGCCGATGCGGATGATGGCGTCCACGCCGAACTGGGTGAACAGCTCATGGGTGT
>JBJEYC010000414.1:0-6139 GCA_051886435.1 Lachnospiraceae bacterium
CCTATTATGTAACACGCTACAGTGTAGCAGGCTACGAATTAAACTTGTATTACGGAGGCAAACCTATGGAACAAACGCAGGACGTCGGGTTTCTCCTCAAGACCATCACGGATCGAATCCGGAGCATGGCAGACCGCTCTTTTGCGGCTTATGGTCTGACCGGGACGCAGGTGCACTATCTCGGATATCTGGAGGAAAACGGAGGCAGCGCTTCCCAGCGCCTTTTGGAGGAGCACTTTGCCGTATCCCATCCCACGGTCATCGGCATCGTTTCGAGACTGCAGGAAAAAGGTTTTGTCACGGTGGAGATTGACAGACGGGACCGGCGCAACCGCATCGTGACCATGACCCGGAAAGCCTATGACGTGGGCGTTCACCTTGGCGTGGGACGCAAAGAAATGGACCGGATGCTGGTCCGGGGCTTTTCCGACGCGGAGCGGGAGCAGCTGAGCCGTTTCCTCTACCGCATCCTGGACAACACCGAAGAAGAGGAAAAGAAGGGAGCAGACTGTGAAAAAGAAGAAAAGTGAGAGCCAGATGAGCCTTGGGGAGGTGATCCACGTCCTCGGGAAGAGCATCCGGGAATATAAAAAGTCCTCTATCCTGACGCCGCTGTTTGTGGCAGGAGAGGTGTGCCTCGAGTGCATTCTGCCCTTTGTCATGGCAAAGCTGGTCGATGACCTTGCGGGCAGCTCCGTGCAGCCGATCCTTCGGTACGGCGCGGTGCTGCTGGCCCTGGCTATGTGCTCCCTTGCCTGCGGCTTTCTCTCCGGCAGGTTTGCTGCGACAGCCAGCGCTGGCTTTGCCAAAAACCTCCGGAAGGACCTGTTCGCCAAGGTGCAGGACCTCTCCTTCCAGGACGTGGACAAGTTTTCGACGAGCTCCCTGGTGACCCGTATGACCACGGATGTCACCAACGTGCAGAACGCGTACCAGATGATCATCCGCATTGCGGTCCGCACCCCGCTCATGATGATCTTCTCGCTGATCATGAGCTTTTCGATCAACGCCAGGATCGCCCTGATTTTCCTTGCCATGGTGCCGGTTCTGGGCGTCATCATCTTCGGGATCAACGCGAAGGTCATGCCGATCTTCAACCGGATCTTCAAGAAGTATGATGCCATGAACGAGAGCGTCGAGGAGAACGTCTCCGGCATCCGGGTCGTCAAGGCCTTTGTCCGGGAGGACCACGAGAGGGACAAGTTCCACAAGGCCTCGGAGGAGGTCCGGCAGGACTTCACCATGGCTGAGAAGATCCTCGCCTGGAACACCCCGGCCATGAACGCCTGCCTGTATACGGCGATGCTCCTGGTTTCCTACGCCGGAGCGAGCCTGATCATCCGCACCGGCGGGACCGGGTTTACGACCGGCGGTCTCTCCTCTCTGATCACCTATGGCGTGCAGATCCTCTCCGCCATCATGATGCTCTCGATGATCTTTGTCATGGTCTCCATGGCGCAGGAGTCGGCACTGCGTATCTCTGAGGTCCTGGTCTACGAGCCCACCCTGGTCTCCCCGGCCAACGCGGACGAGGTGGTTCCGGACGGGAGCATTGATTTTGATCACGTGAGCTTCCGCTACGCGGCCCGCAGCAGGAACTGGGCCCTCTCCGATATCGACCTGCACATTCCCTCCGGGACCAGTGTGGGCATCATCGGCGGCACTGGCTCCTCCAAGACCACGCTGATCCAGCTGATCCCGCGGCTCTACGATGCCACAGAAGGAACCGTGCGTGTGGGCGGCAAGGACGTGAAAAGCTACGACCTGGTGGCCCTGCGGGACGCGGTGGCCGTCGTGCTGCAGAAGAACGTCCTCTTCTCCGGCACGATTCTCGAAAACATGCGCTGGGGCAACCCCAACGCCACACAGGAGGAGGTGGAGCGCTGCTGCAAACTCGCCTGTGCGGATGAGTTCATCCAGCAGATGCCGGACAAGTACGACACCTGGATCGAGCAGGGCGGCACCAACGTCTCCGGCGGACAGAAGCAGCGCCTGTGCATCGCCAGAGCTCTGCTGAAGAAGCCGAAGATCCTGATTCTTGATGACTCTACCTCCGCCGTGGACACAAGAACCGATGCCCTGATCCGCAAGGCCTTTTCCGAGGAGATCCCGGACACCACGAAGATCATCATCGCCCAGCGCATCACTTCCGTGCAGGACTGCGACACCATCCTGGTCATGGAGGGCGGAAAGATCGCGGAGCAGGGAAATCACGAGTCGCTTCTTGCCAGGGGCGGCATCTACCGCGAGATTTATGACTCCCAGACCGGAGCCGGAAGAAAGGAGGCGGGCTGATGGCACAGGAAAAGACCAGGGGCCCAAGGGGGCAGCGGGGCCCCGCCAGTTTCAAGAGCATGCGGCAGGCAGCAGCGCCGGGCACCGGAAAACGGCTTCTTGCCTATCTGTTCCGCTACTACCGGGCAAGGCTTATCGTGGTGGTCATCTGCATCATTTTAAGCGCCCTCTCCGGGACGGTGGCCACGGTGTTTCTGCAGCGTTTGATCGATGAGGTCATCACTCCCGGTGTGACAAACGGTTTCGCCTCCGTTGCGGGGAAGTTCGCGGGAATTCTGCTCTCCATGGCGATCTTCTACGTGGTCGGCGTGCTGGCCTCCTTCATCTACAGCCGCATCATGGCGACCGTCACCCAGGGCACCCTCTGCCACATGCGGGACGACATGTTTGACCGGATGGAGACTCTTCCCATCCGCTACTTCGACACCCACGCCCACGGCGACATCATGAGTACCTACACGAACGACACGGATGCGATCCGGCAGATGATCGGACAGAGTATGCCGATGTTCGTGCAGTGCGGGGTCACAATCCTGGCGATCATCTTCATGATGCTGTACTACAGCATCTGGCTGACCCTGGTGGTCGGCGTCATGATCTGGCTGATGCTGGCTCTGACCGGAAAGATCGGCGGCGAGAGCAGCACCTATATGACCCGGCAGCAGAAGTCCCTCGCCTCTGTGGAGGGCTACATCGAGGAGCAGATGAACGGTGCACGGGTCGTCAAGGTCTTCAACCACGAGACGCGCTCGAAGGAGGACTTCGATCGGCTCAACGACGCCCTGTTCTCCGACAGTGAGCGGGCCAATGCGGCCGGCAACGTCCTGATGCCGATCCTGAACAACCTCGGCAACATCACCTACGTGCTGCTGGCCATCCTGGGCGGCCTTCTTGTGTTTTCCCACGCGGTCAACATCAGCCTGGCCGGGGCAGACACCATCACCGCCGGCATCATCGTCTCCTTCCTGTCCATGTCCCGGCAGCTGACCCAGACAATCGCCCAGATCTCCAACCAGGTCTCCCTGATCGCGATGGGCCTTGCGGGCGCGGGCAGAGTCTTTGCCCTGATGGATGAGGCACCGGAGGCGGACGAGGGCTACGTGATGCTGGTCAATGCAAAGAAGGATGCTGACGGGAACATCACGGAGACTTCGGAAAAGACCGGCCTCTGGGCCTGGAAGCACTACCACAAGGCAACGGACACCACGACGTATCAGGAACTGCAGGGCGACATCGAGATGGAGCACGTCAACTTCGGCTACCAGCCGGATCGGGAGATCCTGCACGACGTGACGCTGTACGCAAAGCCCGGACAGAAGATTGCCTTCGTCGGCGCCACCGGCGCGGGCAAGACAACGATCACCAACCTGATCAACCGCTTCTACGACATCCAGGACGGCAAGATCCGCTACGACGGCATCAACATCGGAAAGATCAAAAAACCGGATCTGCGGCGTTCCCTGGGCATCGTCCTGCAGGATGTGAATCTCTTCACCGGGACGGTGCTGGAGAACATCCGCTACGGGCGTCTGGACGCGACAGACGAGGAGTGCATCGCCGCGGCAAAGCTCGCCAACGCGGATGACTTCATCCGACGCCTGCCCGATGGCTATGACACCATGCTGACCGGAAACGGTGCCCGGCTCTCCCAGGGCCAGCGCCAGCTTCTCTCCATCGCCCGGGCGGCGGTGGCGGATCCGCCGGTCATGATTCTCGACGAGGCGACCAGCTCCATCGACACCAGAACCGAAGCCCTGGTGCAGCAGGGCATGGACAACCTGATGAAGGGCAGAACGGTGTTTGTCATCGCCCACCGGCTTTCTACCGTCCGCAACAGCAACGCGATCATGGTCCTGGACCACGGCCGCATCATCGAGCGTGGCACCCACGAGCAGCTCCTGGAGCAGAAAGGCACCTATTACCAGCTCTACACCGGCGCCTTCGAGCTCGAGTGAACACGATATCAGAATGCCCAAAACAAGGCGCATCCCCCCGGGGATGCGTTTTTTGCATACCCAAGCCCGGGGAAATGGAGTATCATAACAGGCAAACGCAAATCCCAAGGAAAGAAGGCGCCACATGCAGTTCAGCAAACGAATGGACCGGTTCGGGGACGAGATCTTTGCTTCCCTGAATGAGAAGAAACTCAAGCTCGAGGCAGAGGGAAAGACCATCTACAACCTGTCGGTGGGAACCCCGGACTTTCCCACACCCAAGTACATCCGGGATGCCCTGATCGAGGCCGCAAAGGATCCCGCCAACTGGAAGTACGCGCTGCGCGATACGCCGGAGATGCTCGCGGCGGTGTGCAGCTACTATAAGAAGCGGTACGGGGTGGATCTGACCCCGGATATGATCTGCAGCTGCTACGGCTCTGAGGAGGGCATGGGGCATCTGCCGCTCGCTCTCTGTGATGAGGGGGATACGGTGATTCTGCCTTCTCCCTGCTACCCGGTGTTCATCGCCGGCGCCCAGATGGCAGGCGCCAAGCCCTGGTACTATCCGATGACCGAAAAGACGGGCTTCCTGCCCCGGGTGAAGGACATCCCGGAGGATGTGGCCAGAAAGGCCAAATACATGATTGTCTCTCTCCCCTCGAACCCCACCGGATCCGTCGCGGCGGAGGGCATCTACGAGGAACTCATTGCCTTTGCAAAAAAGTATGACGTTCTGATCGTCCACGACAACGCCTACAGCGACATCATCTTTGACGGCGTGTACGGCGGATCCTTCCTCTCCCACAAGGGAGCGGCCGAGGTGGGCGTGGAGTTCTTCTCCCTCTCCAAGAGCTTTGACCTGACCGGTGCCCGGATCAGCTTCTGCATCGGAAGACCCGATGTGGTGGCAGCCTTCCGAAAGCTCCGCAGCCAGATCGACTTCGGCATGTTTCTGCCGCTGCAGAAGGCGGCGGTGGCGGCGCTGACCGGCCCTCTTGCGGACACGGTCAAGGCCCAGTGTGCGGACTACCAGGATCGGCGCGATGCCCTCTGCGGGGGCCTGCGCGGGATCGGCTGGGATGTCCCCGACAGCCACGGCAGCATGTTTGTCTGGGCGAAGATCCCGGAGGGACACGGAAACTCCATGCAGTTCGTGGAGGAGATGATGACAAGAGCCGGCGTCATCGCAACGCCTGGCGCCTCCTTCGGTCCCCTGGGCGAGGGGTACGTGCGCTTTGCGCTGACTCTGCCTCCGGACAAGATCCGCCTTGCGGTGAACGCGATTGCGCAGAGCGGCATCCTTGAGAGCGGGAGGTGAGTGCTGTGCAGGGACCAGACAGAACCTATGTGAAGATTGATCTTGCCGCCATCCGGGCAAACATGGAGGCGATGCACCAAAACACCGCCCCCGGCACGAAGATGGCAGCCGTGGTCAAGACCGACGGCTACGGCCATGGCGCCGCCGCCATTGCCCGGGTGCTGGAGCCCCTCCCCTATCTGTGGGGGTACTGCACCGCGACCTTTGAGGAGGCACGCGCACTCCGGGAGGCAGGCGTGAACAAGCCGGTTCTGATCCTGGGCTACACCTTCCCCGACTGCTATGAGGAGGAGGCGCGGCTTGGCATCCGCCCGGCGGTCTTTCGGGAGGATCAGCTGGCTGCCCTCTCCGATGCCGCAAAAAAGGCCGGCGTGACCTTCCCTGTCCACGTGGCGGTGGATACCGGCATGTCCCGCATTGGCATCACGCCGGACGACAAGGGTCTTTCCTTTGTGAAAAAGGCGTTGGAGACCCCCGGCATCCAGGTGGAGGGCATCTTTACGCACTTTGCCAGGGCGGACATGCTCTCCCCGGATCCCACGATGACCCAGGCGCAGGCTTTCCGGCACTTCACGGACCGGATTGAAAA